>JAADHK010000125.1:0-78938 GCA_013151835.1 Deltaproteobacteria bacterium
TTAACCCAAGTTCGACAAAATCTGCGTGAAAACTGATAAAACCAAGAGGTTTTTCATTATAACTATTTGAAAACATTATATGCGATACCTAAAGAAGTCAATGTAGTGTCTGAAAATAATTTATATGTTTGACACCTTCGTTCCCGTACTATATATTGGTTCCATGTTTATTCGAGAAACAGTCAAATCAAAAAAGGGCAAAAAATATGTCCAACATCAACTGGTAGAATCCGTCCGTACCCCCAATGGCCCAAGGCAAAGGCTATTGCTGAATATGGGACTCCTTGACCTTGCCAGGGATCAGTGGAAAGAATTGGCAAACACCATTGAATCTGAACTCCACGGGCAAAACAGCTTATTTTCTACTAATCCGGAAATCGAAAAACTCGCCAAACATTATGCCAGGGTGCTCATTAAAGAAAGGTTCAATAAAGAATCAGAAAAAATTGAGCGGGAATCCGGTAAAGAAAAACCTGAGTATGAAACAGTTGATATCAACTCTGTTTCAACGTCAGACAGCAGAACAATCGGGGTTGAGCATGTCGTAACGAGCAGTATGCGGGAATATAATTTAGACAAGGTTCTTAAAAAGCTTAAATTCGCTGACCACCAGATCGATTATTCAAAAATGTTGATTGCCGGAAGGCTTACTCACCCGGCAAGTGAACGAGAAACAGCCAGATGGATTAATGAAAACAGTGCGATATGCGAACTATTAAAAACAGATTCAAAAGTATATGATAACGCACTGCACAGAACGTCCTGTTTGTTGTTGGAAAACCATGAAGAAATAGAACAGAGTTTGTCAGAAAAGGCACGGGAAATTTTTGATTTAGAAGAAACCCTTATTCTGTATGATCTTACCAATACCTATTTTGAAGGGAGTAAGCGAAACAGCAAAATAGCGAAACCGGGAAGATCAAAAGAACGGCGCAATGACAGGCCATTGGTTACGCTGGCATTAACCCTTGATTCCGATGGATTTCCTAAACAAAGCAGAATTCTTGAAGGTAATGTGTCAGAGCCTGGAACATTAGAAGACATATTAAATGAGCTATCCGGAGTTAATGATGGTTTTGGTATTGAGAAAACGATAGCCCTTGATGCCGGTATTGCTTCAGATGAAAACATCGAAATAATAAAAAAGAAGAAATTTAAATATGTCGCCGTATCAAGAAGGCGATCATACCCTGAAGATTTTTGGGCTGGTTGTACAGAAAAAGCTCTCAAGCTTTATGACAAAAAGACCGAGTTGAAAGTGAAACTGGTGAAGAAAGATGGAGAAGCTTGGCTTCATTGCCACAGTGGATTAAAAGAAGCCAAAGAGAAAGCTATTCTTGAGAAGAAAATTTATAAATTTGAGCAGGAATTAAAGAAAATTCGGGATGGACTCATGAAAAAGGGAACCCGGAAAAAATATAGAGTTATTGTTGAAAGAATTGGAAGAATCAAAGAACGATATGGTGTTGGCAATTTGTATGATATTGAAATCAAACAAGTTGAAGGTAAAGTGACAACAATTGAATATCACAAAAATCCCAAAGGAAAGGCAAGGCAGCAAAAGGTTGGGGATTATATTCTGAGAACCAATCGTCTTGATCTGACAGAAGAAGCGATATCCAAAATTCATCGATCTCTGACTACTGTTGAAGACAGCTTCAGGAGTATGAAGTCACATTTAGGTTTAAGGCCGATTCATCATAAGAGAGATGATACAACAACCGCGCACATTTTCATCACCGTTATTGCGTATCATATTCTTGCCGGTATTTTAAAAAAATTACACCGAAATGGTATCAATTCCAATTGGAATACAATCAGAAACATATTGTCAACACATGTTAGAGTGACGACTACATTCAAAACGGAAGATGAGTCCACAATAAATGTGAGAAACAGTACAACTCCTACAATAAAACAGCAGGAGATTTATGACGCGCTGGCAATAAATAAACAACCATTAAGAAAAATAAAGATCAGGACACCGTTGAGAAAAGATAGAAAATGTAGTGAGGAAAAATAACCCCAAAATTCTACATCTTATAGATATTACTATATATTTAAAAATTGGTTGTCGAACTTGGGTTAACATCAAGCCTGCTCTCAAAGTGATAATTTTGGGCATCAGTCAGTATGCGGCAATGCGGATATTCAACATCCACATGCTCTCTCTGAGCGAGCCCAACAAATGTCTCATAATCACTCGTGCCGTTGAAAATCTCCTCGGAGCTGCTGCCCCGGTTCAGGATGTGGCGCCAAGCTCCCGGGCATTGAATTCTTAGAATTAAGATTAACGGAAACACAGGTAAAAGTCAAGCGTAGACTTGACCCTATCTCGAGCATTTCGGCTCATGGGAATAAAGCTGGCTTGCACGGTAATGGAAAAAATCTCAATTTCTTGAATTTAAATCAGATTATAAAACAAATCGCTACACGACAAAAATGCCGCACTGTCCGCGCGCGTGGACAGTGCGGCATTTTTGTAAACCAGTGGCTTAATGCCCTGCCTGACGGCTTCGTAAAAAGCTTCGTATGCAAGGCGTCGCGAGTCGGGAAAAGGCGAAGGCGTACTTTTCGTACGGTAGCACTTTCCCGAGGAAGTGCAACGCAGCAGACGGACTTTTTACGGAGTCGTCAGTTCATGGCAACGATCTTGTTCCGCCCGGATTCCTTGGCAATATACAATGCCTTGTCGGCCTTTTCCAGAAGCCCGTCTACTGATCCGAGCTCTTTTTTCACCTCGGACACGCCGCCGCTCACGGTTATATGTATATCGTTATCATTGTAGGTAAAGACCGAGCCTTCTATTTTTTTACGGATCCGATCCGCCAGTTCCCGGGCCGGGCCCGATATAGTTTCGGGCAGAAGGCAACAGAATTCCTCTCCACCATATCTGGCCATCAGATCGCTGCTCCGGATAGTTTCCTTGCAAATATCCGAAAACGATTTTAATATGTGATCTCCGGCCTGATGGCCGTATGTATCGTTTATGAGCTTGAAAAAGTCGATATCAAACATGATAAGGGAAAACGGCTTTTCATACCGCTTGAACGTTTCGAATTCCTCTTTTAACCGGGTGATCAGGTAGCGGCGGTTATAGATTCCGGTCAGGGCGTCCGTGATATTCATCTCCGTCAGCTTCTGCTCGTAGACCGCCATGGAGGTCACGTCTTCCACAGTGATAAAAACGTGCGTCACGCGGTCGTTATTTTCCCGCAACGGCCCCATGGTGCAGTTCTGCTGCATATTTTCAAAACACGCCCCGGTCAGCCCACATGCCTTGAACGGGAACAGAAATCCATGCAGCTTTTGAGAAAAAAAAGAAAACGAGCCGAATGCGAACACGGCTTTGATATTCCTGCGAAAACGGGGGAAGTCGAGATCCGGGAAAAACGAAAAT
Organism: Deltaproteobacteria bacterium; assembly: GCA_013151835.1. GTDB lineage: Bacteria > Desulfobacterota > Desulfobacteria > Desulfobacterales > Desulfosalsimonadaceae > JAADHK01. Next base: position 3,401 of record JAADHK010000125.1, read on the forward strand.
AAGGGTTGCCCGATAATTGTTTCCGGATCTATACCGCTGTGCGTGGACATCCACCGGTTCCACATGACCACCTTCAGCTCGGCATCGAAAATTACGATACCGACATTGAGCATCTCGAACATCTGATCGTAAATCATCTGTAAGACTCCAGAAACGTATTCAGGGACCGGTTCAGCCACTGGATCGAATCCTGCTGGGTCAACAGCATGAGCAGGCCGCTCAAATCGCTTTGTTCAAACTGGAACACCGTCTTCATGATGATGGCGGACTGAAAGGTGGAAAAGGACTGGATAAAGGCTTCCGGATCCGTGATGTATTCATTTATTACCTGGGGCGGGGAATAGGTGGTGATGGTCTTTAACAGCTCGGATATCTTTCCCACGCACGCGCTGATCAAAAGGTTTCCGATCTCGATCAGGGATTCGGTCTCCAGGGCCGCGATCGGCTTGTTCAGCGCCTCGTCTTTATGCCCGTCCATGAGCAGGGTGATTAACTCACTAGCTGCCCGGTTCGGTAGCACAAGGAGGCCCGATCCGGAAAAATCACCCCAGAAATTCTGAACGATAATGCTGGTCTCATCCAGGGATACAATTGTTTCTTTCATATAGTCGGGAACCTGACCCATCTCCACTACCTGGATATCCGGCACGGAAAGGCGTACGTAAATATCTATAATTTCGGCCAGATCAGCGGTTGCGTTGCCGAATCCGATATTCATGATCTCCTGGAGGATATCTTTTTCCTGGTTGCAAAACACTGGGCTTGCGTCGCACGACCCATCGGCCCTGGCCGTCTTCATTGTCTCCGCCTCCGACAGGACCTCCCTGACAATCTCCGGTTTCGCCGGCTTCGCAATCACGGTAAAGGCGCCCACTTCCTTTATCCTGGAGACAGATTTGGGCTGGATATCGGCGGTCAGTGCCACGACAAGGGCGTTGGGGTCGTGCTCCAATATCTTCTGAGTGGCCGAATACCCGTCAAGCTCCGGCATGGTAAGATCCATGAAGACGAGGTCCGGTTTGAATTCCAAAAATTTTTCAAAACCCTGCCTCCCGTTCACAGCTTTTTCTATTTCATATCCCATGTTCGGGGGGAGGCTGTTTTCGATCATCATGCGGGCAACCAGGGAGTCATCAACAATGAGGATTTTCTTGATCATGGCACCACCGTCAGGGTTCGGGTTCTTGTTTAGTGATGTTCAAAAAACACGGGGCCGCCGGGCGAGGGGAAGGATGGAAGAGTATGGGAAAGCATGGCCCTGCATTAAATGTATTGATTATGTCTGAAAAAACTTGAATTGTCAACCGGTTCACAGATCCGTTCGCAGATCTGGGCCCGTCAATTCCTCAAACAGCGCCCGGTGTTCGTTCACCGTACGGGCCACGTTAAAATGCGTTCGGATACGCTCACGTGCGCCAACACCGAGCCGGGCCCTTTCTTTTGGGTGGCAATAGAGTGAAAAGATGGCGTCCGCAAGGGCTGCCGGATTTTTCTGTGGAATGATATATCCTGAAACGCCATGTTCCACCAGCTCAAGCAGGCCGCCCACGTTTGTTGCCACCGGGGGGACGCCGTGGGCCATGGCCTCGATGACGGTCTTTGCAAGGCCCTCCCGTCCGATTGAAGGAGCCGCAAATATGTCACAGGCCGCTATAATCGACGGTGCGTCCGTGCGGAATCCGGTGAGATGAATTCTTCTGGCGCAGGGGCTCTGGGCAATCCGCTCGACAAGCTTTTTATTTTCCGCCAGACGTCCGAGGAGCAGAAAGAAAATAGGCGCATCAGCCGGCAGCAAGCTTGCTGCGTCGACCAGATCAAAAAAACCCTTTTGAGCGCGGTTTCTGCCGGCAAAGCCCACCACAAAACTCTTTTCGGAAATGCCGAACTCCGACAGGTCGGCCGGTTTTTCATTGTACCACGACAGATCGTGGCCCTTGTATATTGTGACGGCCCTTTTTTCCCGCCGCGTGAATCCCGCAAAAGAAAGCCCGTTCACATAATCCCGGACCGCATTGCACACGCAGATGATCTTTTTTACGCGGGGATGGAGATGAGTTGTAAGGGATGCCGGAGAGACAAGGCTCAGATTGACGTCAACCCCCCTGTATGTGATGACGGTAATATCACGGTTCCGGGTTGCAAAAAGTGCGTTTGCAGCGGCCTTGTTGTTAAAGCAATAAACGATATCATAGGGCTTCCGGTCGAGAATTGAAGATATGGTTCGGAATGCGGACACGGAAAAACGGCTCTTTATGACAAGCTCGATGGTATTGACGCAGGCCTTGACAAGCCTGTGATAATGACGGCCGGTTGGATTGCAGCAAACGGTTATATCCACCCCGGACCGTGCCAGGCCGATGAAAAGCTCAGTTTCGGGCAGGTCGCTGCGGTCGGTTATGCATAAAAGGCTGTAAGTCATTCAGGCTCCCCTGATTTTGATGACGTTAAGGAATCAATCGGAATTTTGATGTTACCGTGTGCGCCCTTGATTTTCAATCCCCTTTTCCCCGTACGGCCGGATAATCCTTGACTTTCAGGGGGAAAAAGTAAAGAAAATGGATAAAGTTTCGGCCGGGTAAACCGGCATGCATAGATATCATTACAACCATGAAACCACGAAAGGCCGGAAATGAATCCACTCGCTAGAGAATTGAACAAGGTGATCGTTGAGGGCAACCCCTACCTGATGGAGATGCTGTCTGAAATCGGAAAAAACCTTTTTTTCCCAAAAGGGATATTGTCCCAGAGCGCAGAAGCAAAGCAAAAGGCCCACAGGTTAAACGGCACCATAGGAATAGCAAAGGAAGAGGGACACGCCATGGTCCTGCCGAACATCATGGCATCCATTTCCGGGCTCGCCCCCGAAGAGTCCGTGACTTACGCCCCGTCATTCGGCATTCCCGCTTTACGCCGCCAGTGGCGCATTGCCATGTATGAAAAAAACCCATCCCTTGCCGGACGTGAAGTCAGCCTGCCTGTCGTGACCAATGGAATCACTCACGGGCTCTCCACGTTCGCGGACGTGTGGCTCGATCCGGACGACGTGGTGATTTTACCGGAAATGATGTGGGGCAATTACAATATGATCTTTTCCGTGCGCAAGCACGCGCAATTGAGCAAATATGAATTATTTAATGAAACCGGTGGATTCAACCTCGAAGCGTTTGAAGCGCAAGTAAGGGCCGAAGCCGAAAAACGCGACAAGATCTGCGTGCTTTTGAATTTCCCCCAAAATCCGTCTGGCTACACGATTACGGAAACCGAAGCCATGCGGATCATTGATATTCTCCTGTCCGTGGCGGAAACGGGCACCAATATTATCACGGTAAGCGACGATGCCTATTTCGGACTCTTTTACGAACCGGAAATCCTGACGGAATCTCTTTTTTCAAGGATTTGCTCCATTCATCCCAGGCTGCTTGCCGTAAAACTCGATGGCGCAACCAAGGAGGATTACGTCTGGGGACTGCGCGTCGGGTTCATCACGTACGGGTGCCCGCTAAAGGGCGACGACGCGATTATATATGATGCGCTGGAAAGGAAGACCGCAGGCTGCATCAGGGGAAATATCTCCAATTGCAGCCACTTGAGTCAGTCCATTGTATTCAAATCGATGAAGAGCCCTGGATACAGTGAGCAGAAAGCGGCCAAGAGCGCTATCCTCATGGAGCGGGCACGCGAGGTCCGGTCTGTTTTATCGGATCCGAAATACAACGACGCCTGGGATGTCTATCCATTCAATTCAGGGTATTTCATGTGCATCCGCCTGAAAACGATTGAATCCGAAAAATTACGTCTCCATATCTTAGATGAGTACGGGGTTGGCCTCATATCCCTGGGCGCGCATGATCTAAGGGTGGCCTTTTCATGCATTGAAAAAGAGAATATCCGGGAACTGTTCGATATTGTCTTAAAGGGCGTGAAAGACCTGGAGCAGGCGACTGTGTGACAAGTCCGTCGGGCGTGTCTTTAAGACGGGCTGCGATCTGCCTTTTATGACAAAAATTGGTAATATTCCGGAACTCCGAAAAAAGGGGATATGCGGGAGCAATCCCGACAGAAAATGGCATATGCGGACCGCATAAAAAATTTCTTTTGGCGCAAACGCCACGGGTTTGGAGCTGCCCGCCTGGCCCGGGCCGGGAAATGGAGCATCATCTTTGTGCTCATAGGGGTAATCGCAGGCCTGGGGTCCGTGGTCTTCCAATATTTATGCGAGGTCGGCAGTCATTTTTTCATGGGGAGATTCGCCGGGTATTACCCTCCCCTGGCAGGCGGAGAGACGCCTTTCCTGCCGCCCCAGGCAACGTCCCTGCAACGATGGGCGCTACTCATACTCCCGGCAATCGGCGGAATATTTTCCGGTTGGCTGATCTACACCTTCGCGCCCGAGGCCGAGGGACACGGCACGGACGCCGCCATTGACGCGTATCACAACAAGGGCGGCTACATCCGGGGCCGGGTCCCGTTCATAAAGACCATCGCCTCGGTCATAACACTTACGACCGGCGGCTCCGGGGGCCGCGAGGGGCCCATCGCCCAGATCGGGGCAGGGTTCGGCTCCTTTCTGGCAACAAGGCTCAAACTCTCCAACAGGGAAAGAAGGATCATGCTTGCAGCCGGAATCGGCGCCGGAGTGGGAAGCATCTTCCGGGCGCCCCTGGCTGGTGCGCTCTTTGCATCCGAAGTTCTTTACAGTGATCCCGACTTTGAATCAGAGGTAATCATCCCGGCCGGTATTTCATCGGTTGTGGCCTACTGCCTGCTCTCCCTTTTCTTTGGATGGGGCTCCCTGTTCCATTCACCTGAATTCATGTTCAAAAGCCCTCTTGAGCTGGGTCCGTATATTGTCCTTGCCGTGGTGCTGGTGGGCTTGAGCTTTGTGTATGTGAAATCGTTTTATGGGGTCACTAAAATATTCAAGGTCTTAAAGATTCCAAACCATGTAAAACCCGCCATAGGAGGCCTTCTGACCGGCATGGTAGGGTTCTATTTCCCCTATACCCTCGCATTCGGATACGGCTACGCCCAGCAGGCCATCTACAGCCAGCTTACCATTCCCTTTCTGCTGACACTTGCATTCGGCAAAATCCTGACCACTTCATTTACAATCGGATCGGGCGGCTCGGGCGGGGTGTTCGGGCCGTCAATCGTGATCGGCGGGGCCATGGGCGGTGTCGTGGGGCTTATCTTTCACGGGCTTGCGCCCGGCCTGGTGAGCGATCCCGGAGCCTTTGTCGTGGTCGGCATGGCGGGCTTTTTCGCGGCCGCATCCTCGGCCCCGATATCCACGATCATCTTTGTCAGTGAAATGACGAACTCCTATGAACTGCTGCTTCCCAGCCTCTTTGTCTGCTCGCTGTCCTATATGGCGTCTAAACGATGGGGGATATACATCAAGCAGGTAAAAAGCAGGGTTCTTTCTCCCGCCCATGCAGGTGAATTTTTAGTCGACGTTTTACAGACGATGAAGGTGAGCGACCTCATGCACCTTGTGCGCAAGGTCGAGACCATCCCGGAAGGTATGCCTTTTTCCGAGTTCAAGCGGTTTTTTTCCAGGACAAAGCAGCATCATTTCCCGGTTATGGGTGAAAACAACCGCCTTATTGGCATCTTTTCCGGGACCGACGTGCGCGGGGTCCTCTTCTCCCCGGAGATAGAACACCTGGTCGTCATGCGCGACATCGCCACGACAGAGGTAATCTGCACCACGGCTTCCGAGGATTTGAACTCCGTTTTGCGCAAGCTTACGACCAAAAACATTGACGCCCTCCCCGTGGTGGCCGAGGATGATCCCGGCATTCTCCTGGGAATGCTGAACCGCCGGGACCTGATCGCGTTTTACAACCGCCAGATCCACCGCCTCAGGGAGGGAGACGAGGCTGCTGAAACCGCTGCGGCATAAGCAAAGCCGCAGCTCCGGCACCGTATTCAAAATATCCAATTAAACCTGCAATGAAGAAATGGGGCTATATAAGCCTTTTTTCGCGGCTCAATGTAAAAGAAAGGCGAAGTAAAACAACCGGAGCAATCTTTCTATCTCAAAGGACCGGACAGAAATCCTTCATCATGAACCAAGAGCTTTTTCCGGGAGTCGCCAGTCCTGTTATGCGCCTATTGCGATTCGGCCATCTTCTTTATCATCCCGGCCGCATTGCCGATTGCATCATCAAGCTTCACGGCATCGGGCCCTCCTGCCTGGGCCATGTCCGGACGGCCCCCGCCTTTTCCGCCCACGACTGCGGCAAGTTCCTTTACGATCTTTCCTGCATTAAACTTTGCGACAAGGTCTTTTGTGACCGAGGTAACGAACATGGCCTTGCCGTCCGCTTCAGCGCCGAGGATCACGATCCCGGAGTCTAGCCTGTCCTTAAACCTGTCCGCCATGTTGCGCAGCGCCCCGGGGTTATCGGCTTCCACCCGTTTTGCAATCAGGCGAATACCTGAAACAATAAATTCATCTTTGTTTCCGCCGCTGTCCGACGGGCCCACGGCAAGCTTTAACGTAAGCTTTTCAATGGTCTTTTCCTGCTCCTTTATGGTTGAAATCAGCGCTTTTATCCGGGCATCTAGGGATTCGGGCTTCTCCTTGAGTAGCCGGGCCGCCCGAAGCAGGCAATGCCTGTCCATTTGTATGGCGGCCAGAGCGGCATCTCCGGTAAGTGCCTCGATGCGCCTGACCCCGGATGCCACCGATGATTCGGATACAATGACAAAAATACCGATATCGCCTGTTTTTACCGTGTGCGTGCCGCCGCAGAGTTCCCGGCTGAAATCATCAATATGAACCACACGGACGGAGTCCCCGTATTTTTCCTCGAAAAGGGCCATGGCCCCGCTTTTAAGGGCGGCATCAGCATCCATCTCATCGGTCGCCACCGGCCGGTTCGCGCGGATCATCCCATTTACGATCCGCTCTGTTTTTTCGATGTGTTCGGATTCGAGCCGGGAAAAATGGGTAAAATCAAACCTGAGCCTGTCTGCGGCAACATGGGAGCCGGCCTGGCGCACATGATCCCCCAGGACTTGCCGCAGGGCGGCATGGAGGAGATGTGTTGCCGTGTGATTGCAGGCAGTCTCAGCCCGTTTTGCAAGATCCACGGATAAATTTACGGGCTCGCCGGTTTTTGCAGTGCCCGAAACCATTTTCCCCTTGTGTATGATCAGCCCCGCCGGGTCCTTGACCGTGTCGTCCACCTGTATGATAAAATTATGGCCGGAAATAATGCCACAGTCTCCGGCCTGACCGCCTGATTCAGCATAAAACGGAGTCGGGTCAGCCACAAGTTCAATTGCCTGGCCGGACATAGCGGTTTCAATCCGTTCATTTCCGGCAACCATGAGCAGTATTTTTCCCTCGCACTCCATCCGGTCATACCCCACAAACTTGGGAAGCCCGGACAATGAAGCCGCAAATTCCTGGTAAGCCTCGGCCATGTCTGAAAATTGTGTCCTTGTGCGGGACTGCTCTCGCTGACGCTCCATGGACATGTTAAACCCGTCCATGTCAAGCACAAAATCACGGCCCGCAACCACGTCTTTTACGATGTCCACCGGAAACCCGTAAGTATCATAGAGCTTGAAAATGACCTCCCCGGAAATCGTCTTTTCGCCATGGGCGAAAAGACGGTCCAGCGTCTCGGCAAGAAGCTTGAGGCCGTTGTCAAGAGTTTCGGAAAAGCGCTCTTCCTCGTTTTGAATCACGCTCGTGATAAACGTTTTTTCCCGCTTCAGGCCGGGATATGCAGTGCTCATGATGTCGAACACCGGCTCGACGGTTTCATGGAGAAACGGCCGGGTGAGCCCTATGTTCCGGCCATAGCGGATGGCCCTTCGCATTATCCTGCGCAAAACATAGCCCCGCCCCTCGTTTGAAGGGAGCACGCCGTCTGAAACCAGAAAAGCCGCAGCACGGCTATGATCGGCAATCACCTTCATGGCGATGTCTGCATCCTTATCCTCGCCGGATGCCCTGTTGCAGAGAGATGAGATTTTTGAGATAATCGGCGCAAAAAGGTCGGTTTCAAAATTATTTGATACATCCTGGACAACTGCGGCTATTCGTTCAAGCCCCATGCCAGTGTCTATGCTCGGTTTTGGAAGCGGAGTCATCGAGCCTTTTGCGTCCCGGTTGTACTGCATGAATACGAGGTTCCATATCTCAAGATACCGGTCGCAGTCACAGCCGGGCTTACAATCGGGGCTGGCGCAGCCAAGAGCGGGCCCCCGGTCGATGAGTATTTCGGAGCACGGCCCGCAAGGGCCGGTCTCTCCCATTGACCAGAAATTATCCGCATCACCCAGGCGCACGATCCTGTCTTCGGAAAGTCCCACCTCATTTTTCCAGATTTCATATGCCTCGTCATCGTCTTTGTAAACCGATACCCAGAGGTCGTTCGGATTAAGCCCGATCTCATCTACGAGAAACGTCCACGCGTATTTAATGGCGTCGTTTTTAAAATAATCGCCAAATGAAAAATTGCCCAGCATTTCAAAAAAGGTATGATGCCGGGCCGTATGGCCCACGTTTTCAAGGTCGTTATGCTTTCCCCCGGCTCTCACGCATTTCTGGGAGGTGGATGCCCTGGTGTAATCCCGTTTTTCCTCACCCAGAAATACCCGTTTGAACTGCACCATGCCCGCGTTTGTAAAAAGCAGGGTCGGATCATCGGCGGGCACGAGAGAAGAACTCCTGACGACCCGGTGACCATGTTCGGCGAAAAAATCCAAAAATTTTTTGCGAATTTCATTTCCAGTCATTAACGGCTCCACAATGGTTGTAATCGGCCAAGCTGCGCACCTCTATTTTTCAGCAGCCGGAGCTTCCACTTTGGTTTTCGGCGGCGCATCGCCGACCTTCAGTCCCAGAGCGGACTTAACCTTGCTTATCAATGAGTCAAACAAATCAGGGTGTTCATGAAAATAGCGCTTGATGTTTTCCCTGCCCTGGCCCAGTCGTTCACCATCATAGGAGTACCAGGAACCGCTCTTTTCGATCACCTCGGCACGCACCCCCATATCAAGCAAATCACCCGTGGCCGATATCCCTTCCCCGTACATGATGTCAAACTCGGCTTCCTTGAAAGGAGGGGCGAGCTTATTCTTTACGACCTTGGCACGGGTCCGGTTCCCAATGGCATCCTGCCCGTCCTTGATGGCCCCGATCCTGCGGATATCGATCCTGGTGGAGGCGTAAAACTTAAGGGCGTTTCCGCCGGTTGTTGTCTCGGGGTTGCCGAATACAACACCGATCTTCATCCGTATCTGGTTTATGAAAATCACCGACGTCATGGTCTTGCTGATGCTTGAGGTCAGCTTTCGCAACGCCTGGGACATGAGCCTGGCCTGGAGGCCCATGTGCGAATCGCCCATTTCACCCTCGATCTCGGCCCGGGGAACCAGGGCCGCAACCGAGTCGATAACCAGAACATCAATGGCGCCACTCCGGACCAGCATGTCGGTGATCTCCAGGGCCTGCTCTCCCGTATCGGGCTGGGAGACCAGGAGTTCATCGCAATTAACACCGAGCTTTCTGGCATAGGAAATATCGAGCGCGTGTTCAGCGTCTATGAAGGCGGCTATTCCTCCCTGTCTCTGGGCCTCGGCCACGGCGTGAAGGGCAAGTGTGGTTTTACCCGAGGACTCGGGGCCGTAAATCTCGATCACCCTCCCCCGGGGAAGGCCCCCGATGCCGAGGGCAAGGTCTAAGGCGATCGACCCGGTGGGAATCACCGGTACATCGATAATGGCATTGCTTCCAAGCTTCATGATCGAGCCCTTGCCGAATTGTTTTTCTATCTGGCTGATGGCGCTTGAAACAGCCTTTTCTCTGTCCATTGACTTGTCCATATAGTTCCTCCATATTGAAAATTTACCATATCAACTGCAAAACTCGACAAAATCCAAATCTGTGTAAATGGGCCCGTTTTTCGTCAATCTGCTTTCAATGAGATAAATCAGTTGCGCCGTAAACGGCACGGGAGAAAACACGGCTTTTTCTCCCAGAGCATCGGCTAAAGCTTCCGGACTCACCGGTTTTTTTATCCTGCCAAGGGTAAGATGAGGAGCAAAGCGCCTCTTTTCAGGTGCGAATCCGATTTTATCCAGTTCACTTTCCAACCGCCTGTTCAGGTCTGCAAGCAGGCCGCTCTCATCGCCAAGACCCACCCAGATCACTTGAGCTCGTTTAATGTTCGGAAAAACACCCATCCCGCAAACCGAAAGATTTATGGGCTTGATTCCATCGGCTGCGATCTTCATGCGTGTAAGGACCGGAGCAACGGAGTCGGCCGGAATATCTCCAAGAAACCGGAGCGTAAGATGGATATTTTCCGGTCTCACCCACCTTGCGGCAATGCCGTAATCCACAAGCTTTTTCTTAAGTCTCGCAAGTTCTTCGATAATATGTATGGGAAGTTTTATTGCGACAAAAGCCCGGAGAGGTTTTTTGCCATCCATGCTCACACCAGAATTCCCAGGATAATACGGCAGATCAAACCCGCAAAAACATCGTCTATTACGACCCCTAAACCGCCGGAAAAGCGCTGTTCAAGCCAGTTGATGGGAAACGGCTTTAAGATATCGAACAGCCTGAAAAGAATAAAAGCGCAAACTGCCACAGGAAGCGAAAACGGCAGGCCCATGCAGGTTACCGCCATGCCCGCGACCTCGTCTATCACGATGGCTCCGGGATCGGTTTCACCCATTATCTCTTCAGCCTTGTGTGCGGAAACAACCGCAAGGACAATCAGACACAAAAGGGTTACCATCTGCCATGCGGGCGCAAGGCCGGAAGTAAAATAAAAAAAAAGAATCCCCGCAAGGGAGCCGAACGTACCGGGGGCAAAGGGAATTCTTCCCATGTACCCTGCGGTCGCAATGATATTCATTATTTTCGCGTAAGAATTCATAACCCGTTTCTATAACCCGGCCTCTTGCGTGTCAAGGCAGTTTTCAGCGTATTTTCGTCATATCCTGATCTTCGGCGGCCGCAAGGGCCGCCTGGTAAACAACCGGCAGAGGCAAATGCCTGCTTTCGGCTGTTTTTCGGCAGGAAGCATATTCCGGGCTGATTCTGACCCGTCCGTCCGGGGTCTTCACGGCCTTGGCCATAATCGGCCCATGGGGGGTCTTAAGGGTCACGGCGACCCTGTCAAGAACCGTGCGCATTACCGGGTAAAATCTTACACCTATGGAACTCGATTCCGACAATATCGTATAAACTATTTTTTCCCGGACGGCATCCGGACAGAGGGCCTGGACAAGGGTTCCGGGCCTCCCCTTTTTCATATATGCCGGAATAAGAGTCACGTCGGCAGCCCCGTTTTCAAAGAGCCGCTCACCAAGATAACCGAAAAGCTCGGGATTCATGTCATCTATGGTGGTCTCGACCATGACCATGGAAACATTTTTCCCCACGGCCTCATGCCCGAGGATTATCCGGAGCAGATTCGGGTTAGGGCCGCCGTCACGTTGACCGGCGCCATAACCCGTTTTTTCCACGATCATGTCCGGCACAGCGCCGAATTCCCCGGCAAGGGTGGTCACAATTGCCGCGCCCGTAGGCGTGACAGCCTCGCCTTCAATAACGCCGCCATAAACGGGTACGCCCGTTAAAATCGCCATGGTGGCGGGGGCCGGAACCGGTATCATACCGTGGCTGCATTCAACCATGCCGGAACCAAGAGGGATTTTCGAGGCAAACAACCGGTCAATACCAAGAAAATCAACACAAATGGCAGCTCCCACCATGTCGACAATCGCATCCACACCACCGAGTTCATGGAAATGGACCTTATCCACGGGGCATGCGTGTATGGCGGCCTCGGCCCTGGCGACCCGGCCGAACATTTCAAGGCTTGCGGTTTTCACACGGCCTGGCAGAAGGCTTTCCTCTATGAGCCCCCGGATCTGGGCGTAATTCCGGGGAATCTTGTCTGAAGCCTCGACAATCACCCTGCATGCCGAAATCCCGGACCGCTTAACCCATGAGCTCCGGATATCAAACTCGACTTTCGGAAGGCATGAACAAAGCGCGTCTGAAAGCCGGTTCGGATCAACCCCGAGATCAATGAACGCGCCCAGGGTCATGTCACCGCTTATTCCTGAGAAACAATCAAAATATGCGATCACGGCCTATCCTCTGTCGAAAAAAGCAGTTGACAAAAAACGCCAAACAGCTATGTTTTTAATTTTAGAGCATAAAAAAAATACGGAAGTGCGCAGCTCACTGGTGGGGCTCCCGGACTTCAAATCCGGTGTGGGGCGTTAAAACCGTCCCGGGTGGGTTCGATTCCCATGCACTTCCGCCACCATATGGAGATGGGGACGTTCACGTATTTATTCATGGACGCCCCCTCTCCTTTACACTCCATCCCACAGAACATTATAACAAACCACGGGCTCCAGCTTATTCTTAATGGATATCTCTCCTTTGCTTTCAAAATCAAACAGCCGGTCATTTTCAAGATATGTCTGTTCGCCAATGAGGACTTCCCCGCCGGCAGCCATCTGCTCAAGGCGTGCGGCCACGTTGACGCAGTCCCCTATGACCGTGTAATCCATCCGGTTGGCCGATCCGATATTTCCTATGATTGCAACTCCTGTGTTGATCCCTATTCCTATCTCAAAGGTCGACTCGCCGGCTGCCTTTTTCCCGCGCATCATTTCATAAGTGGCGGCCTGCATCTCGATACCTGTCTGAATGGCCTTTGCTGCCATGTTCTCATCAGTCTCCACAAGTCCGAAGACGGCGATGAGCTGATCGCCCACAAATTTGTCAAGGAGGCCGCCGTTTTTAAAAATAATATCCACCATTACACTGAAATACTGGTTTAGCATTAAAACCACGTCTTCTGCGGCCATCTTCTCTGCCAGGGCGGTAAACGACCTGATATCGGCAAAAAGGACCGTGACGCCCCGCCGTTCCGTTTCAAGGAAAACACCCTCCTTAAGATTCATAAGCCTTTCCACAAGGTTGTTTCCCACATAACGACTCAGACGATTTCTCAGTTCCGCCTCCTGCCTGGTCTTCTGGTATGAAATGGCCAGGTCGTGGGCGTAAACCATGAGCTGGGTCGCCTGTTCCTGGTTTTTGCGATTCATTTCATCGAGTTTATTGTAAAGCGAATTGAAATGGTTGGCAATCTCCACAAGCTCCCTGTCAGCATCAAGACGGATCGGTTCCCGCATGGCGCCTGACTCAATCATTGAGGTCTCCCGGCGCAGTGTATCGATCTGGCTGGACGATTTCCTGAGGAGGGCGAACCCTGAAAAAACGGAGAGAAGGATAAGAGGAGCAAACAGGAGCATTACAAACGAAAGATCAATACGTTCAAATAAGATGAGGTAAATAATGAACAGGTAGGGAATCACCGACATCATCGCCAGCGCAACAACGACTTTTCCGGCAAAGGTATTGTAATCCCGTCTTTTTACTCCCATCCACCCTACCTGTATTCACTTTCGTCAATCCGTTCAAACTCGAACGACCGATCAAAGGTAACGGCGACACCGGCATGTTGCGGACGGCCGTCACCTTTTTCATCCATGGGGTGAATCCGTACAACAACAGCCTCGGTGCGGATACGTGCGCGAACATCATTGGTACCGGAAAGAAATATCGATATCTTAAGCAGTTGTCCGGGTGAATATTTCTCTGGAGCGGCCGTTACAAACATCGCGCCACCGCCTGAAATATCGTGTAAAAAAGACTTCTCCCGGTAAATGCCCTCCCCCTCGTCCCGGCCCGATACCATAACAGCAAACTTTACGGAATAGCGGTCAAACCCCCGCTGGTCCAGCGACAATTTCTTCTTTAACACCCTTGCCGGGGCATCCTTTTTAAAAAAGCTTGCAATCAATTGAAAAAAATTCATGCCCGAACCCATAAACTAATTAAATGCATACACGCCTCACCTCGGCCATATCGGTCATTCCCTGAAACATCTTTACTATAGCATCCTGCATGAGGGTGCTCATCCCTTCTTGCTTGGCCTGTATGAACAATTCATCCGCGCCTGCCTGTCTTTTTATCATCTTCTTGATTGCAGGCGTACCTTCCATGAGTTCGTGGATACCCATCCTGCCCTTGTAACCATTACCGCTGCACTGGTCACATCCGGCCGGCCTGTACAGTTTGAGGTCGGAAGTATATTTAATTCCGGTTTTTTTAAAATCTTCTTCCCCGAAATCCTTTACGATATCATCAAACTCCTCTTGATCGGGATGATATTCCTCCCTGCAGTTTTTGCAAACCCGCCTGATGAGGCGCTGTGCGAGTACGACGACAAACGCATCCGAAAAATTCAAAGGATTCAAACCCATATCCAGCAGACGGGTGACTGTTTCAGGCGCGCTGTTGGTATGAAGTGTCGAAAAAACCAGATGCCCGGTAAGCGATGCCTCCACGCCTATGGAAGCGGTCTCGTGATCACGCATCTCACCCACCATGATAATATCCGGGTCGGCCCGGAGAAATGCCCGCATGATCCTGGAGAAATCAAGCCCGATCTTATTTTTGGCCTCCACCTGCCTTAAGCCTTCCTGGGTGATTTCAACCGGGTCTTCTGCGGTCCATATTTTACGCTCCGGTGTATTTATATGGCCAAGGGCTGAATGAAGGGTCGTGGTCTTACCGGAACCGGTCGGCCCCACCACGAGGATCAGGCCGTACGGCTTGGAGATCGCTTTTTTCAATACAGTCAGGTTCCGCTCGGACAGACCCATGTCATCGAGCTTCATGGCCCCGGCCGAAGCCAGGATACGCATGACAACATCTTCAAAGCCCCCGGCCGTGGGGAGGGTGGCAACCCGGAGCTCGAACGTGGGTATGCCTCTACGCTTGAATTTTATCTTGCCGTCCTGGGGCATCCGACGCTCAGCAATATCTAGATTCGCCAGAATCTTGATCCTGGACAGCAATGCCGTTGCAAATGAGTTGGGAACCTCCAGAAAATCCTGGCAGACACCGTCGATGCGGAACCTGATCTTGGTCCGTTTGGTAATCGCCGACGGCTCGATGTGGATATCCGAAACATTTTTCCGATAAGCGGTGATCAGGGTCTGGTCCACCAGCCTGACGACCTTGCTTGATGATTCGCTGACGGCATCTACAGCCTCTTCCTCTTCCTCTTCCTCTTCTTCAAATGCGATTTCCGGAAGATCCTCGAAACTCTGGGTGGCCTCGCCCTGCACGGGCTTGGTCTTTTTTACGGAAAAAAAGTGATTGATAACGGCGAGGACATCTTCTTTTATGGCCACAGAAAAGGTAAATTTGTTCGTGTTGAACAGCGCCTTGGCGTGGTCTAATTTGCGCAAATCCCTTGGATCGTCCAAAAGCAGTTCAATATGATCTATTTCCCAGTGGAGCGGCACCCACATGTCCTGGATTAAAAAGGGCCTTTTAAGGTTGGTCAGCAACTCATAGGGGACCTCCATCTTGGAATCAAATTCCTTAAACGGACAATTATAATATGCGGACAACGATTTTCCGATCTGTTCCTTCGGAACCTTAAACTGATCCATCAGCACATATTCAACGCTCTTTTTCGTCTTTTTGGATATGGCGAGCGCCTTCGGGAGCTGGTCGGTTGTGACAACATTGTTCTGCAACAAAAAATCATAGCGAGACTCAAAGCCCTTGCCGGGGGCCACGGTATCAATTTTCTCTTTTATCTTCGGATAGATGGGATCGATATTCTGTACTGATTTGTAGCATTCTATTGCAAGCTCTTTCTGATCCCTCTGTTCCAGTTCCACACCAAATTGATACATGATGGCTGCCTGTATCTTTTCGGGAGGAGCGTATTGTACGATTATCCGCCTTATATCGGCCAGGGATTCTCCGGGATTCTTTACGGCAAGAAGGCAGTCCATCATGTCGGGGAAAAAATCATCCACCGGATAATCGGTGGCAAAGAGTTTCTCGTATTCCGCCACAGCTTCCTTGTACAACCCCAGTTCCTTGAATGCCGTTGCACTGTCACATATCTCGGGTGCGCTCTCGCCTATGGCAAGGCCGGTCTTGATATGGGTCACTTCTTCAATAGACAGGTTATCCGGAATTTCAATATCAACGTCCTCGGCTTGACCGGCGAACTCGTCAACCTTGTCACTGATCGACTGCCGGGTCGCCTCGTCCATATTCGGACAGGTTGACAAAAGTTCCTGGTATATCTCAACCGCTTCGTCATAGAGCCCCATGGACCCATAGGTATCTGCCGTTTTAAGTCTTGCTGCGAGGTCTGATTTTGCCTGGACGTTTTCCATTCTCGTAACACCTTGGTTTGGAAATTAATACCCCGATATCGGGAATGCCATATGCGGGAAGAGTTCAGATGTAACCGGCCGGCGCATCTTTCACGATTAAACCCTTGCATGGGCTCTAACCAACCGTCTTTGTTTTATGTACCGGTTTCGGATATTCTTTGGGTCTGCAAGACAGCCGGAAATACTATAGGTGTGTGATACCCGATCGACCCGGCGTGAAAAGAGGGGCTTAAAACGGCGATCAAAAAATCTTTTTACGAAATATCTGGCTTAAGCGTCCGGTCCCCGGCTTCATTCGGTCAAGCATCGGCAGGATAATCTCGCAATTTAAGCGAATCATTGAAACCGGCGCAATATCTTCCAGAACAACAAGGAGAAAGCCCGACCGGCTTTTACGAATATAAAACCTGTTCCGTTCAAAGACAAATTCCGTTTCCGCCAGGTCCTGCAGTTCAATGGCAAAGGCGTCCCAGTTAATATTTTCGATACGGGACTCTTCCTGTCTGGAATTTTCGGAAAACTTGCTCAGCAAAAGCTTTCCTTCCGCCGAGAACATGACCACCCCTTTGACGCCATCTATCCCTAGAATATCTTTAAAAATATCCTTCATTTATGTTTCCATTTGTTTTTTAGAAAAGCAACCAATGGCTGCGTAAAAAAGCTCATAAGAGTGCATCAATAACCCTGTCCCGCGGGGTCTCTTTTTCTATTCCAACCACAACGAGTTCAGCACCGGGCACCACAGCCATTTGGCTGTTATTTTCCCCGTTAACATAAACGATGTTCAGCTCGCCCGAATCAAAAGCATCCCCGAGTGCCCTTGCCTGGTAAACCAGACCGGAAAATTTGGGGTCGGTGTAAACATCTACGATCCCCCCTCGGTTGCCGAGGCTGTTTTCAAGCCGGGCACGTACGGTATCCACAGTCAGCTGGCCGGTTGCAACAGGCACTGGAGCCTGCCTTATACGCGAAACGGGCTTTGCGGGCGCCGAAGAAACCGGCTCGGCCGGGGGGGGCGGGGCCGGAGGAGCTGCTGCCGCCGCTGCCGCCGCTGCCTCATCTTCTTCGTCCTTGACGCGCATAGCTTCCAGCAATATGGACTGTAGCCCGCTTTTAATGATTCTTTCCGTGGCTCCGCAGGAATACTCGATTAAAATCGACACACCCGACCAGGAGAGAATTTGATAGGCGGCATCCTCCCCCTGTTGGTCACCGATGCGGGCGTTTATCAGCTCCCCGTCCTTGAAAAAAAGGACTCCCATCTTACTGCCTTTTTTCTGGGAAACTCTGAGAGTACAGGTCTGCTGCTCCATTTCAACAAGTTGGAGATAGGTCTCCAGAGAAACGTTGTGAAGGCTTCCGCCTTCCGCCTTTTTCTTTAACGTGCGTATGATCTTTTCCGCCAGGTACGCCCCGGTAAACGGTTTGGTGATATAATCGGTCGCACCGCTTTTCAACACAACCGCCTTTGTCTTTGGCCGGTTGAATGCGGTGGAAACAATCACGGGAATATCCGGATAATTCTTGAACACGTGACTTGAAAGCTGGAACCCGTCGATCTCGGGCATCCGAAGGTCCGTAACCATCATGGTTATATGATGCTGACGCAGGGCTTCAAGGGCATCCCTACCGGTATCCACGGCGATGATCGAAAAGGAATCCGCATACGCTTCCAGTTCTTTTTTCAACAGCAGGAGCCACGCCTTATCATCATCTACAAGCAATATATTGGGAGTCATTGCAATATCCCTGCTAAGTAACTTCTTATAAATTTATTTAAACAAAATATATTCAAGGCCGTCTCAAACCCGCACACGGTATCAGAGTTCAATATCAAACACATTGATTTCGGATGAAAACGCATTGCGCCAGGCCGAAAGCCCGGTCCTGAAAAGGATCAGTATTCCCAGATCACCCGCTATTGCGGTTACACACTCAACAATGGAGGATACCAGTGCGCTTGGCTTGGCCTTTCCGGTAAATATGATTTTTCCTGATGCATACTTAAATTCAGCGGCAAAGGGGTCTAAAAATGGATAGGCGTCTGCCTTTTCGGATAATTTACGGTTTAACAGCGTATTGAAATCAGTTTTTAGCCTCTTGTCCGACGTAATTGTCTTTTCAAGGACGTTAAGCAGTTCCTGAAGCATTGCGATAATCCGCTCGGGATCGGCCTTCGGTTTTTTGACCCGCCTGGGTTGGGGTTCTTTTTTTATTGGAGCAGCGGGTGTGCGAACCTTTGCGGGCTTTTCCGTTTCTGCGCCTGATCCCGGCCCGGTAAAAGATATCTTACGGACAGTAAATTTCCCTCCGTCTTTACGGGACATTTCAATAAGACTGTTCTTATAATCATCCGACCGGTCCAGCCCGTCCGACTCATCGCCCAATGCTCCGCCGGACGCACCGCCAATAGCCTCTCCATTATAAAAGAAAAGAAACCCGCTCTTTTCACCGTCGCCTATCTTCACATCAATATAGCCTGAAAGTTTTTCGTCCGTCATCTTTTTGATCAGGCCTTCGAGGTCTGTAAACTCTGTGCTCAGATCACGATAGATGGCCTTTGAATTGGACAGATTGGCCCAAAAATATATCCGTTCCGGCGGTATCTGGAAAACCGAAACACTGAAGTTATTTCGGGAAGCCACCTTTTTTATCTGCTCTATTGCGGCCTTTCCCCTGAGCCTTCCTTTTTTTTCCTCAA
This sequence comes from Deltaproteobacteria bacterium, assembly GCA_013151835.1. GTDB lineage: Bacteria > Desulfobacterota > Desulfobacteria > Desulfobacterales > Desulfosalsimonadaceae > JAADHK01. The sequence goes on from JAADHK010000125.1 coordinate 22,371, forward strand.
TATAATAACCGTTTATCAGGTTGTCCTCATCAAAAAAAAGGGCTCCTTCAGCAATAGGGGATTTAAAATAAACGGCGCCGGTCGCAAGATCTCCCTGGTAATGCTCGATGAGACGGTCAACGTTAAGATAATAAGAGTTTAAATCCCTGACTACCGGTTTTTCTCTTGGGATAATAATGCTCATTTCATAAAGCCTTTCGGGAAAACGAATACACGTTAGACGTTTCTACGAAAAAACAGCCGGAACGAAACAAGCAATACAACGAAAAATCCGCCATATTGCTTGTTTCATACAGTTCATACAAAAAGCCTATCGCCGGCGGCGCAGTCTTTCGATTGAGAACCTCAGGCTGTCCTGCATCCGGGAAATCGCATCGGCAAGGCTTCCGATCTCATCTTTTGACTTTATTTCGATTTCGGCCTCGAGATCGCCGACGCTGATCCTGTCAGCGGCTTCGGTGAGATACTGGATACTCCGCGTCAGGCGGTACCCGTAAATAATGATGATCAAACCGATGATCAGGATAAAGGCCCCGAGCATTGCCAGGTTGAGGTTACGGGTATCTATGGCCCGCTTGGCTGCGTCCTTGCGCAGGCCATCTGTTTTTTGTGTAAATTCATCAATATACGATGTGGCCATCAGGGAAAATGGTTTTCCCTCTATATGAATCGGCGCGATGGCCATGTACTTCGCGCGGATTTTGCCGTCCGGGTCCTTCCACATGTAAGGTCCGGTCGCTTCACGCCTGCCCTGGCAGCTCGTAATGGTCTTCCAGAAATCTTCAAAATATGGTCCCAGGGCCTTTTTAATCAAATCAATATCGTCGATGCCGATGATGTTCGGGTTGGGATGTGCCCAGATGGCCCAGCCCATACCCTGGACCGGATCCGGCTCCTGGACCAAACAGGTATACCCGGACTTGCCCACGTTCTGCACGGCTATCTGGTTGAATTCCGGGTCATAACTGAAGTCCTCGCGCTCAAGATCAGGGTGGGCCTTCAGATAAATTTCACATTGGAGCGCCACGTCGCGCGCCTTCTGCAGGAGTTGCTCCTTTCCCGCTTCGGTCACCAGTTTGGTGCTCTCATTTGTGATGTCGGTGGCCAGACTTTGGATCTGCGTCAAGGTAAAATACCCGGAAATAAGCATGAGAGTGACAGGTATGATCAGAAAGAGGATAAACATCTTTCCCCTCAGGCCCAGGAGTCCACCCCGGGTCGTTTGCGACGGGGCGGCTGCAGGAGCCGACGGGGCGGGCGCGGACGGTTCTTCCTCAGGGCCCGCCTCCCCTGAAGGCATTGACTCGGCAATCGCCTCGGAAAAGGCATCGGCAACCGGTTCCTCCTCCATGAGGTGTGACAACCGGGTGACATGTCCGCATTCACCACACTTTACCTTGATCTTCTTCCCCTTGTACTTTTCGAGTTTTTCGGGATCAATATGGTAGACTTTACCACACTCCTCACAAATCACCGTCATGACCAGACCTCCTTATAATTGATGGGCGCACTGAACAAACGTAATATCTACCTTTTTGATTATTATGGGCATACAAACAACGGCCCTGACAATAAAAGCTCCATCGGACCGCCAAGGATGGCTAAGTTAAACGTTCCATATACAAGGCGTGAGATTTTTTCAGGCACGAAGGCATACGTACAGTATTTAGAGTGACTGAAAAAATACCGCAACGCAGTAGATGGAACATTTAACGACGCCATCACGTTTTGAGTTCCCGTAACTTCTTTACCATGGCCTGCTGGAAGGCGACTTTTCTCTCCTCCCTTAGAATCTGCCGTGCCAGGACATCCACAAGTTCAGCGGCACGGTGAGCCGGGAAATGGGCCTGGCTTTCGCCCATATCGCTGATCTCGTCTTCGATCACGACATCCGCGATGGGGCCCATAGCCCTGGCAAGCTCGGCGGACATAAACCTGAAAAATTCCTTTCCTAAAGAGGGTATGGCATTTCTCGCAATCTCACAGAGTCTGAGCTGATAGAGCCGGCCAAGGATGGCCCGGAGGTTCTTCATCGTCATGTTCAAAGATTGCGCGATCTGGCCGATTGTCTTCCTGCCGTCAAGCTCCATCAGCACTTGCAGCATCTGGCTGTCAAGCGAGACTTCCCCCAGGTCGGCACGGACTGTTCGCTTGAGTACTATTTTTGAAATATCACCTGAAAACGCGTTCGCCATGTAATCGCCTCCGATAGTACGCCATACGGTCAGACGGGCAGTTTTTCAAATAACGCATGCCCGTCTCATAAGCTACATTATTAAAACACTGCCGCTCGGATTAAAAAAGCTATACCGTCAATCTTAGGTTACTCACTATTTTTTCAATAACTGCCGCAGTGTTTGAAACTCTTCCCTGATGGTCTTTTTAATTTCTCCCACAATATAATCAATGGTCGCCTGCGACTCTCCGGACAGGGCTGGACGGGCTGCCGTCGGCTTGCCGGTGGATGCAGCCGGTGCCATCGGTGCACCCATGGCCTGCTCGCGGGAAATTACGCGTTCCTTGAAGTCCTTGAACTTCTTCACCTCTCCGGAAAGAAGTCGTTTTTTCTGAATCTCGGACATACCGGAAGTCATCAGCACCTTTTCAAAGTTCGTAAATACCGATGCCACGAATTTTAAGGCATCCGGATGGGCATTTACCTTCCTTGCCCTTATATATTTGCCTATGGATTCATGCAGCTTCAAAAACAAAAGGTGGATCTTGTTCCCTTGGTATTTTTTCTGAAGCTTCTTTACCTCTTTCAGAAACGAAACCATGGACTCATCGGTGATCTCCCAGTCGATCCCAAAAACCAGGGCCTTTAGTTCCTTGATCGGTGAGTCCTCGCCGCTTACACCGGAAGCCCGCCCGGTGGCCTTTTCCCGTGAGGACGCGTCACCTGATGAAACCTTTGTTTTCTGCGGTGAACTAGCAGACGCTCCAAAGCCTGCATCACTTTCCGGGCCGTCGTCCTCGCCGAACAATTCATCCAAGCGATCTGATACCTCCGCCCCGATACCCCCATCTTCATCCATCGTAGCCAATGACCTGTCCTCCTATTCCAGTTTTTTTCTTAATGAACCGACCGTTAGTGCAATGATTTTTTTCATGGTCGCCGCGACATTATCGCCACTGACTGCGCTTGCCGGAAAAAATGGCGCCCGCAATCTACTGTTCAAATCTTTTTGCATTGTCTCCATGGGAAGGATCGGTATCCCCTCATCAGCGAGATCCCGTTTATTATACTGCATGACCAGGGGGATATGAAAAATATTTTTATTAAATGTCTCGAGGTTCTCCTTGAGGTTCTGGAGAGAACGGATATTCATCTCCCGCCGAAGGTCCATTGAATCGGCCACGAACACAATACCGTCCACCCCCCGCAGAACCAGCCTCCGGGTTGCATTGTACTTGACCTGGCCCGGAACGGTGTAGAGTTGTATTTTTATGCTGTGCCCCTTGATTTTGCCAATATCAATCGGGAGAAAATCAAAAAAAAGCGTACGGTCACCATAGGTCTTGACCGTAACCATTTCATTTAGAATCCGCTTTCTAAATTTTTGATTAACATATTCGAGATTAGTGGTTTTACCACCCCGGCCGGGTCCGTAATAAACAACCTTGACCTGAACCTCCCGTTTTTTTGGATTTATCAACGCCAAACCATTTTCCTCCGGAACAAATGAAGTTTTTCCACCGGGTGCCTGTACACGCCTGTTTTACAACTACCGCCATAGACAGCAGAAGAAGGGCCTAAGCTGCATGCCGATCCGTCCCGCCTTGATAGGGAATGGACCGGAAAAGGCTGTCATATCAGCATCTGAATCCGCTTTATGGCTTCCGCGACTTTGAGTCGTAGAAATCCTAGAGAGACATTTTTATTAAAAATGGTCAAAAGGAGCAGGTCCTCCACGACCTTGGAAAAATGAATGCTCTCTTCTTCGCCCTTGTGGAACAGCAACGAAAATTCCTGCTCTCCGATGATGTTGGCCATGGCGCTGACAGCACCGTAATTCCCTGCGGCAAGAGCAGCCAGGGAAAAAACGTCATGGCTTGAATCACCGCTGTCAAGGTTGACAATAACATTTCCGGCCAGATCCATTAAAATAACGCTTTGAACCCCCAGATCGATCAATTCATCCTGAAGAATATCCTCAATCGACTCGATCTGCTCCTTTGTGAAATCAATCGTGAAATCCATTAATTTTCACCCCTTTACTAATCCAGATGTAAGAATGCCGCGGATGCCGAACCCCTGGGCGAAAAATATCGCAAATGCCCGCATCACCCGGTGACCACCGTTTATTTATACAAATACGATTTCTTTCTATCGCATCCGTTCAATTTAATCAATTAAAAAAATTATTTGGATAAACTTATATAGATGTTTCCCCCGGATGTGCGGTTTCGGGCCGGGGCGGAACCGGTTGCCCCCTTTTTATGAGTTACTTTTTAAAAAAAATAATGTCAATAAAGAAAAGGAGTTGAGGTGCTTGCCTTTTATCCAATCATAGGGGCGCAAAAAAATAATGCGCTCGTAAAAAGTCATCTTTTAGAGAAATAATTATCCACCAGTGCCTCAGCCAGGCCTGTGTAATCCGCCGCGCCAAGGGCCTTCATCCGGGCGCGAACCGCCTCGGGAAGCCCATCTAAACCATCGATGAACCGACCGATCGTTTCACGCTTAAGCTCACGGCCCCGGGTAAGCGCCTTTAGTTTCTCGTAAGCATTTTCCACGCCGTAAACCCTCATTACAGTCTGGATCGGCTCGGCCACAAGAGCGGGGTTAGCAACGAGATCTCCTGCGATCACATCTTCGTTAACCTCTATTTTATCAAGCCCCTTAAGGGTGCTTTTAAACCCGACCAGCAGATATCCGAAGATAACCCCGAGGTTCCTCAAGACCGTAGAATCGCTTAAGTCCCGCTGAAAACGTGACTGCAAAAGCTTTACCGCAATATGATTCATCAGGCAAACTGCAAGTCCCATGTTTCCCTCGCTGTTTTCAAAATCAATGGGATTGACCTTATGGGGCATTGTGGATGAACCCACCTCACCGGCACGTATCTTCTGCCGGAAATAGCCCATGGAAATATATCCCCACGCGTCTCTGTTCAGATCCAGAAGAGTCGCCGCAATCCGGGTCAATACATGGAGAAGTTCCGCGATATAATGGTATGGATTTATCTGGGTCGTGTAAAGAAGCGGTGCCAATCCCAGATCACGGCTGATAAATTTTTGACAAGCCCCGATCCAGTCTATATTCGGAAAGGCAAAGACATGGGCGTTAAAATTACCGCTCGCCCCGTTCATCTTGCAGGAAAGGGTGGCTGATCGGAACTTTTCCGCCTCCATCGAAAGCCGCCAGGCGAAATTGACAAACTCTTTTCCAAGCGTCGTGGGGGTGGCTGGCTGACCATGCGTCCGGGCCATCATGGGAAGCGACTTGTACTTTTTCGCCATATCTTCAAGCCGGACAATTACGGCCGACAAGGCATCGTTGATGACCAGCCTCCCCTTTTCAAGCATAAGGGCATAGGAGCAGTTGTTGATATCTTCCGACGTACAAGCAAAATGGACCCACTCCCTTAACTGCAAAAGGCCTGTTTCTTCAAGCCGCTGCCTGATATAATATTCAACGGCCTTTACATCGTGATTAGTCTTTTTTTCGATCTCTTTAACACTTCGTGCCTGCTCGGGGCCGAATTTTTCGTAAATTGCGTCAATCCTTGCAATTTCAGAGTCATTCACATGGCAAAGCGCCAGATCATGAGCAAGAAACTTGAGCCATTTTATCTCGACAAAAACACGATGCCGTATCAGGCCGTATTCTGAAAAAATGTCCGCAACGGGGGCAACAGCCCCCTGGTAACGCCCGTCAAGCGCGGAGAGTGATGTTATACTCATGGTTATCCTTTAGTTAGGTTTATTAAAGGCTGTGGGGCGGATTTCGCGCATATACTTTTTAACCCCATCCACAATACCGTCACACAACTCATCCTGGTACGCTTTCGATGTCAAGCGCCTGCATTCACGTTTATTGCTGATAAACGATGTTTCTATGAGAATGGACGGCATCTGTGCTCCCAGAAGCACATAAAAAGGCGCTCTCTTGATCCCCTTGTCCTTAATTTTACTGTAATCCTTTTTAAGGCGGCGATACAGACAATGCTGCACATAGTTGGCGAACCGGCTCGACTCGTTGATCTTCGCATTGCGCATGAGGTCGTTTAAAATTGTCTGGAGTTCGCTGATGTTCTTCTCCGAAGTCGCGTTTTCCCGGGCAGCCACGGCAATGGATTCATTATCAGTGGTCAGGTTCAGGTAGTAGGTTTCGATCCCGTGGGCATTATGGTTCGTGGAGGCATTGGCATGAATGGAGATAAAAAGATCCGCCCGCCTGGTATTTGCAATGGCCGTCCGCTCCTCCAAGGTCAGATATCTATCTGTTTTTCTGGTCATAATCACATCTACTCCGAGATCCTTTTTTATCTTTTTGGCAAGCCGCTTTGCAATTGCCAGAACCACATTCTTTTCATGAACCCCGCGAATAACGCCCGGAGCGCCGTAATCCTTACCCCCGTGCCCGGCATCGATCACGATGCGGTGGACCCCGAGGGCAAGCTGTCTTGCAATCGATACCGCCCCTTTGGCAACGTTTGTATTCTTTGCGCCCTCTGACACGCTTGATCCAACGGGTCGGCCTCTCACATCGATTACGATCCTGAACGGATTATTTAAGGAAAAAATATTGTAATTCTCAAAGGACTTTATATCGACAACCACACGAACCGTGTTCGGGGTGAACTGACCTGCCCGGACATCTTTTAACAGACTGTCGTCAATAGGTATTTTTTCTTTTATCCCTCCGCCCAGACGGCAATTTTTCAAATCAACATAAAGTCTTTTGTGGAGCTTGTTGATCCGGGGGTCCCGCTTGAGGAGGTTGTTTGAAAAATCGGTGGGGCCGTCGGCATCGATAACGATCCGGGTATATTCCGGGTTGGACCAGTACCTGATCTCCTTTACGGTAACCGGATTCACGGTCCCGGTATTCTTCGCCGCGACCGACGATTTTGCGATTTTTATGCCAACCTTATCACGGTTTTTTTCGCTCTGGTCCCGGCTCGCCATGATCACGGCATTCATGTCGGCCTTTTGCCCCTGACCGGCGGCTCCCTTTTTTCCCCTGGACCGCGCCTGAAAAACATCAATCTTCTCAAGCTCGTTTTTCGCCCGGCCCGCATAGGCGCTGTTTGGATATTTTTCGATTACCTTGCGGTAAATTCCCCTGGCGGAATCAAGGTCTTTTCCCGCGAATGAATGATGATACAGCTCAAAATACATCCGACCGGCCATATAAAGGCCCGCCGCCGCCCAGGGCCCACCGGGCTCGGCCTTGTATACCGCCTCAAAGCCGTAAACACACTCCATCCATGGCGATCGGTACTTCTGTTTTTGAGCATCCTTTTTAAGGGCATTATACCGTGTCTCGGCCCTGAAATAGAGCCGGTTGGCCGGTATCCCGCCCATGGCACAGGAACAAAACGCCGCGACGCAAAAAACGGTTACACATAAAAATACAATGCCTCTGTTGGTTATCATCTCAATATCTTATCCCCGCAGCAGATTTCATTGAACTATTCCTGACAGGTACTACCCTAAACGTCCCTGTTGCTTACCATACCCCCGGTCAACCTCCCTTTTAAGCAGATTCAGAAAATTGAGCGCATCTATGGGCGTTATGGTTGAAACGTCCAGTTTCATCAATTTTTCCATAATGATCTCTTCGGGCGGACGAAACAGGGGAAGTTGTACGAAAACATTGCCCAATGGCCGCTCCTTTTTCCCGCAGCCCCGTTTTTTCAGGACATGGCCTTCTTTTTCGATATTGGCGAGCACGGATCGGGCGGTACGGATGACTTGATCCGGGATGCCGGCCAGCCGGGCCACCTGGATTCCGTAGCTTTTATTCGTTCCTCCTTCAACAAGCCTGTGCAGAAAAATAATCTCTTCATTCCATTCCCTGACCGCAATACTGAAATTTTTTACCCTCGATTTTATCTTTGAAAGATCCATCAGCTCGTGGTAGTGAGTGGCAAAAAGGGACTTCACGCCTTTCCCGGCAAGATCGTGGAGGTATTGGGCAACGGCCCAGGCAATGGAAAGCCCGTCAAAAGTACTGGTCCCCCTGCCGATCTCGTCCATGATAACAAGGCTGTCCGGCCCGGCATTATTCAGGATATTGGCCGTCTCCTCCATCTCAACCATGAAAGTACTCTGGCCCTGGGAAAGATTATCCAAGGCACCCACACGGGTAAAAATCCTGTCGACGATTGTCATGTTGGCGCGATGAGCAGATACGAAAGACCCCATCTGGGCCATCAGGGCCGTCAAGGCCACTTGGCGGAGAACCGTCGATTTACCTGCCATATTAGGACCGGTGACGATCAGGACCTGATTTTCCTCATTATCCATCCTTATCGTGTTTGGCACAAATCGTCCGGCCGGGATGAGTCTTTCGATCACGGGATGACGGCCGTCCTCGATTTCAATTATTCCGCCTGTGTTGATTCGTGGACGGTGATAATCATTCACGGCCGCAACTTCCGCCAGGGCGAACAAGGCATCCGCACGGGCGACAAATGCCGCAGCCGCCTGGAGGTCGGCAATTTTTTCCAGAACAGCCAACCGGATATCCGAAAACAGATCGTATTCCATGGCCACCCGTTTTTCCCGGGCGTTTATAACCTTTGTTTCAAAAATTTTGAGTTCGTCTGTAATGTACCGTTCCGCATTGACAAGGGTTTGTTTCCTCACGTAATGGGCCGGAACATTTGCGGCTGCGGCCTTTGATGTTTCTATAAAATAACCGAACACCTTGTTGTACCGGATTTTAAGGGTATTTATCCCGGTCTTTTCCCGCTCACTTGTCTCCAGGCCGGCCAGATATTTTTTCCCATCCCTGGCAATGGCGATCAGCTCATCTAAGGGGGGATGATGACCGGCACGGATCATCCCCCCTTCATGAACCGATAACGGGGGATCGTCGGCAATGGCGGACCCTATGATATCGGCGAGTTCATAGAGGCTTAAAAATTCGGAAGGATCGGCGGAGAGGAGGGCTACATTCAAGGGCAAAAGTATATCCATGATATCCGGCAGGGCGAGAATCGAATCCTTCACCGCAACCAGATCCCGGGCGTTCGCCTGGCCCATTGAAATACGAGCGCACAACCGTTCCAGGTCGGAAACCCGCTTCAATGTCTCCCTGACGGCTTTCCGCTCTCCGGAATTTATAGTTCCGGCCTCAACGGCATCAAGCCTCATGCCGATCTGCCCTTCATCCGTGAGCGGATACCTCATCCATTGTCTGATTAACCGGCTTCCCATGGCGGTGACGGACATATCCATGACATTAATAAGGCTCCCCTGGCGGGAACCGGTGGAAAGGTTTTTGAGCAGTTCCAGGTTCCGGCAGCTCACGGAATCCACCAGCAGGTATTGATCCAGACTGTAAGTCTCAATTCCGTGAATGTGGGGCGCCGCCTGCTTCTGGGTCTCGGATACGTAAGCAAGAAGCGCTCCTGCGGCGCCGATGCCGGCCACGAGGCCCTCGCATCCGAAACCTTCGAGGCTTCGTGTCTTAAACTGACCAATCAGCCGCTGGCGGGCCATGTCCGGGGCATAGGCATCGTCGGAAAAATAAGTTGCCGCCTTTGTTGAAAAGGCATTCACAAACGGGGAGTATGCCTCGTCTTGTGCCGCCGATTCAGGAAGGACCACCTCAGCTGGGGCAATACGCATGACTTCTTCAGTCAAAGAGCCGCTGTCGTGGGTTTCACAGAGCCGAAATGTTCCCGTTGAAAGATCCAGGCAGGAAAGTCCGTACCGGTTGCGCTGAACAAAAACCGAAAGGACAAAATTATTGGCACGCCTGTCAAGAAGGCTCTCATTTACAACCATTCCGGGAGTAACGACCCGTACCACCTCACGCCGGACCAGCCCCTTCGCCGCAGAAGGGTCTTCGGTCTGGTCACAGATGGCGACCCTGTAGCCCTTTTCCACAAGACGGGCCAGGTATGTATCTGCGGCCTTTACGGGCACGCCGCACATGGGAACAGGCGCCTGTTCGTTCTTGTTCCTGGATGTCAGTGTTATTTCCAGTGCACGCGACGCAGTCTTTGCATCTTCGAAAAACATTTCAAAAAAATCGCCCATGCGGTAAAATAGGATATAATCCGCATATTCTTTTTTGATCTCTAGATACTGCCGGATCATCGGCGTGATTTTTGTGTCGCTCGTGGGCATTTACCGTACCTGTAAAAAAATCATGAGGATGGTCCGGACTGGGCATCACCGGTGGCGGCACCCGGAGCCGGTGCCCGGGACGTTTTGCCGGATGCGCCTGTTTCCTGATCCGATTTCGGAGCCAAGGCCTCTTTTTCTAACACGGCAAGTTGTTTTTCAAGGCGGCGTATGTTCCGTCTGAACCTGTACTGGTCCATGAGGCCCGAAAAGTAAGCAATAAGAAAGCCCATGAGGAATACTGCTATAAAATAAACCCCGACAACCACCTCCGGTGCCCGATATTTATAAAAAATAAAATTAAAGTCAAAGGCATACCATTGACCGAAAAGCGTCCGGTTTTCAAATATCAGAAGTCCGAAGACGCCCAAAAAGACTATTGCCAGAAAAAGCTTCAGTTTGCGCATTTAACCCCCCTTGCCTGAATTTTATTTCGGGTGATGCCAGTTTCGATGATTTTGTAAAAAGTCCGTCCATCTTGACATTTTCAGGTATAAAAACTCAACCGTTTTTTTGCTGCGGATCAGGCGGCCTCAAACCCTGGGCGCATCGATTCCGGGGCCTGATTTAAAAAATACTGGTCCGTCATGCCGGCGATAAAATCACGAACGATCTCGGCGTCATTATGGGATGAAATATATTCCTCCGACATACCGTCGATAAAGCGTGCATAAATGGGAGAATCATGGTCGGGTCGGCTGATATCCTCCAAAAATCGTAAAAACAGGATTTCAAAAAGTTTCTCTATCACGGGCGTAGACTTCTTGATGGCCGGATTTGAATATATCCGTTTATAGTTGAATCCCTTTAATAAGCGGAGCGCCTCGGACACTTCCGGGCTGAAAGCCACATACTCACGGTTGAGGCTGTTTGTGATCACATCCGTTACCAGTGCATAAACGATTTTTCCGTTTGTATTACCCAGGACACTTGCGGGCAAATCCGGGATATCGGAACGTGACACCAGGCCCAGGCGGATGGCATCCTCGATATCACGGCCAATATAGCTGATCGTATCCGCGAACCTGACGACACACCCCTCCATTGTCATGGGAACCAGCCTGACGTCCCTTTCCAACCGCTTTTTATCCATATCGAGCCGGAGAGTTTCAAAGGTCTTGCCCGGTCGCGGGGCAAGCCTGGGGTCATGGACTTCACCGTCATGGCACAGGATGCCGTCCAGGGTCTGGAGACAGAGGTTCCACCCCGCACCCTTCCGCTCGACACGGTCAAGAAACTCAACACTCTGGATATTATGGTGGAACCCGCCGATGCCGTGCCTGCGGCATAAAGATGAAAGGAATCGCTCTCCGTCATGGCCAAAAGGAGTATGTCCGATATCATGGCCTATGGCTATTGCTTCTATCAGGTCTTCGTTTAACCCCAGAAAACGGCCGATCGTGCGGGCCACCTTGGAAACGAGCTGAACGTGAAGCATCCGGTGGGTGATATGATCATTGCGGATAAGATAAAAGACCTGGGTTTTATCTATGTAACGGCTGTAGGCCATGGAGTGGAGAATCCTGTCAACGTCAACGGCATAATTCTGCCGGTAGTCCGCATCCATGCGCTCTTCCGCATGACGCCGGCTACCTTCCGAACTCCTTGAAGCAATCGGTGACAGGAGTTTTCCCTCGCGCAGGTCCAGGATCCCGCGTAATTGGTTTAAGGGGCGGGGTTTGGTTGTATTCATATCAATCCTTTATTCCGGCCGGGGCATATCAAACGCGCCCGCAGGGATGCTTATATCCCGCCATTGCCTTTCAGGTTCAATACGGACGCTCACATCGCCGTGGGAAAATATCATAACGGGAAGTGCGGTCTCCGTTTCCGGGGGCGTTACCATATCAACCCGGAAACGGCTGCCGAACCATCCATAAACCTCGACATCCGTGACCACTGATTTGCCGGGAATAAAACCGATCTTTTCCACAATGCCGTGCCATTTTTTTTTCAAAAACACAACCTGCCGGTCCGAATTGACGGTACAACGGACCAAAAAATCATCATAGGGCTGTACCGGGATACTTCCAGCGAGAAAAAGAATAAACTCATTCACTTTAATGGGAATATGAACCAGGGAATTAAGGCTTCTTTCGCTTAACCGACGACTGAACAAAGAACCATGATCATACCGGGAAAAAAAGGCCATGGAACCGTTTGCTACCAGCCGGGCCGCCGGCCGGCCGCCGGGCCCCATGATTTCAATCCTGAGCCGGAGGCCCTGTGGGTCCGCAATCCATGCGGACCGGGCGGACAGGATGGTTTCACCGTATCTTATACGGATATTGCCGAGCCCTTTAAACGGACCCAAATCCCTGTTGGCGGCAATGATTTCCGATAGCATGCGACCGGCAAAAACCCTGTTTCCATCCGCCGGGCCCCGAACTCCCGGCCAGGAGCATGCCGATATTACCATGAGGACGGAAAAAATGCCCGCAAACCGCAGCAAGGGCTATTCTCCCCCTTTTTTCAGGGCTTCGATCTTCTTTTCAAGTCCTTCGGTATCCGCATCCTTTTTCCTTGACAAGGCCCGCTCATAGGTTTCAAGTGCCTTGTCCGCTTGATTTAAGGCCACGTAAACATCCCCGAGATGTTCGAGAATGATCGCGTCATCGGGGACCTTTTCAACCGCTTTAATCATATAGGTCAATGCATTTTCAAAATCGCCCTTTTTAAAATAGACCCAGCCAATGCTGTCTAAGATATAGCCGTTGTCAGGCTTTAAGGATAATGCTTTTTTTACAAGGGCCTCTGCCTTATCGAGGTGCTCCCCCTTATCGGCATAGGTATAGCCGAGATAATTTAATGCATCGGCATGATCCGGGGCAAGGCGGATCACGGTTTCCATCTCTTTTACCGCCGCTCCGGGATCACCCTTCTTGTCAAGGACGATTCCTAAAGAATAGTACAGGTCCGGGTTTTCGGGATCAATGGCAAGCCCCTTTTTAAGGACCGTTTCCGCCATGTCATAATCCTTTTTTTTCTCGTAAAACGCCGCAAGGAAGCCCGACAGCCTGACCTTGTCTTCCTCCCCTGCAACGGAAAACGCCGAATCGAGAAGGGCGATGGCCGCATCTATCCTGTTGGATGAGTCATATATGGTTGCGGCATGCAGAACTGCATCGATGTAAAAGCGTGAGCCGTCCTCAACCGAAAGAAGACGGGGAAGAGCCTTGTCAAAATCATCCTTAATATAAAAGGTGACGCCGAAAAGATAATTGATATCGTCCGACCCGGGGGCGCCGGGTTCCATCCCCGTAAGAACGGTGAGTGCGTCATCAAACCGTTTTGGTGCGATCAGGTTCTTTAACACTATATCTATCACCCTCGCATCGCTTATGCTTTTTTCACCCAAAGCATCGAATATCGAAGCCGCTTTGTCCTTTTTCCCTGTTTTCATATATAAGAGTCCCAGATCAACGGCGGCAACATCGTTGTCGGGATACGCCTTCAAAACCGCTTCGTATTGGTCTCTTTCGGACTTGATCTCCCCTGTTTTTTTATACAAACGGATCAGCTCCACCCTGGGTTCCATAAGAGAAGGTTCGATCTCAAGGGCCTTTAAAAAAGAGGCCTCGCCTTTTTTAAGCTCCTTTTTACCGGCATACGCCTTGCCCAGATAATAATATCCCGTATAGGAATCGGCAAACCTTTTCACCATACCGGAAAACAGGTCAACAGCTAAGTCAAAATCACCTTTTGAAATATAAAGCCGGCCCAGCACCACATATATATTCTTGCGCCCGGGATCTATCCTGATCACCTTTTCATAGGCTTTTTCGGCAGCAGGTGAATCTCCCATGGACTGCCTTATGGACCCGGCTATGATAAGGGCGTCAACATCGTCCGGTTCCTTGTCCAGAATATCCTCGGCCAGGAAAAGGGCGTCCTTTTTCCGGTCCTGCTGCACATATAAAACAGACAATTCCTTTTTGATCCGCAACGAATCCGGGTCTTTTTTTACGGCATCTTCAAGGAAATGCACGGCTTTTTTCGTGTCACCCTTTTTCAGGCTTATCTCCGCCATCATATAATCATAATATGAACCCGCCGGTTTCTGCCTTTGCGCGGCCAATAGCGCCGCTTCCGGCTTTGGGGGGGGAGGGGAAGAAATTATACCGCGTCCCGCGCAGCCGGCAAATACCACAAGAAGCACAAACAAAGCCATGGGAAAGACACGGATGCAATACCAGCGGCAAGCTGTTTCAAACCGGCAAGCGTGTCTTCTAATCGTCATCCCCGGCATAAAAAGTTTTGAAATCCGGAATCTCTTTTTCAAAAAAAACCCTCATTTTTTTTATGATATTTTTTTCAACCTGGCGGACACGTTCCCGGCTGATATTGTATTGATCGCCGATTTCCTGAAGGGTTCCTGGCGAATCGGTAAAAATTCGTTTTTCAAAAATTACGCGTTCGCGTTCCGTGAGCTGTTCTTTAAATTCAACAATCTTGTCTTTTAATATGCTTTCAACTTCTTTTTTGGCGACCTGGCTTTCCACCGATGGGGCATCAGAGCTGAAAAAATCGCCCCGTTCAGTACCCGATCCGTCTTTAATCGGTTCATCCATGGAAACATCCCATCCGTCGAGGCGCTGGTCCATTTCCCTGACCTCCCGCTCCGAGACCCCGAGACGATCCGAAAGCAGGCGTGTTTCAGGGACAAAGCCCTCATCGATCAGGAGCTGTTTTTCTTTTTTCAATTTAAAAAAGAGCTTCCGCTGGCCCTGGGTGGTCCCGATCTTAACAAGACGCCAGTTATCCATTATAAATTTCAGGATATAAGCCTTGATCCAGAATGCCGCATAATAGGAAAACTTCACATTCTTGTATGGATCAAACTTCCGGACCGCGTGCATCAGCCCGATATTTCCCTCCTGGATAAGATCCATGAGGTTTTGCATCCATGTCCGCTGGAACTCCAGGGCGATCTTGACCACCAGCCTGAGATTAGAGGTGGCCAGGACAAAGGCAGCCTCGGTATCGCCTTCCTCCTGTATCCGGCGCCCAAGGTCTATTTCCTCTTCCCTTGTCAGAAGAGAATAATGGCTGACCTCGGCCAGATAACGCCGGAGTGGATCATAGGGTACCAGATTGCCCCCGGAAGCCTTTTCCCCTCCGGCAGGCAACTTCCCACCCGTTTCCTTTATTTCCGCTACTTTCCGGGAAGGAATTGCTTCTTTATTCTCAGGCACTGCTAAAACAGGTTTTTTTCCCTTTTTCACACCCATTGGATTTCTTCTATTTTATATGGACAAAAAAAACAATTCCTGTTAATGGAAGCTGTTTGCGGGGACAAATTGCGCCTGTAGCTCAGCCGGATAGAGCAACGGACTTCTAATCCGTAGGTCGCAGGTTCGAATCCTGCCAGGCGCGCCATTGTGAGAAAAGAAAAACCGGGCCTTATGCGGAAAGCCGTTGACGGAATTCACGACTGGCGCACCCCGTGTTTTTCGCATGGATCAGGGTCCAGAAGCCGAAAAGATTCACAGGGCAGGTTTCCACCACTTCCAGGCCGGCTTCCTCAAGAAAACTATCCAAAGCGAACCGGGGCTTGAAACCGATGAACTTCTCAAATGGAACCATGGCTGTTTCCACCACTCTCGGGATAAAATTCTGGTTGCTGAAGTGATTTAAGATAAAGATATCACCTCCCGGCCTGCATACCCTCCTGATCTCCGACATCATCTTCGACGGCTGCGGGACAACCGAGACAATATACATGGCCGCAACCTTATCAAAACAATTATCGGCAAAAGACATCCGCTGCGCATCCATACGAAGCAATGCCCGCCGATGTCCCGACGACCCGTTTAAGCGCCGCCTGGCAACCCCCAGCATATGAGGCGAGAGATCGATTCCGGCAACCGACACGGAATCCGGATAAATGGGAAGTGAAAGCCCCGTCCCCACGCCGACCTCGAGAATATTCTCCCCGCCGCGGCAATCCATCTTATCGATCAAAAGCCTTCGGCCGTGTTCAAAAACTTTCCCGAAAAGCAGGTCGTATTTCCGGGCATAGCGTTTATACGCCTTCAATACCGCAGCATCATTCATGTCGTTTTCTCTCCTTATTCCTGCCGGACAATGACGGACCGGCACGGCTCCTCATTTCACTGCGGGATATAACTTACCTACCATTGACAAAACCGGTGGATTGAATTATTCGATTTTATTCGGCTCCCGTTTATCAGAATCAGGGCTGCGTGAAAAGACTTTTTCTCATAAAGACTTTTTACACAGCCGTCATCAATATCTTAACCTTTATTATATAGCGGAGGATACCATGGCATATCAAGACATTCTTTTCAATACCCAAGACCGGATTGCACAAATCACCATAAACCGGCCGAAATCATTAAACGCATTAAACCTCAGCCTCCTTTCAGAGCTGGCCTGCGCCATAAAAGATGTGGGTTCAAACGATGAAATCCGGGTGCTTGTCATCACAGGCACCGGCGAAAAGGCCTTTGTGGCCGGGGCGGACATCTCCGAGCTTGCCGGGCTTTCCCCCCTTGGCGCAAAACTTTTTTCGGAAACCGGGCACAGGGTCATGGCCGGACTTCAGGAACTGCCCATACCGGTAATCGCGGCGGTTAACGGATTTGCGCTTGGCGGCGGGCTGGAACTCGCACTTTCATGTGATTTTATCTACGCGTCGGAAACCGCCCGTTTCGGCCTGCCCGAGATCACGCTCGGCCTTATCCCGGGATTCGGGGGGACCCAGCGCCTTTCCCGACTCATAGGTAAAAACATGGCCAAGGAAATGATTTTTACGGGAAAAATGATTTCCGCAACCGAGGCTGCAAAACTCGGGATCATCAACAAAATCTGCGAGCCCGACAAATTGCCGGAAACCGTTAATAAACTGGCAGGGCAGATCTCAAAAAAGGGCATGGTTTCACTTTATGCCGCCAAACATGCCGTTAATTCAGGGTTTGAAACCGACCTTGTCACCGGTTGCGGCATAGAGATTAACGACTTTGCTCTATGTTTCACCTCAGACGACGCAGCGGAGGGGACCGGAGCTTTTTTAGAAAAACGGAAACCGGAATTCAAATCAAGGCTTTCGGGTTGACAATAATAAATCAATACAGATAACTTAGAGCCGCTTGATTGTAAATATACAGGCTGAAAGGCCGCCCGATTAACCATATGCTACAGCGTATCATATAAGGAGGGGAATAAGAATGATTTTTGATATCGAGCATGAAACCATGCCCAGGGAGGCGCTTGAATCGATACAGCTAATGCGCCTCCGCGCAACGCTTGACCGTGTATACGCCACTGTCCCTTTTTACCGGAAGAGCTTTGACGAAGCCGGTATCAAGCCGGGCGATATAGGCTCTCTGGATGATTTAAAACGGATCCCGTTCACCACCAAGCAGGACCTGCGCGATAACTATCCTTTCGGCATGTTCACCGTTCCCATGGATAATATCGTCAGGATACATGCGTCTTCCGGCACTACCGGCAAACCGACGGTAGTGGGGTATACAGCCAGGGACATCGACACCTGGTCTACGCTTATGGCCCGGGCACTTGCGGCAGCCGGGGCCCGTCGTTCAGATATAATCCACAACGCTTACGGCTATGGCCTTTTCACCGGCGGGCTCGGCATCCACTACGGTGCGGAAAAACTAGGGGCATCGGTGATACCGGTGTCAGGGGGCAACACCAAACGCCAGATCGTTATTATGAAAGACTTCGGGCCCACCATCCTCACCGCCACACCATCATATACCCTGCATCTGGCGGAGGCCGCCGAAGAAATGGGGGTCTCCTTTAAGGACTTGAAATTTAAAGTCGGAATCTTCGGGGCAGAGCCATGGTCCGAAAACATGCGTGCGGATATAGAAGAAAAACTCAACCTCAAAGCGATCGATATCTACGGCCTGAGCGAAGTAATAGGCCCCGGCGTTTCCATCGAGTGCCGGGAGGCCCAGAAGGGGCTCCATATTTTCGAAGACCATTTTATTCCCGAAATCATCAACCCGGAAACGGGGGAAGTCCTGCCCTATGGTGAAACAGGCGAACTCGTCATAACCACCATCACCAAGGAGGCCTTCCCGGTGATCCGTTACAGGACCCGCGACATCACCACGTTAAACCCGGAGCCGTGCGCATGTGGAAGGACCATAGTACGCATGAACAAGGTTTCCGGCCGATCCGACGACATGCTTATAATCAGGGGAGTTAATGTCTTCCCGTCCCAGATAGAAAGCGTGCTAATGACAATCGAGGGGGTCGAGCCCCATTACCAGCTCGAGGTCGACCGGAAGGACAATCTCGACACGCTGACCGTGCGTGTGGAAGTAAACGAAAAACTCTTTTCAGACGAGGTAAAAGGTCTCCAGCGGCTTGAAGATAAAATTGCAAAGGATATAAAAGAATACCTCGGCGTGTCGGCCATAGTGAAACTGGCCGAACCGAAAAGCATCGAACGGAGCCAGGGGAAGGCCATACGTGTAATCGACAAGCGCAAAATCTAATGGCTCCGTAAAAAATCCGTCTGCGGCGTTGCGCTTCACCGGGAAATGCTCGACGTACAAAAAGTACGCCTCCGCTTTCCCGGCTCGTGCGCCTTGCATACAGAGCTTTTTACGAAGCCATCGACTGTTGTAAAATCAAAAGAAGCTAACTAAGGAGGGAAGGAATCATGCAAGCCGAACAAATATCGATATTCCTGGAAAACAAGGCCGGACGCATTTCAGAGGTCACCGGCATTTTATCGGGCGCGGGCGTGAACATAAGAGCGCTCTCCCTGGCGGACACCTCCGACTTCGGAGTGCTGCGACTTATCGTCGATGACAACCAGAAGGCCGAAACCACTCTCAAAGACACGGGATTCACCGTCAGAAAAACGAAGGTCATCGCCGTGGAGGTCTCCGACCGGCCGGGCGGACTCCACAATATCCTTGCAATGCTCTTTGACTCCGGCATAAACGTCGAATATATGTATGCGTTTGTACGTCAGAGCGGGGACAATGCGGTGATGATATTCCGGTTCGACAATCCCGAAGGGGCGGTTGAAGTGCTGACTGAAAAAAATGTTACCATAATCAGCGGCGCCAGGCTCTGCACCATGTAGTTGAACGGATACATGATCCAAGAAGCCGGTATATACCGGGGGGAGACAAAATATTTTCGGATAAAACCTTTTCAGATGAAACAGGGGAACCGGAAAAACGACTTTCCGAGTCCATGGAAATACCGGTAAAAATGTGCCTGAAGGAACATCTCGGCAAATTCTAATTTCTTATTTTACAGGCGGGAGATAACCCCCAGTCCGTTCCCCGATGTGCCCCTATTGCTGGACCGTCTCAAAGGAGACAATCTTCACCTCCATGCTGTCCGGCATTTTTTCCGGTTTCATTCCGCTCTGTTGCATCATGAAGGCAACACCCTTAAACTTAAAAGGCTCTTCGGCCCCGGGCGTGAGGTAGCTTATCACGGCCTTCTGTTCCGGCATTTTTTCTACATCGCTGATAAACCATTGGCCGTTGATCATCATCTTGCCACACGAATTGCAATAACCGGTGATTATAATGTTTTTAACGTCAACGGAACCCACGTTCTTAACCGTTCCCTTGGCATCAATCGCATAGGAATGGGGCCCATCCTGGCGGGTCACAAATTGATAGTCCTTGACGGTCACCCGCCCCTGCTTTTGCTCCTTCTTGCATCCGGTCAGGCTCATAAACGCAACCAAAAAACACGTTATTACAATTGTCAAACGGACTTTCATCTTTCCCCTCCCCTTAATTTCCAAAAGATATATCTGAAAAAATAAAACGCCACACGTCGCACTTCCGATCTGATTTTATAGCAGGGATATGAAAAAAATCAAGCCTTATGCAGGGCAATGCCGGTTTTCTTTCACATTTTTTTGCGCAATACGCCCGCTTACAGGCTAAGTCGCCTGGGCAAAGGGCATTTACGAAATAAAAACCCCGTGAGTTATGGCTTTTCCGCCGAAGAGACTGACGTTGAATACATTTTTTCCTTGCATTTAAGGCGGTTCTTGAATTAATATGGATAATAATAACGGCCCGACACGCCCGTCCATACCTGAGTACGGGAATCAAGGGAAGTAGTGTCTGAACAAAATAAAAGGGGGTGTAATGAAAAAGAATTTTATCGCCTGCTGTATTGCAGCCGGCCTGATCATCGTCGCGGCTCCCGGGATCGGGATCTGCGCAAATCTTGTTACAAACGGCGGGTTTGAACAAAAAGGAACGGAGAAGGCCCCGGCCGGCTGGAAAATCCTGATCTCCAGGGGCACCAAAGCAGATATCACGTTTGACAACACCCAAAAGCACGAAGGCACCTATTCCTACCGCGTTTCCATCGCCCCGCCGGGAGGACGTGTGGCCCTGTATCCGAAACCCGGTTCATTAAAAAATATTACAGCCGGTAAAACGTATGAAGCAAGTTTCTGGATCAAGACCAAGGATTTGGATTATAACCGCTTCTTCCTGGCGCCGGCGGCCCGTTTCAACTTCAAACCCAGACGGATCGGCCCTGGTTCTACTCTGGATCTCATGAACAAGCTGAAGGGGGTTACCGGGTGGAAAAAACTTACCATCAAGGCCACCGCGCCGGCGGGAACGAAAAAAATGAGCTTTAATTTTATCCTGACAAAAGGAACCGTGTGGATAGACGACATTGTTATCAAAGAAGTTCAATAGTTTAGCTGTTAAGCCATCAACTGTTAGCTGCTGATGGCTTAACAGCAGTACATTTAATCCGATTCATTTTTCCAGCAACCCCTGCTTTATGCGCTCTATTTCCTCCGGGATCATCCCCCCCCTTTCCACCAGGTAACCCGTTGCAGACCCGTAATTTTTCCTGATATGTTCGAGCAAAGCTTCGACACACTCACGGGGTGCGGTGAGATATGGAAAAAGGATTTCCGGATCTATTCCATAAGAGGCCATCATCTCATATATCTGTGGAAGGAGCTGCCTGATATAGATATTTGAAAGCTGATGGTCGTAAATCACCGTTTCTTCATCAACACCTAAGGCAAGAAGCAGCAACGCCGCGCATGTTCCGGTCCGGTCCTTGCCGCCGGTGCAATGAAAAACCAGCGGCCCTTTACCGGCATCGGCCGCCTCCCCTATGATCCTACCCCAGGCCAGGGGAAATGATTCGATATTGTTGATATATCCCTTGACCATGAAATCATCGGTCAGCCATGAGGTGTCGCCTGCCTTAATCCTTTTCATGGCCTCTACAAAATCAAAATCTCCGTGGGTCACAGGCACGTGGACGTGTTTGATTGAGCGGTTATCCGGCAGCCGGTCCGGGGCATCCGCCATCTCTGCCGCGCTACGCAGGTCAAAGACACGGGTGATTTTCATGCGAACCATTCTTTTGAGATCAACGTCTGAAAGCCGGGCCAGCCCGTCGGCCCTGAATACCCTCCCCCACTTGACCTGCCTGCCGTCCTTGGTGGCATAGCCGCCCAGGTCCCTGAAATTTACTGCTCCATCCATGATAACCCGACGCGGCGCTGCAATGACACCGGCTTTACCATCTACCGAGATTTCAAAATAATAACGATTAAGCGGATCAAGCCCGGTGATACGAGTATGCCCGGATGTGGAAACCGCAACCGGATTTTTACGGTCAATTGTCGACTGAGATGTGCCAAGGAACACGAAAACCTGCCTGCCCGGCTCAATGCCGCTCCATTCGACCTTAATAGAGGTTTTGTCTATTGCTTCCACATCGATCTTTATCATCAAGTCGCCTTTTTTATTATTCAAAACTTTACTTCACCTGGGCTTAAGCAGCATCACCTGTTTGTAATGGGAAGATATCCCGGTGTCGGTAAAGGGCATTTGCCGGTTTTTGGCCGAAAGCCAGACTGCGATACCGTCATCGTAATGGGAACTTGCGGGATTTGCCGACTGACCGCCGGAATTGACTAAAAAAAGCGGCTCTTTGCGGGAAAAATCGACAATCATCCGCATGGCCGGAATCAGCCACACATCAAAGTCGGTCGTCTTGTGAAAGCCAGCGACATTCACGGTGTCAAAATCGCCACCGGCCGGATACGGCCCCCGGTCCGTGTACTTTGATATCAACCATGCCCCGCATTTCTGGAAAAACGGGAGAAACGGCATCATCTGGGTGGTGGTGGTTCGCCATTCATAGGTGTGGATATTGCCCCATTGCCATTTTTCAGGGTCACTGCCCATGCGATTGCGGGCATGTTTAACGGCATCGGCAAGCGAATCGGCGATGATATCCGCCTTTGTCTCGATCTTTTTTGTCCGCACATTATCCCAGAAGGGGCTATGTTGTCTTCCCAAAAGATGGTCTTCATCCGGTCCGTAAATCCCGGAAAAAAGCCCTGAGAAATTCTTCCACAACTCCCCTTTTTCAGGCCCCAGCTCATCTCCGAAAAGATCATGGATGAAAGTCTTCTGGAATATCCCCCACAGGGCCGCGCCGGATGAATCGGTTTGCATGTTTCCGTCAAACACGGAAAAGATCGAAAGGGCAAGTTTTGCATCCGCCCTTTTATCTTCATCTGTCCAGCCTGAAATTTGCTTTTGGATATCCCCGCCCAGAGGAGAGTCAAAAAGGAGCGACTTGAATTTTAGAAAAAATATGTCAAGCCGGTCTGCCTGCAGCGCCTCGCTGTCTTTCCAGGCATGGTCGCTTTTGGCTGACAAAACCGATGATATCCGCTCGACCCGCCACGGGGCATACCAGGAGGAACCTAAGATACGCGGATCATCCGACCCTATGGTCCTGTTGTTGGCCGTGCAGAGAAACCCGGATCCGGGATTTTCGACATGTGGATAATCCGCAACCGGCAGTAGCCCGTCCCAGTCATATTCCCCGGTCCATCCGGGCGATGGGAGATGCCCCCTCCCCTTTTTGCGCAGCGGGTAAGTCCCTGACACCTGCCATCCAATATTATCCGCATCACCGTACACGAAATTCAGATCCATGAACTTCACCTTGAGGATGGCGTTTCTGGCCTCATCCATGGTGACTGCCCGGTTTAATCCATACATCCCTTCAAAGCTTCTGGTTGGAACATCGTAGACGGTACTGACGGCAAGCCCGTATCCGCTTTTTATCTTCTGCGGAATTGCAAAATGCTTCGGCCCGGCGGCAAGGGCGGTATTTAAAAGAGTTCCGTGACGGGTGGATTGCAGGACAACGCTCCGGTCCTTTTCGCCCTTAATATGAAATATCTCTTTTTTTTCAGTCACGGAGAACCACTTTCCCTTGTATAAATACTCGGTTTTCCCGCCCGACTTCCGCAAGTCTTCGATAAAAACATCCTGGCCGTCTCCCATGACCATGGTCTCGCCCCAGGCTATATGACCGTTGTACCCTGCCACGATCCCGGGAACACCGGCCATTGCGATCCCGGCGGCGTGATATTCCGGACATTTCACCTGGAGCAACATCCAGATGGGCGGATGTTCCAAAGGAAGATGGGTATCGTTTGCCACGATCGTTTTCCCCGATGCTGTCAAAGACGGCCCGATAGCCCAGTTGTTTGACGCGGCAATGCCGGTGGGAAAAAAAATACGGGCCAGTTTTTCCGAAACCGCAGCCGTTTTTTCACTCTCTGTTCCGAAACGATTCCAGTCGATATCCTTTAACCCGGCCGCCTTGTCAAACGGGAGAGGTTCGTCCATGGAAACCGGAAAGAGCCAGGCCGCCTTTTGGGGCCCAATGGCAGCCGCTAGATTTAAAAATATGATCTCCTCTCGGATATTAAACGAAAGCCCGAGGTTTAACATGGAGGATATATAAAGACAATCCATGGGTTGCCACGGCTTCGGAATATATCCGGAAATCTTAAAATCAAGGGAAAGCCGATCGGAGTGGGAATTTATATAGGCGTTCACCCCGTCCGCAAAATCGGACAAAAGGCCAGTAAGGTCTTCCGGCAATTGCCCGTACTGTATACGGGCGGCACGGGCCAGGCCCATGGTCCGCATGTAGATATCCATGTCAACCGCAACCGGGCCGACCATCTCGGAAAGCCTTCCTTGGGCCAGCAACGAAAAGGTAACCATCTGGACGAGCCGGTCCGAGGCCATCACGTATCCGGTGGCATAGGAAAGATCACGGGTATTTTGGGCCTCGATTACCGGTATCCCGAGGTTGTCCCGCGAAACCGTTACTTCCGACTTGAGGCCGGCAAGCAAAACAGACCCGGTTTCAGGATCGACCGTTTTCTTAAGCGAGCGGTCCATGAGGCCGCAGCCGGAAAGCAGCAGCAATACGACCGTGAAAATAATCAGGCGGTACAGTACACAGGTTCTCTTCATGTTGTCCCTCCCCATTTTGAAGAAAGTATAATTATCCACCGTTGTTTATAACGAGTAACAGATTGGCTTAGTATGAAAAAATTTGCAAGGTATAAGACCGATGCCATAGGGGATGGAATACCGGACTGCCGGTTTTAACCCGTGACTTTTGAGGGCAATATTGATAATGTTAAAACAATTATGCTACCCGTTAACGGTAACCGTGAACGGGTACCAATTATGATGGCGTCGTAAAAAGTCCCATCTGCTGCGTTGTAGCGGGTCGCGAAATGCTCGGAATACTATATGTATGCCTCCGCTTTCGCAACACCACTACGCCTTGTATATGGAACTTTCTATAGCCATCGTAACCGGGTTGCCCGACTTTTTACGAGATCATCAATTATGTATGTAACAAAAAGAATAGAAAAGACAGCTCATCGATGAAAGCAATCCCGAAAGCAGATAATGAAAATCCATCCTTCTATCGGGCCTCAACCCTCGGCCCGATACTGCTCCTTTCCGGCATATTCTTTCTCACCTTTATCGCAAGGGTTGCGTTCGGGCCGCTCATGCCGAGGATCGAAAAGCAGATGGACATCGATCATGCCCAGGCAGGATATATTTTTCTCTGTCTTTCGGCCGGGTATTTTACCTCCCTGCTCTGTTCGGGATTTGTTTCCTTGCGTATCTGCCATAGAAAAACCATCGCCGTATCGGTATCCGGAGCCGGAATTGCGCTCTTTTGCGTCTCGGCGTCAAACAGCCTGCCCGTGCTTGCGGCATCGGTCTTTTTGCTGGGTCTGTTCACCGGGCTCTACCTCCCGTCCGGAATCAGCACACTCACCTCGATGGTCGATCCCGGCAACTGGGGAAAAGCCCTTTCCATCCATGAACTTGCGCCCAATCTCGGATTTGTGGCCGCCCCGGTCCTTGTGGAAGTCGGGCTTGCCTTTTTTTCATGGCGCGCGATTCCCGCAACCATCGGCATATTATCCATCTGCGCCGGGATAGCCGTATTTTTCACCCCAACCGCCTCTGATTGTCCGGGCTCGCCCCCTGATTTTACCGCAATCCGGAAATTTATCTCAAACACTCATCACCTGAAAATGATCGTCCTGTTCGGCCTCGGCATCGGGAGTACCGTAGGAATATACAGCATGCTCCCCCTGTACCTGACAACCGGCATGGGGATTTCCCGCGAGGCGGCCAACTACTGGATCGCTGCGGCAAGGGGGGCCGGGCTGATCTCGGCCCTGGCCTCCGGATGGGCGGCGGACAGATTCGGTCCAGGCCTGACAATGAGTATCCTTCTCGGGCTAACGGGCTTGGCCACCATTGGACTTGGCGTCGCATCCTCTCCTTTTACCGCTATCAGCCTTGTATTTGCGCAGGCGTTTTTATCGACCGGCTTTTTTCCCCCGGCCTTTGCGGTCCTCTCCGCCACGGTATCCCCTGAATACCGGAACCTTGCGGTATCCTTTACCATACCGTTTGCTTTCATATTCGGTTCCGGAATCGTACCTGCCGCAATAGGTGTCTGCGGAAAATCCGGCTCATTCGGTGCGGGAATAAGCATGGTTGGAGCAATAATCGCCCTTGGCGGATTCGCCTCTCTTTTGCACGAAAGGAAAAAACATGAATAACACATGCCACCCGGTGGAAATACTGAAAAAACTCATCCGCTTTAACACAACCAACCCACCGGGAAACGAGGGCGAATGCATCGGTTACATCAAGGACCTGATGGAGGATATCGGAATTGAGGCCTCCATTTACGCGGGCGTAAAAAACCGGCCGAACCTGGTCTGCCGCATGCCGGGAAAGGGCGACGCCCCTCCGTTGATGTTTTACGGCCACACGGATGTTGTCACGACCGAAAAACAGGACTGGAAACATCCTCCGTTTGATGGCCGCGAGCTTGATGGTTATGTCTGGGGTCGAGGGGCGCTGGACATGAAAGGCGGGCTTGCCATGATGATCTCAGCCATTCTCGCAATCAAGAAACAGGGGACCGTTCCTGCGGGCGACATCATCTTCGCGGCCCTCTCGGACGAGGAGGCCGGGGGTGATCTGGGGGCGAAATTCCTCGTGGAAAATCACGCGAACCTGTTTGACGGCGTACGTCATGCCATAGGAGAATTCGGCGGATTTTCCATGTATGCACAGGGCCGCACCTTCTACCCAGTGCAGGTGGCGGAAAAACAGGCGTGCTGGCTGAGAGCAAAAATTACCGGGCCCGCGGGTCACGGCGCCATGCCCATGAAAGGCGGGGCCATGGGGAAACTGGGACGAATTCTCACCTGCCTGGATAAAAAACGACTGCCAGTCAGAATAACCCCGGTTGCCCGGGAAATGATCGAAACCTTTGCCGGGGCCATGAGTTTTCCCGCCAATGCCATACTCAAACAGCTTTTAAACCCAAAGCTCACCGATGCCGTGCTCGCGCTCATGGGCGCAAAAGGACAGCCCTTTGAACCGCTGTTGAGAAACACGGTAAACGCCACGATTGTTACCGGCGGGGACAAGGTCAACGTCATCCCGCCTGAGATAATATTAAGCCTCGACGGCCGCCTGGTCCCCGGGGCCACGCCCGAAACTTTCATAAATGAGCTTGCGCCGCTTCTGGGCCGGGACACAAAAATCGAGATCATCCGGTACGACCCGCCCCCCCCTGATTCAAAAACGGATCCGGATACGGGATTCATGGACCTGATCTCACGGGTGATAAAACAGGCGGACCCCAACGGCATACCCATGCCCATGCTACTTCCAGGGGTAACCGATGCGCGTTTTTTCTCACGCCTGTCAATTCGCACATATGGGTTTCTGCCCATGAAACTTCCGGAAGATTTCGACTTTTTTTCGACCATTCACGCGGCAGACGAGCGGGTGCCAATATCGGCATTGGAATTCGGGACTGAAGTGCTGACGGATTTGCTGAGACGGTATGGGGATAAAACGGTTGGCGGTTGACGGTTACCAGTTGACTGTTTCCAGCCATATAAGGGCGGCCACAGGGGGCCGCTCCTACCGATTTATTCTACAAACGAGACTTGCTGGACTGTGTGTTTTTTCCGGATAAAGGCTGCAATCCGCTCCCGGCCCGCCTTTTGGGTAACCGGCCGGACCCGGGAAACCGGGCGGCCGTTGTCGTCGGTTCCGTACTTCCACTCCCGCACGAATCCCGCGACCATGGCATAGGCGCAACCGCCGGTGCCGCAGCACGACGTGTCGACGACCATGGCCCCGACATAATATAGCAGGTCATCTTCCTCAAATTCCCGCCGAAACTCAGCGGTATAATAATAACTCCCGCCAATGGCGGTTATCGGCTCATTTAAGGCCGGATGAGTAAAGTTCTTAAGGTCTTCCGGTATGATGTTGTCCATCCCCGGAGGCACCTCAAATCCGCCATACAAAGGCGAATATATAGAGCACCACATACCCGCAAAAAACCACGGCCAGATTTTCAAGAACGTGGTTTTCCCGGATGCTTTCTCGGTTTAAAGACACAAGCTTTAATGCGTCAAAACGCACAAATCCCGGGATATAGGGGTGGACATCCGCACAGTACGAGGCGTAGTCGGCCCCGAAAAGCTCGGACAGAATCTTTTCCTCCCTTTTGACCCGGTTGACCATATAAAAATAATAGACCCCCACGTAGACAACAATCAGCCATATGCAACCGGTCATGAGAATGATGCCCAGAACCAGGAGAAAACGGCTTAAATACATGGGATTTCTCACAAACATATATGGGCCGGTGGTCGTCAGCTTCTTTTTGGTCCTGATGGTCGACATGCACCATGCCTGGAGAAACGCGCCGCAGATTGAAACCGCGAGTCCCGGATAAAACCAGGCCGGGTCAAGAAGAAACAGGAGCCAGACCGAAAAGATTATTCCAAGGGGCAGGCGGGACTTTAAAAAAAGGCCGCGCAGCCTGGGGTTGTTGAACACCGAGTTTATACGGTCCATTATATCAGACATTTTTCTTCTCCTGTTCCATGGCCGCGATAACACGGCTGATATCTTCGGGCCGGTCCACGCCGATCGATTCATACGCGGTTTCCACCACCCGGATGGGAATATTATTTTCAAGAAGCCGGAGCTGTTCAAGCTTTTCGATTCTTTCAAGCCGGCCGGGCGCAAGATTTACAAACCGGTCCAGCACTGACTTGCGAAAAGCATAAAGCCCCACGTGGCCCAGGTATTCCACCGGAAATTCATCTCTTGCAAACGGAATAACGGACCGTGAAAAATATAGTGCGTTGCCGTTTTGTCCAACCACAACCTTGACCAGATCCGGCCTTTGGGCATCCGCCGGACTGATGTGCCTTGTGAGGGTTGAAACAGATACGTTTGCGTCTGAAAACGGGGCCACCAGTTCTTCCAGCATTTTTGGATCAAGCAATGGCTCATCACCCTGGATGTTCACCACCACGGCATCAGGCTCAACCCCTATGCTCTCCGCTGCCTCCCGGACCCTGTCCGTGCCCGACACATGGTCCGCTGCGGTCATCACGGCCGGCACGTTCAGTTTGTGTGCGGCATCCATTATCCTGTTATCGTCAGTGGCGATTACCACCCGGACCAGGGCCGCAGTCATGGCCGCCCGGGTATAAACATGCCAGAACATGGGTTTGCCCCGGATATCAGCCAGGGGTTTTCCGGGAAACCGGGAAGAATCGTACCGGGCCGGTATTATACCATAGCATGGAGGCAAATCCTTATTCAACTTTGGTCCTCCTTTTTGATTGCCGCAAGTATGATCTTACAGGCCATATGGGTTCCTCCCTGGCGTACGCGGATGTATTCCATGGCGGCCCTGCGAACCACATCCCGGTCGGCAGGTGCCTGTAATTGTTTTATGAGGGTTTCAGCCACCGCTTTCCATCCATCGGCCCGGATAACAAGGCCTTGTTTAAAAACCGCTTCGCCCACCCACAAAAAATTGTCCCAAAACGGCCCGATGACGGGCACGACGCCAAATACCAGGGGTTCTAAAAAATTCTGCCCCCCGAGAGGCGCAAGGCTTCCGCCCACAAATACGCTGTCTGCCGCCGCATAGGCCGCCGCGAGCTCTCCAAACACGTCCCAGACAAGAACGGTGCCCGGTTCAACCCTGCCGGATACTTTTGATTTTAATGCCCAGCGCACACCCATTTTATCTAAAACACCCCGCCAGTGATCGATCCGGTGCA
Source organism: Deltaproteobacteria bacterium (assembly GCA_013151835.1). Taxonomy (GTDB): domain Bacteria; phylum Desulfobacterota; class Desulfobacteria; order Desulfobacterales; family Desulfosalsimonadaceae; genus JAADHK01. The sequence continues at coordinate 52,174 of JAADHK010000125.1, forward strand.
TGTGACGGGGGAAAAGACCAATCACGGAATCCGGACAGCAATTCCGGACAGCGGAGATCACCTCGGCCACATCATCCTCTTCCTCCTGTCTAACCGAACCAAGGACAAGAAAGGGATGCGGCCCGACCTCTGCCCCCTGAAGAGCCTCGCCCGAATCGTTCCCGGCCGAGGCCACGCCGTCAAACTTGATATTCGGTATGACAGAGACGATATCCTCGCCGAAAAGCGCTGCAAACCTGCCCGCATCTTCGGCAGTTATTGCAAGTACCCTTTCAGGTGCAAGGGTTTGCAGCAGGTGCTTAAATCTCCGGTAACCGCGCAGGCTCTTTTCCGTAATCCTGCCGTTTACGATTGCAATCGGTCGGCCGGACATCTTCGCGGCATAGAGAAATCCCGGCCATATCTCGGTCTCAAGAAGCACGGTCAGTTTCGGGGCCACCTGCTCAAGGGCTGTGGCCATGAGCGACGGACGGTCAAACGGGAAATAAGCGGCAAAAACGGCCCGCCTGTTTTCGCGTGAATTTATCTTTTGTGAAAACTTTTCGATTATCTCCATGCCCTGGCGCGTGTTGGTGGTAACCAGGAGCCGAACCGGAGCTAACGGCACAAGATATTCAACGATTGCACGGGCAAGATATGCCTCACCGCCCGAAGCCGCCTGGATCCAGACATCGGCTGCCGGGAGGGGAATAACCAGCCTGCGCTGGTCAAAACCGTCTTTTAACCGCTCGTTTTTCCTTAAAAACGGGATCAACATCCGGCCGGCCATATCATAGAGCGCCATTATTACGCGCAGGTATCGTAAATTCTTCCGGGTATACATATAACAGAAAACTATCCCAGAACATGGCCGATTGTCAACACGGGCGTGAAAATTGACGGACATTTCCCGGCTTGTTTTTTTTATTCTTTGAAGATAATAAGTGGAGTGGCTATGAAAAGGCTTTTTCATGGTGAAACATATTGCATCGGCTTTAAATAACCCGCCCGGATAGCGATAGCCGATGAGACCGGATTTTTCAGAAGATGATTTCAGAATCGATTATCCGAAAACAGAGGTTTTGATGCGTAAAATGATCATATTTTCAATATGGTGTTTGTTATTACTGTCCTCCGTTGCCCATGCCCGGTCCGGGAAGTACACCATTGCGGGACAGATTCATTTTGAAAAGACAGGGATGATCTATATAAAGATTGTTACCCGGACACAATTTGAGGATAAGGAAAAATCCCCTTTTCGGTTGACAATTCGGATCGACAAAAACGGCTTGAATACGAAAAAGGTTCCGTTTATGTTCCAAAATGTCCCCAAAGGGACCTATGGCATTATGGTTTTTGAGGATACGAATGAAAACAAGAAATTTGATATGGGGATGTTTGGCCCCAAGGAGCCGTGGGGCATGTATCGTCCGGTTCGCCCGATGTTCAGAAAGCCCGGATTCGATGAATTTGCGTTTTCGTTGAAAAAAGATATCACTAATATCAACATTAAATTGAAATGAATGAAAAATTTTTTCTTTATTGACACATAACGCCAACATGTATTAACTACTTTTTTTTTAATTCTTCCCGGTTTTAAAATTTTTATTTTTCCAAATAGGAGTTGGGCAATGCCCTGTTGCAAAAAGAAATGGGGATTTATATTTTCGGTATGCCTGATTGTGGTGGCAACGTCTGTTATATTCATCATAAGTTATGCTGACACTGGTGATTGCGGAATTTGGTTAAACAATCGTCCCCCTGTCGATTTTCTTGATAATTATCATGATACCCATATGGAAAATCTTGACTGCCTGGACTGCCACCATAAATACCTTAATGGGAAAAACGTACTTGACGAAGATGACCTTGAAGAGGGGAATCCGGATATCCTCTGCTCTTCCTGCCATAAGGATAATTCTAAACTGAATCTTCGCCGGGCTTTTCACAAGCAATGCATCGGTTGTCATGACAAACTCAGCGCAAAAGGCGAAAGAAGAGGCCCCAGCCTTTGCGGAGAATGCCATTCACGGCATAAGGTTGAATCCGGCAGCCTGACCCATGGAGGTAAAAATGGTTAAGGGAAAAAGAAAACCTGTTGAAGAAATATATTCCGTCATTTCAAAATATTCAAAAATATTGATAGTGGGATGCGGGGGATGTGTCTCCGTCTGCCTCGCCGGCGGTCAAAAAGAAGTATTCGAACTCATAGAAGACCTCAAAGCGTCCGGTGGAAGCGCCAAGCAAATGGATAGCTACACTGTGGAGCGGCAGTGCAACATGACTTTTCTTGCAGAACTGGATGATATGGCAGACGCTTATGACTGCATTGTTTCCATGGCCTGTGGCGCCGGAGTTCAATATCTTGCGGAAAGGTTTGCAAATATACCGGTATTCCCCGCCATAAACACAATCGCCATAGGCGTGGACAGGGAAATAGGCGTCTATGAAGAAAAATGCCGGGCTTGCGGCCAATGCGTCCTTTCATATACAGGGGGTATCTGCCCTGTGACAAAATGCGCAAAAGGCCTTTTTAATGGGCCTTGCGGAGGCACGAACAGCGGAATGTGCGAAATAAACAACCAGACACCCTGCGCCTGGCATGATATCTATACCCGGTTAAAAGACCAGGGGCGGCTTGATGATATTTTAAAAATTCAGGCGCCCATGCAATGGCAAAATCAGGTTCAGAGAACCATTGTTCAGGATGCCTACGCAGAAAGGTATGCGAAATAATAATTGAAATTTATATGTTAATGTTTGCCCTAATGTATAACAGGTAAAAGCGATTCATATGCAAATCCTCAACTTTCTTACACCAGATATTCTCTATGACCTTGCAAGGGGTCCTTTTGTATGGGCTTCTTTTGTCGTGTTTATTGCAGGATGCTTAATCCGTACAATCCGTATCTTGTCCCTGACAAAAAAATGGGAGCCAACCTGGAATATTCCTAAGCCCGACAAAAAAGACTTAAGTAAAATTAAAAAATGCCCGCTTGCGCGCATCAAATTGTCTGTTTTTGGTACGAGCCCTGTCACCATGGTTATAAGTGTTGTTTTTCATTTATTGATATTTGTCATACCCTTATTCCTCCTTGGACACAATATCCTGCTTCAGGAGGAAACAGGCATTAGCCTCTTCTCTTTTTCACAGGGGGCGACAAACGTCCTGACACTGATTTTTCTTTTCTGCGCGCTGTTTTTCTTTTTAAGAAGAATATTACTGGCAAGGATGAGAGCTATATCCACTTGTTATGACTATATAATTTTTTTTATCGCGATTGCTCCTTTCCTGACGGGGATACTGGCCTTTTACCAGCCATTTAATAATTATCAGACTATGATAATTTTGCATATGCTGTCAGGTGAGCTTATGCTCATCGCAATCCCATTTACAAAAATTTTCCATATGGTCTTTTTTTTCATGGGAAGATTCATGTTGGTCGGTCAGCACACCCTTGGAAGAGGCACAAGAACCTGGTAAAATATATTATAATGGAAGTGAGTCGTAGAGCTAATGGAAAACTTAGAACTTGACACAACCCAGGTAAAAAAGATGCTTGGAAAGCATAAGGCTAAAATGAAGTTTTATCTTGGCATGTGCGCTCACTGCAGTCTATGTGCCGAGAGTTGTTTTCTTTTCAATTCGCATGACAACGATCCAAAATATATGCCTTCTTATAAATTTATCAATTCCCTGGGGACCCTTTACAAAAAAAAGGGAAGGATAAAGCAGGAAACGGTTGAGGAAATAAAAGCGAATATCTGGGAAAGATGCGCACTCTGCACAAGGTGCTATTGCCCCTTTGGCATCGACATCCCATCCATGATAGCCCTTGCAAGAAGTATTATGAGGTCCCAAGGCGTTTATCCGCAATATGATGAAGAGAAAGCTCATCCTCTTGCTGAATAGCCATAAAAAAGGCAAAGGCCATTTGATTTTCCTGTTAATGAGTTTATGGTCGAATAAATAGATTAAAAGATAGGACAAGGAAATATGGAGATGAAATCCGGAAGCAATCTTGAAAAAATGCTAAGAGCAGGTCATTTTGCATTCACAGGCGAACTTGGACCGCCAAGGGGTACGAATGTAGAAGCGGTAAGGGAAAAAGCCGCCTTTTTAAAGGGCAATGTGGATATGGTAAATATCACAGACAACCAGACCGCCATGGTCCGGATGTCTAGTTGGGCCGCCGCGATTATAGCTATTGAAGAGGGCCTCGAACCCAACTACCAGATGGTCTGCAGGGATCGGAACCGCCTTGCCATGCAGGCCGATATCCTTGGCGCATATGCCCATGGCATGCGTAATATTCTTTGCCTTTCCGGAGACCACCAGCAATTTGGAGACCATCCCAATGCCAAAGGTGTTTACGACATTGATTCCATTCAGCTTATCGGCCTTGTAAAAAAAATGCGTGACGAAGGAAAATTCTTAGGCGGAGCCGAAATTGACACGCCTCCAAAATTTTTCATAGGCGGCGCGGCAAATCCTTTTGCCGAGCCTCTTGAGTGGCGTGTTTATCGTCTGGCAAAAAAAATCACTGCCGGCGTTGACTTTATTCAGACCCAGTGCATTTACAATATGGACATAATGAGGAAATGGGTTAAGCAAGCCAACGAAATGGGGTTGACCGACAAAGTTTTCATCCTCGCGGGTGTCACACCCATGAAGAGCCTTGGTATGGCAAGATACATGAAGGCAAAGGTCCCCGGCATGGACGTGCCCGATGAAATAATCAAACGCCTCCAGGGGGTTGACAGAAAGAAACAGGCTGACGAGGGCATCAATATAGCATGTGAACAGATTGAAGAGTTCAAGGAAATGAAGGGGGTCGCCGGCGTTCATCTCATGGCCATTGAATGGGAGCACAAAGTGCCGGAAATCGCCGAACGCGCCAAGGTGCTCCCGAGGCCGGAAGTGTAAGGAAATAAAATATACAGATGGTTTAAATATCTTGCTCTAAAGCATGATTCCTGCATTTTGAAATATTGAATAAAATAATCACACAGCGCTTAAATGTCCCTGATAATGCCTGCCCATTGTAAAACCGCATGTTTTAGGGGCACGGCACGCACATCCCTGATCCAACAAGACTTTCCCTTGACTGCCTCAATTTGATACGTTAAGTAATTTACTTACAATACTGATAACTTAACAATCAAAAATGATGCGGTAATCCAATGAAAAAAATTAACCGTTCTGGAAAAGAGCAAGGGTATCTGATAGATGCCATCGATGCGTTTAATCGGAAATTGCTGATTATATCACCGGACTTTAAAATCCTAGCCGCAAACAATACCGCCATGGAAGGGCATACCGAAAGCCTTATCGGAAAACCCTGCCATGAAATAATTCTCGGGTGTAGCGATCCGTGCCCGAGCTGTCCGGCCCATGAAGTCATGAAAACCGGAATAGCATCTCTTCGGCATGATCAGTCGTATAATAATAGCGGCACTGAGAATCGGCTTTGTTTATATTCTTATCCCGTTTACCGAAAGGATGGAATAAACGCCCTTGTTATGCTGGATTTTGATTTAAAAGCATTGGAAAATATCAAGGAAAAACGGTTGCGCTCCAATGCGTTTTTAAGAAATCTAATCAATAACGCCGTGGATGGCGTGATCGCAGCCGACCCGACCGGGAAAATTCTTATTTTCAATGAAGCGGCGGCGGAATTCACCGGGTACACTGTTGAAGAGGCATTAAATGATATTACCATCCGGGATGTCTATCCCGGCGACGGCGCGCGGGAAGTGATGAAAATGCTTCTAAGCGAAGAATTTGGCGGAATAGGCAAGCTTAACTCATATTATATCGACGGCAAGCGTAAAAATGGAGATATTGTCCCTATCCGGTTAAATGCCTCCATTGTATATGAAGACGACGAAAAGGTAGCGACCATCGGGTTTTTCCATGATCGCCGGGAAAAAATAAAGATGCAGAATGAACTGGAGCAAACCCATGTTCAACTGCTCCAGTCGGAAAAAATGGCGTCCTTAGGTAAAATGGCCGCCGGTGTGGCACATCAGTTAAACAATCCGTTGAGCGGCATCCTTTTGTTTACAAAACTGGTCATGGAAGAATATGAGTTGCCGAAGGAAGCTCTGGGCGATCTGCAGCGGGTGCTTGATGATACGCTGCGTGCCAAGGATATTGTGAAAGAGCTTCTTGAATTTGCACGCCAAACCAGCCACGAAATGAAACCCCAGGATGTTAATGCGATCATTTCCCGGACCATATTTTTGCTGGAAAACCAGTCGATTTTTCATAATATTGAAATCGAACAGAATCTGGGCGCGGATTTGCCCTTGATCAAGGGAGATGTCCAGCAATTATATCATGTGGTGATGAATATTATTTTAAATGCGGCTGACGCTCTTGAGAGCGGCGGGAAATTAATGTTAAAGACCTGTTTCTCGCCGGAAAAAAACAGGATATGTGTTGAAATATCAGATACCGGCACCGGTATCCCCGATGATGTTCTCCCCCATGTTTTTGAGCCGTTTTACACCACAAAGGAACAGGGCAAGGGAACCGGCCTGGGGTTAAGCATGGTGTATGGCATTGTAAAGAGCCATGGTGGTCATATTCGTGTTGAAAGCGAACCGGGCAGGGGAACGACTTTTTATATTGAGCTGCCTTTAGCCGAAAATATAAACGGAGGCGATTAAATTGGCGGATGCATCTGATGCGGTTAAAATCATCGTCGTTGATGATGAACGCGATATCCGTGAGGGTATTGAGCGTATTTTAAAGCGAATGGGGTTTACCGTTTTTATCGCAAGCCAGGGGCAAGAAGCCCTTGCAATTTTAGAAAAAGAAACCGTATCCATTGCGATTCTGGATTTAAAGATGCCCGGCATGGACGGCATGGAACTTCATTCGCGGATCAGGGCAATTGATGACAATATCATTGTAATTATCATTACCGGATATGCCACAATCGAGACCGCCATAGAAGCAATGAAGAATGGGGTGTATGACTTTATTCCAAAGCCGTTTGAGCCTGAACATTTAAGAATCGTGGTCAACAGGGCCCATGAAAAGTTACGCCTGACCCGGGAGGCTGAAAAGCTCCAGGCCGATCGGGAGCGCACTCTGATGGATCTGGATATGGAAAAAAGCCGCATCCGCACCATTATCGAATCACTGCCCACCGCAGTGGTTGTGACCAATACGGCGGGGGAAGTAGTGTTGATGAACCCGGCATTTTTACAAAGTCTGGACCTGGATCTCTCACTTACGCCCGGGGAAAAACTGGGATCATATGTGTCTGATGACGGGCTTTGCAATATGGTCGAAAAGCTTTCAAGGGGGGAGTTTGATAAAGACGGCGAGGCGCCGACCCATGAAATGAAGGTTTCGGATAACAAGTATTTAATGGCAAGAGGCCAGCCCGTATTAAATGAAAGGCAAGAGTGCATGGGAGCAGTGGTAACCCTTTCCAATATTACGAGTTTGAAAATGCTCGACCAGTTAAAGTCCGAATTTGTGGCAAAGGTTTCCCATGAGCTTCGTTCCCCGCTTTCCACCATCCATGAGCAGCTAGCCATGGTGTTAAATGATATGACGGAAGAAGAGGTCGATGTTGATCAAAATCTCATTGAACGGGCCAAGGAAAAAACACACGGTCTGATTTCACTCATAGGGGACCTTCTGGATCTGTCGAGGATTGAAGCCGGCGGCATATCGCACAATATTCAATCCATTCAGGTTGTAGAATTATTGAAAAGTATTGTGGAATTTCTCGGGATACGGGCCCGGTCCAAAAAACAGACCTTGGGGATTGAGCTTACTTCCGATGAATTTCCGTTGATTAATGCAGATCCCATGGCCCTTGAGAGCATATTCGGCAACCTGATCGCCAATGCCATCAATTATTCGCCAGATGGCGCAAACATTATGGTCAAAGCACGGATGGCGGAAAAATCAATCCAGGTTCAGGTCTCGGACAATGGATTTGGCATCCCGCAAAGACACCGGGAAAAAATATTTGAACGATTCTTCCGGGTAAAAGATGCCAATACACGATACATTACCGGCACGGGACTCGGCCTGCCCATTGTGAAAGGCCTTGTGGATTCCCTAAACGGCAGTATTGAACTTGAAAGCGAAGAAGGGAAGGGGTCGACGTTTACAGTGACTTTGCCGGTGTAAACTTCAAACATCGAACGTTGAACTTACGATTTGAATTCAGGTGATTAAGTTATTTATAAAAAGGTGTTTTGCGACTTTTTACGAGATTATCATTTAATGGCGTAGGGCAAATATTTCGGCCTTGGCAGTTCGTTATAAATGAAACTCAAGGGCTTTTTTAAATTCTTCGGTTTTAATTTCGATCCCGGTCCACAAAGACAGGCTGTTTCTGGCCTGATGAATCAACGGCAAAAGGCCGTCCTGAAACAAGATGCCGGTCTTTTGGGCCTTGTCCTGCCAGAAATTTTGTATGCGGCCATAGTTCAGGTCTAAAATAAGCTCACATTCCGGCAATTTTAATTTTTCCGCTATTTCCGCAAGCTCGGGAGACTCCTCAGGGCTGGAAACCGTCGTGGCATTGATGAGTATGTTGATCGGAATGTCACGATCAATCAGCTGGTCAGTGGTCAGGAAGTCACCCCTGACACGGGCAGCAACCTGACGGGCGTTTAGTTCATTCTGGCTTGCAACAAAAATATGGCCTGCTTTTAACCAGTTTAACACAAATACCGCCGCTTTGGCGGCCCCGCCGGCGCCTAGAACCAGGGCGGTTTTTCCGGCCGGATCACACTGAATCTCTTCTAATGTTTCCATTAAACCGATGGCATTGGTATTATAGCCTTTGAGTTTTTCACCGTTTCTGGCAATGGTATTGATAGCCCCGATAATCTCGGCGCTCTCGGATACCGAATCCATATGGGGAGCAATTTTTTCTTTATAGGGGGCGGCTACATTGGCTCCGGCAATATTCAGCGCTCTTAAGCTTTTTATGGCTTCGGCGATTTTATCCGGCTTTACCATAAACGGCACATAGGAACCGTTCATGCCAGCCCCTTTCATCACCTGGTTAAAGACGTCGGGTGATTTTGAAGTAAAAACCCGCTCATCGCTTAAGATACAGAACACCTGGTGCTGCTTGGCGTTTAAGGAATGCAGAAGCGTGAATTTATCACTTTTTCCCGGCAAAATTTATCAATCCTTATTTGGGCCTTATTTGGGCTAATTTACATTTCCATGCAAAAAAACAAAGAAAACGCCCTTTGTCTTCAAACAACTGAACCGCTGAAATTATTACCAAGGCATAAATTATAATTTCAGCGGTCCAAAGGTGAAACGCTTCATTGTTTATGTGATCGCTACATGTCCAAAAAGCTTTTTATGGAATCTAAAATATCTTCCGCTGAGGCCGGTTTGGGGAGATAGTCGTCGGCCTCCGTACTCATGCCGTCATAGTGGGAGTACCGGGTTGAACTGACATGGTCCCCCACTGCGGTTAACAACAAGATCGGAATGTCAGCATATTTTTCATCTGCTTTAAGTTCTGCGCAGACCTTGTAGCCGTCTTTTTCAGGCATCATGACGTCCAAAACAATAGCGTCCGGGGGATTGGCCGTTACTTTTTCGATCCCTTCCACCCCGTCGTATGCCACTTCGACGTCAAATCCTGCTTTTTCAAGATTTTTTTTGACGATTGAGACAAAATCCGGTTCATCATCAACAATAAGAATTCTTTTCTTTTCGCCCATTTTTATCCTCCTTTTTTACTACCAAACTCAGGTGCGTTGCGGCTAATTATCAAATTTTATAAAAATTCCAATTTATTAATTCATTTTATTTTACATAATTTATAAAATCAATCAATTTTCGGCCCCAATTTCTGGCCTTGGATACAAACCGGCCCGCTCCACAATGCCGGGAACTTTTTCCTCCCATTCAATGGCCATGATATGGAATCCTTTAACGCCCTCAACGGATTTTAACCGTTCAATGGTTTCAACACAGATATTGATGCCTTCTTCAGGCTGTTTTTCCTTGGGCGTGTCCGCCATCCGCTTTACAATATCATCCGGCACATCCATGCCGGGCACTCTATTTTTCATAAATTTTGCCATGCCCACGGATTTTAAGGGTGTGACACCCGCGAGGATATAAACCTTCTCATGGAGCCCGCGGTCACAGACCTGCTTCATCCATTCTTCAAACTTATCTACATTATAAATGCACTGGGTCTGGATGAACTCCGCGCCGGAAGCAATTTTTTTGGCAAGCCGGGGAACCCTTATTTCAAATGGATCCGCAAAGGGATTTGCGGCAGCCCCCACAAACATTTGGGGTGGCCGCTTAATGTCGGCACCCCCTAAGAATTTACCTTCATCTCTCATTAAATGAACGGTCTGGAGCAATTGCATGGAATCCAGATCATGGACATTCTGTCCCTGGGGACAGTCCCCGAAACTTTGATGGTCGCCTGACAAACAGAGCATGTTAAATATATCAAACGATGCGGCACCGAGGATGTCGCTCTGTATCGCAATCCGGTTTCTGTCCCGGGTTACCATCTGGAGGATCGGTTCCACGCCCATCAGCTTTAAATGGATGCAGGCGGCCAGGCTGGACATCCGGGTGACGGATGTCTGATTATCGGTAATATTGACTGCATCGACATAATCTTTGATCATTTCCGCTTTTTTGGTCACGGCTTTCGGATCACTGCCGCGCGGTGGGCCGCATTCAGAAGTTACGGCAAGGTTCCCCGAAGAAAGAATTTTTTCAAGCTTACTGGGTGTCTTCACGCTCATGACTGTACATCCTCCCTGACCACTTTTCGGGGGCCGCCGGCGCGGTCCGTGGACCAGTCCTTTATTGAACAGATTTTCTCATAGTCTTCAAGTCTGTCTAATGCTTTGAGCCGATCGATAATCAGCTGCCATGCACAGTCGAGGTCCTTGTTTATTTCGCATTTGCCGTTTGATGATCCGCCGCAAGGGCCGTTTAATATCCGTTTGGCGCATCGGGAAACCGGGCAGATACCGCCGGTAATTGCCAGCATACAGTTTCCGCAGGCCTGGCACCGTTCCGTCCACAGACCTCGCTTTTCGGTAGCCCCCAGAAAACAGGTGTTCACACCGGGATAGATGGGGACGGAATGGTATTTTTCAGCCATAAACTGGACACCCACGCCGCATGCCAGGGAAATAATAGCATCATACCGGTCAGCCACATCTCTTATTTCTTCAAGATATTCATGATCACATTGTCTTTCCAGCGTGATCTCATCAATACTGACTTCGGTTCCCTGGTTTAAAAAACACATCCGAAGGGTGGATGCCAGCACTTCGACTTCTTTTTTACCGCCAGCTTCACAGACTGTAACACATTCATTGCATCCCAAAACAAGGATGTTTTTGCAATCCGTTACATAATCGATAATTTCTTCCACCGGTTTTTTGTCAGCAACAATCATAAGACACGACCTTTCTTAATATGAGCGTTCAAGATCGGGGAATCATCTAAAAACATTGTTTTAATATTTTCACCACATAGATGTTTGCAGGATAGCTCACAAATTTATTGTTGAGTTGTATTTAACAGGCCCCCTATGCGGCGGCATCTTTTTTTAATTTAATGGGATTCGGGCCCAGTTCCAAAATCTTTTCATTCATCTCAATGGCATATTGGACAAAAAGCGGCCCGTCGCTTGCCGAGAGATTATACATTTGTACCCGCTCTCCCCCGATGCCGGTGAGGTCGAGAATTTTCCGGGCCTGTTCAACACGTTTGCGCGCCCTGAGATTACCGCCGATATAATGGCAGCCGCCTTCCAAACATCCGACAACATATACACCATCAGCGCCTTTTTCAAAAGCCCGCAGGATATGAATCAGGTCAATTTTTCCGGTGCAGGGGAGCCGGATAATTTTAACGTTTGCAGGATATTGTAATCGCATCGAACCTGCCAGGTCCGCAGCTGTGTAACTTCAGAAATTACAGCAAAAGGCGATAATGATCGGCTCAAATTCCCGGCTCATAAGGCTCCTTCCAGCAAGGCATCAACCTTGCACATTATTTGATCGTCTTCATACCAGTTCAGGTCAATGGCCTTAGCCGGGCATTCCGCAGCACACACACCGCACCCGTGGCACAGAGCTTCGTCAATTTCACTGACACCTTCGGCGTTTATTTTCGGTACTTCATAAGGGCAGGAACGAACACAAATCAAACATGATGCGCATTTTTCCGGGTCAACCCGGGCGGTAACGGCCGAAAGCGTCAGATGGGACTGAGACAGAAATGTTGTGGCTCTGGCCGTCGCGGCAAGCGATTGGGATATGGACTCGGAAATGAGCTTGGGGCTGTGAGCCGTCCCACAGACAAAGATCCCTTCCGTGGCCATATCTACGGGCCTTAGCTTGACATGGGCCTCCATAAAAAAGCCTTCCGCAGTTCGTGCCAGCTTAAGAATGGAAGACAGTTCCTCTGTATCCTCGGCAACCATCCCTGCGCTCAAGGCCAGCACGTCCGCTTTGGCTTTGAGGCTGCGCCCGAGAACCCGATCCTTGAAGGTTATCGTCAGATCACCTTCGGAAGAATTTACCTCGGGCGGATTTTCCAATTCGTAAGTAAAGAACAGGATTCCCTTATTTCTCGCCTCCGCGTAATAATCCTCCAACAGGCCGTAAGTTCTCATGTCACGGTAAAGGATGATAATTTTAGTTTTGGGGTTCATCTGCTTGATTTTAAGCGCATTTTTGATTGCGGCCTGGCAGCAGACCCTTGAGCAATTGGGATTTTCATCATTACGCGACCCCACACACTGAATCATGACGACCTGATTGAGGCTTTCAGCGCCTTTTTCCTGTAAATGCTCAGACAGTTCAATCTGTGTCATTACCCGATCATCCCGGCCATAGAGAAACTCATCGGGGCGGTATTCAGTTGCACCCGTGGCCAGAATAACCACCCCATGATCGATCTTCCTTTCATACATTCCCGGTCCCACCAGAACTTCAGTGGTAAAGTTTCCTTTAAATCCTGAAAATCCGACAATGAGCGCCTGGGTCAGCACCTGAATATTCGGGTGTGAAGTGACCTTTTCAATTTGATCGTTTACGTATGATTTTACATCAGCCCCTTCGATGGTTGTATTGATGCGTGTCGCCAGCCCGCCGAGGCTTTCCTCTTTTTCAAGGAGAATGACTTCAAAGCCCTGGTCTGCCAGTCCCAGCGCAGCATTGATCCCGGCAATACCGCCGCCGACAACCAGGGCTCTCTGAATGACGGGAATCTTTTTTTCCTGAAGGGGCGTCAATTTAGCAACGCGGGCGACGGCCATCCGAACCAGTTCCTTTGATTTTTCAGTCGCTTTATCAGGTTCTTTGGAATGCGTCCATGAGCACTGGTTTCGGATATTGGCCATTTCAAAGAGGTATTTGTTAATACCGCACGATTCCATGGTATCCATAAAGGCCGGTTCATGGGTTTTCGGACTGCATGCGGCAACCACAAGCCGGTTAATACCGTGCTCCTGTATAATATCCTTTATTTTGTTCATTGAATCCTGAGCACAGGTAAACAGGTTTTGTCCTGAATATACAACGTGCGGCAGAGTGCCTGCATATTCCTTTACAGCCGCAACATCCACAACACTTGCGATGTTGATTCCGCAATGACAGACAAATACGCCAATGCGGATCTCTTCATCAGCGATTTCTCTTTGAGGCGGCAGTTCCTTCACGACCACCTCCGTGCCGCGCGCCTCACTCAAAAGCGCCATGGTCGTACCGGCAACCGCGCTTCCCTGCATAACGGTTTCCGGGATGTCTTTGGGGCCCTGGTAAATACCGGTCACATAAACTCCGGGTCTTGTGGTTTCGACCGGGTTAAACGGGGGGGTTGCGGGAAAGCGATGATCATTAAGCGCAATGCCGAATATTTTTGCGAATTCTTCTGCGTCTGCGTGCGGTTCAAAACCGATGGAAAGCACCACCATATCAAAAATCTCATCCTTCAGCTCACCGAATTCATCGGCATAGCGCAGGATAAGGTTGCTCGTGCCGGGTTCCTCGCGAACCGCTGAGATCATGGCACGCTGGTAGCGAATTTTGTGCACATCTTTTGCACGGTTTACATATTTATCGAAGTCTTTTCCAAACGCCCTGATATCCATATAAAAAATAGTAGGATCAATACTGCTGTCATGCTCCTTGGCAACAACAGCCTGCTTGGTCGCATACATGCAGCATACCGAGGAACACCAGGGATTTGCGTTGTTTGAATCACGGGACCCCACACATTGAATCCAGGCAATCTTTTCCGGATGTTTCTTGTCCCCGGGCCTCATCACCGTACCCTGATAGGGTCCGGAGGCGGATAAAATTCTTTCAAACTGAATGGATGTCACCACATTCGGCCATCGCCCGAATCCCAGTTCCTGACGAACTTCAGGATCATAGCGATTTAAGCCCGGGCTGAGAATAATTGCACCGACATTCAGCTCAAATTCCTCTCCCGTATCCTCCCAATTAATGGCGTCCGCTTTACAGACTTTTTCACAAACCTTGCATCTGCCTTTTTGAAAATAGATACAGTTTTGCCGGTCTATTGCACGGGTGTTCGGCAGGGCCTGCGGGAATAAAGAAAAAATGGCCTTTCGGACACTCAGCCCCTGTTCGAATTCACTATCCACTTTTTTTGGACACTTTTCTTCGCAGGTACCGCATCCGGTGCATTTTTCCGGATCAACATATCTCGGCTTAAGCCTGACTTTAACCGTGAAGTCTCCCGGTTCCCCTGACACGGACACCACTTCCGCGAGTGTATGCATATCAATATTGCGATGCTTCCCGACATCAACCATCTTGGGTGATATCATACACATTGAACAGTCACCGGTTGGGAATGTCTTGTCAAGCATCACCATGGTGCCGCCGATGGATGAATCCTTCTGTACCATATGAACTTTAAACCCGCTGTCCGCCAAGTCCAGGCAGGCCTGCATTGCGCCTATACCTCCCCCCACGACCATTACAGCGCCACGCATTATTTTTTTTGTTGAAGCATTCTCGGTCATGCCGGATCCAGCCCTTTCAAAAGTGCAACGCCATCAATAAAATGCCTGTCTACCTGGAGTTCCGATAAACTGATGTCCATGGCCAGTCCAATCAGCTCTGTAATAAAAAATACGGGCAAACGTTCAGCAATATTATGTGCCTCACAGAACTTGTCCTGGTAGACATCCATATTCAACTGGCACATGGGGCATGTGACCACCATACAGTTGGCTCCCCTTGCAACGGCATCCTTCATGATCCGGGCCATCAGATTCATCGCCGTATCCTCATCGTTAATGGAAGCCGATGCCCCGCAGCAGTCGGTTTTATAGCTCCAATCCAGCGCTTTTACACCTATAACTTTTAAGATGGTCTCCATTCCCTGGGGATTTTCCACATCATCCGGGACAGGTACGTTATATGGGAAACGGGTCTGCAGACAGCCGTAATAGCATACCGGTTTCAGTCCCTTGAGCTTTTTGCCTGTTATTTCATCAATATCTCCTGAAGCAACCCGGGCAAGCAGTACCTCCAGAATAGAAGACACTTTGATATGCCCCTGAATTTTTCCGGAAAGCTCTTCATTTATCTGTTCTTTAAGGGCAGGATTGTCTATAAGATGATGTTTGGCCACCAATGTCCGAGAATAACAAGATGAACAGGGAATCATAACTTCTGAAAATCCGGCTGCTTCAGCAATACCGATGTTTCTGGCAGGCATGGCGACTGCCAGAAAATCATCGACCTTGCCGGCCGAGGTGGCTCCGCAGCAGTTCCAATCATCGATTTCTTTAAGGTTGATGCCGAGTTTTTCAAATATCAACCGGATTTGCACGTCATAAAGCGATGAAGAGGCATGCAATGTACATCCGGGATAATATGCCATTTCCATGAGTAACCCCGCGCGGTTTAAAGCCTGTCGGCTATGATTTCACAACTATGATGTAACAGTTTTTTTACAGCTTTTTCCTTAGCTTTTTAATCTTTTTATAAAGTTTTTTAATCTCTCGCCGGCCTTTGACCAATTCAAACCCGAAATGTAAGCGTTTTTTCTTTAGCATGGCTTTCGCGAGCCTGGCCTGGGTTTTTAATTCTTCAATGACAGGCTTAAAATTAAATTGATTTATGTCGGGGAAAGTGTTCTTCAATTCATATAGTCCCATGAATTCCATTTCATTGACGCGGCCCCAGCGGATGCCTGAGTTTATGAAGGTGCCATGGAAATTGACCACTTTGAGTCTTTCCGGCTGGAGATGATTTTCCTTGGCCAGTTTTTTCATGGTTTCCGTGATCCTTGCGGTATGGATGCCGTTAGGGCAGCGTGTGCCGCACGTGTAACAGGATACACATTTCCAGACCAGAGGATTGTTCAGCGCATTTTCATAATCGCCCAGCATTATCATACGAATCAGGCGATCGGGTGTAACATAACCGGTTTCTTCAGCCACCGGACAACCGGCTGCGCAGCGCCTGCATTGATAACAGGAAAGAAGATTCTGGCCTGACCGCTCCATAACCTCTTCAATCAGGGTATTGGCTGTTTCCGGGATAAATTCATTTACGGATACAGTCATTTCCGCTCCTTTGATGTCAAGTTTCATCACCGATTATTAATAAAATATTCTTCTAAGCGGCATCCAGAATTTCAGACATCTTGTGCTCCCAGCCAACGGGCGACAGGAGTACCCCGTCAAAACCTTCCGCTTTTATCCCGGCGATCAACTCAGATGCAATCCGCACACATTCACGCGCCTTTTCCGGAGCCTTTTGAATCCTTTTGATCAAATCATCCGGGATATGGATATGATTCATGTTTTGATTGATATATCGGGCCATTCCAATAGATTTCAGGAGAATAACCGTGGGGATAATGTGGATATTGTTTTTATCAATTTTATTCATAAATGATTCGATTGCGGATACATCAAAAAGAGGGGGCGTGATAAAAAAACGAACACCGACGTCAATTTTTCGATTCATTGAGTCGATTTCCTGATCAAGCGCATTGCCTTTAAGACCGGAATTTGCCATGGAACCGACCAGAAATTCAGGGGCGCCGGAAAGTTCAATGCCCGCCATATCCTTGCCCTTCTGCAAGCCCTGAATTGTCTTTAGGAGCTCATCGATATTGATATCGTAGACGGATGCCGCCTGATGATGATCTCCGAAGCTGGGATCTTCACCGGTAACCACCATAATATTATTAATGCCGCATGCAGACGCCGCCAGAAGATCCGCCTGAAGCGCAATTCTGTTCCGGTCGCGGCAGCAGACCTGCATGACCGCCTCCATCCGGTTTTGCCGGAGAAGCATGGCGGCTCCCAGAGAACTCATCCGCATGACCGCATTGCTCATTTCAGGCACCACAAACGCGGCCACATTCTCTTTCACCTTTGCCGCATTGTTTACCATTGAAGACACATCTATGCCTTTTGGCGGTTCCATTTCAGCAAGAATGGCAAAATCGCCGGCAATCAATTTACGCTTCAGATCCATATTTACCTCCAGAAAACCCGATAAAAGATAAAAAATCATTGTCACAGAAGTGTCGTGGTGTGCCCGGCAAAATATCCACACAGCGATTTTATGAAAGATGTAAGTTACTAAAAAAAGATAACACTGTCAATAGCGCCAAACATTAATTGTAAACATGAACAGCGTTAGTAACGGCGTCCTGTTTCATCCGGTCTATCCGTGTGCTTTGGTTGCATGTCAACGGGAATAAAACGGGTTTAAGCGGGGGATTTTTCACGTTTCGGGAAGTCCGTCAATCTCTGTGTCTGTAGACGGATGAAAGGCCGGGTGAAACGAATTGTGCGATTCTGCCGTCCCGGGCCTCCGTTAGGATTATGGCTGAAATGCCGAGTTTTTTAGCAAAATCGAGGCCGGCGTTGACACCCAGCACGGTTATTGCTGTTGCGGCACCGTCGAGCAGGGCATTGGAGGCCTTTGCATCAAGGCTTATTGTTGTGACGCCAAGCACCCTTTCCGAGACCGGCTTCCCTGTTTTCGGAGAAAATATGTGGTAAAATGCAGCCCCGTTTATCACGAGGGGCTGCCGGTAATTTCCGCTGGTGGAGACCCGCAGGTCTTTTTTTGCGCTGATAACTCCCCAGACGGCCTGCATCTCCCTGGGGTTCTGAACGCCGATACGCCATGGACGGCCGTCATGTTCCCCAAACGCGGCGATTTCTCCGCCGAGCTGGACCATGCCGCTTGCAATGCCGTTTTCCTTTAAGACCGCCCTCACCCGGTCGACCGCGTACCCCTTGGCAACACCGCCGAAATCGAGGCGCATATCAGCATGGTCGAAAAGAATCCTTTGATTCACGCAGTCCTGGCGTACATGAGAAAAACCGGTTGCCAAAAGTGCGGCGGACAGCTCGGCGGCCGTGGGCACGGCCTGTTTTTTAACCGCATTCTGCCAAAGCTCTTTTATGGGAAACATGGTGGGATCAAAGGCGCCCTCGCTCTTTTTCCACAACCGGCGAGAGAGTTTTACAAGGGTGCAGACATCGGGCGGAACAGGGACCACACCCGGTTTTACGGCCCGGTTGATCAAAGAAACCCCCGAATCGGAATCATAGGGGTTAAAAATTTGTCCGATCCGGTCGAATTCAGACCAGGCAAGGGTCATGATAGATTCCACCCGGCCTTTTCCACGGCCGGGATAACGGAACAATACCCTTGCCGGTATCCCGAAATAGATCGAACGTCTTGATTCCCACCACCCGGATTCAGGCGATGTAATTTCTAACCCTTTTCCATGTTGCATGGCGGGCTTGATATCCCGGGCAACGGAAACATGGGCATTGTTATACAAAAAGACAACTAATATGCACGCCCCGAGTACGACCCCAAACCCCAACACGGCATACAGAGCTTTTAACTTTCCGGCAACACGGCCGGCCAATACGGGATTGTTTGACATAAGAAACCTGATTATACCATATTTTCAAGATAATAGATTTATGAATTCGTCAAGTATATTGACTTACGGACAAACTTTATATAACTTTCATAGATAAAAATAAAGTCCACAGGCTCGATAGCCGAATTTAAAAATAATACCCCATGAATATTTAAAGGGCAACAGGCTGACGGTCGATAAAACAGACAACTAACGCCCATACTTTATGGACAGGAAAAATCCGATGTTCAAGCGACTTAGACTCTCACCCGTCCTTTTTGCCATAATCATCGCGGGCACGGCCATTTTTGCCTACCTCACCGGGATACACTTTATCGACAACATCGAACTCAAGACCGTTGACCTCCGCTTTAAAATACGGGGTGAAATCGCCCCGGGCAATAAGGTAGTATTGGCCGTGGTGGACGAAAAAAGTATCGATGCCGAAGGGAAATGGGTCTGGCCCAGAAAAAAATTCGCCGACCTGATCGACAGCCTGTCCGCTTATGGCGCAAACGTCATTGCCTTTGATGTCGGGTTCGTGGACCCGGATGATAAGGGCGAAGTCAGGACCTTAGAAAAGATACGCCAAAAACTGGCCGATGAAAAAATACGCAGCGCTGCAATGGAAAAATACATAACGGATCTTAAAAAAAAGGCCGATAACGACCAACTGCTTGCGGACTCTATTTCAAAATCAAAGGCGAAGATTGTGCTGGGCTATTTTTTTGAAATGAACGCCGCCGACGCGGCCCATACCTCGGCAAAACAGGCCAAAATCCAGGCCGGCGACATTGATACTTCCCGTTACCAATTCGTGAGATATGCATCCGAAGCGGCCCAGTCCATACCCCTTATCGACGCCGCACTGCCTGAAGCCAATATCCCCGTGATTGCAAAGGTTAGTCCTTACAGCGGTTTTTTCAACATGTTCCCGGATGCGGATGGTGTTGTCCGCTGGGTTCCAGGCGTGTTGCGATACAAAAAAACACCCTATGCGCACCTTTCCCTTGAGGCACTTTCAGCCTATCTGGACCAACCCCTGCATCTCTTTGTGGCCGACCATGGCGCCGAGAGCATATCCATCGGTGATCTGACCATCCCCACCGATGAACTCGGCCGGATCATGATCAACTACCGAGGTGGGGCAAAGACCTTCGAACATATTTCAATAACGGACATCCTGCACCACAAGGTGGACCCATCGGACCTGAAAGATAAAATCGTCATTGTCGGCGCAACGGCGGTGGGTATTTATGATCTCCGGGTAACCCCTTTTGAGAGCGTGTTTCCGGGGCTTGAAATTCATGCCAACCTCATCGACTCGGTCCTTGCCGGAGATTTCCTGTATCATCCTGCCTGGAGCGCATTTTTCGATATCTTCATCATAGCCGCCCTGGGCCTTTTCCTGGGCTTTGTCCTGCCCCGGGTCCGGGCGCTTGCCGGCGCCTTTACCGCTATTTTGCTCACCGGCGTGTATATAGCCTTTACCCAATACCTTTTTTCACACAAGGGGATCGTCATAAACCTCGTCTACCCGGTAATGGTTATCGCCGTCATTTACGTAATCATCACACTCTATAAATTCCTGGCCGAAGAAGGCCAGAAACGGTTTATCAAAAACGCCTTTTCAACCTACCTCTCCCCGGCGGTGGTGGACCAGCTCATAGAATCCCCGGACAAACTGGTTTTAGGCGGTGAAAAAAGGGAAATCACAGCCTTTTTTTCGGATGTCCAGGGATTTACAACCATTTCCGAAAAACTCACTCCCGAGGCTCTTGTGGAACTGCTCAATGATCTGTTAACCGAGATGACTGATATCGTTCTCGAACATCAGGGGATGGTGGACAAATTTGAAGGCGATGCCATTATCGCCATGTTCGGCGCACCCAATGATTTGAAGGAACATGCAAAAGAAGCCTGCCTGGCAAGCCTTGCAATGCAAAAAAAGATCGATGAACTGCGCCCGAAATGGGAGGCTGAAAAAGGCGTGACCGTAAAGATGCGCATCGGTCTATTTTCCGGCAACGCTGTAGTGGGAAACATGGGCTCCAAAAACCGCATGGATTATACTATGATGGGAGACACGGTAAACACGGCGGCAAGGCTTGAAGGGGTCAACAAGGTCTACGGGACATTCACCATGATCGGAGAAACCACCTATGAGGCCGCCAAAGATTCAATCTTCACGCGGGAACTCGATTCCATTAACGTGGTGGGCAAGTCTATTCCGGTAAAAATCTATCAGGTGATAGGCCTTGCCGATGAGCCCGATGACTCGACACGGAAAATGGTGCGGGCTTACGAGGACGGACTTGATGCCTACAGGAAAATGGAGTGGGACGCGGCAATTTCTTCCTTTAAAGCGGTACTTGAAACATCTCCGGATGACAAGGCGGCCGGGGTCATGATCAGCCGGTGCGAGGAGTATAAACGCCAGCCCCCGCCTGACGGCTGGAATGGCGCATACACTATGACGAGTAAATAGCGGTTAAAATCAAACGCATAATCCTTTAAGCTAATAGCTAACAGCTAACAGCTTTTCCACTTTCATTCAGCCACTTAATAAGGGCATTCTCATGAAACCATTAATACGCACCTTATCTCTGATATTGATCCTGCTTATAATTCCCCGGATCACGCTGTCCTGCAACCTTGTGGAAAGTGTTTCCTTCGGGCGGATCGACTGGAACCATCTTATTGTCGAGGCCGATGGATCGGGTATGCCCGATCCCGAATTGCACGACACTGCCCGGGCCAGACAAAAAGCCTCGATGGACGCGGAGCGGAAGGCCTATCAGAATCTTTTGAATACGGTAATGGCGGTCCGGCTCGAGGGCGATTCCACCATCGGCCGGAATGTGAAAGGAAAAGACGAAGTTCTTTCGAAAATAGAAGATATATTAAACGGGGCCAAGACGGTCTCGACCCGGTACCTGTCAGACGGGACGATTATCAAACACCTTATGATTCCGCTGACCGGTCCTCTCGCACAGTTGCTCCTTCCTGAAAATATCGTACCCATAGAAACACAAAAGGTGGGTGACGACTCTGCCGACACGGCAACACACGACTACACCGGCCTGGTGGTGGACGCCAGGGGTTTGAATCCTGCGCCTGCCATGTGCATCAGGATCGTTGATGAGCAGGGGGAGTCGGTTTACGGACCGGCCTTTATCAGTCGGGAATACGCAGTGCAAAAGGGCGTATGCACATACAGCATCAATCAGATCGACCAGGAAAATCAGGATAAGCGGGTCGGCAAAACTCCGCTTATCGTGCGCGCCATCCGCATAATGCCTCCGGGCACATCCGATCTTATGATCAGCAACACCGACGCGGCCCGGATCCGGGCCGCAGTTAGCCACCTTTTTTTCCTGAGAAAATGCCGGGTTCTTATCCTTAGCGGAGATGCAGAGACCACAGGGAAAAATAAGTGTTCACATAAAACATCGAATGCCGGACACGGAATATAAAACGACTTTTTACGGGTTCGGCAAATACTATGATCACGCCGGCCGCTCTTCCCCCTCCAGCAGCCCCTTGATGCGGGCTTTCAGGTCTGATATTTTTACCGGTTTCGGGAAAAAGTCATCTGCTTTTTTCCTGAAAGCCTCGACCGAGGTGTCCATGTTTGCAAAGGCGGTAATCATAATCACCTTGGTTGCCGGAAATTCCTTTTTTACGATCTTCAGCACCTCCATCCCATCTACATCCCTCATCTTCAAATCGGTAATGACCACATCGAATTTTTGTTCCCGCAACCTTTCGAGAGCAGGCTTTGCGTTCAGAAACTTTTCCACGACATAGCCGTCTCTTTCAAAGGTAGCCTTAATCATCTTGCCGACGATATTTTCATCGTCAATCACCATGATCTTCTTCGCATCCATCCCCTTCCTCCTTTGATATATAAACAGGTAATTCTATGATAAAAGTCGTCCCGACACCCACCTTGCTTTTCACCCTGATCTTCCCGTTGTGCCGCTTTATGATCCCGTAACTGATCGAAAGGCCCAGCCCGGTACCCTCGGTCCCCTTGGTGCTGAAAAACGGATCAAAAATATTGGATAAAAACTCCGGTGGGATACCTTTACCCGTATCCTCGATTTCTATAATGACTTTATCTTCCTTTTCCTGCCTGATTGTCCGGATGAAAAGCGTTCCCTTGGCGGACATTGCCTGAATGGCGTTGTTTATGAGGTTAACCAGCACCCCCTGGATTTTGTCTTCATCGATAAAGACTTCAGGCAGTTTTTCCTGCAGATCCAGCTCTGTTTTGATTCCCGCGACATTTATCATGTTCCGGACGAGTTTCAGGGTCTTTTTGATAATCGCATTAATGTCTAATACCCTGAACTCCGTATCCTTGGGCTTTGAAAAATCGAGCAGGTTCTTGACGATATCCTTTATCCTGCCGCATTCCTGCAACACCGTTTCCATATACTCAAGCCGTTCTTCGTCGGGAAGATCATCATAGAGTTCCAGAAATGTCTGGGCGACCATCGATATGTTGTTAAGTGGGTTGCCCAGTTCATGGGCCACCCCGGCGGTAAGTATCCCTATGGACGCAAGTTTCCTGGACTGGATGAGCTTTTCGTGCCGGGTCTGGAGTTCATCACACATTGAATTGATCGCCCGCATGACGGAACCCAGCTCATTATTCGGCATCTTCCACTCTGCTATTTTATTAAAATTTCCTTTGGATATGGAATTGGTCGCCCTTTCTATCCGACTGAGATTCCGGAACATATTTGAAAAGAATAAGTATGTGCCCATTATGGCCACAAGGATGGCCAGGGAAAAAAAATACAATAATCCATCCAATGACGCGGAAATAATCCCGTTGACCTTTTTTCTCTCAAGCCTTACCATGCTTCCGGAAAACAGCTTTA
Organism: Deltaproteobacteria bacterium; assembly: GCA_013151835.1. GTDB lineage: Bacteria > Desulfobacterota > Desulfobacteria > Desulfobacterales > Desulfosalsimonadaceae > JAADHK01. The sequence goes on from JAADHK010000125.1 coordinate 75,985, forward strand.
AATCCCTGCCGGCCTCACGCACGCTTAATTGCCTGTTTTTAATGTCTTGCCCGGATATTCCAATCTTATCGGATGTTCCAATCTTATCTATTTCCTCTGCGTAGTGATCGAGTCTCCGGACAAGGCCCGTAAAATTTTCATGCCCCACCGCAACGATGATTTTTCGCTTCATGCCGCCGGTCATATCCTTGCTCCGGCGAATCTCGGCCTTGATCAATTGAAGCGAGGAAACGTCCTTGTACAGAAAATAATTCTTTTCAGCCAGGCGCATCTTGAGAAAAGATGCGTTGAGAGTGTCTGCTATTTCCACGAAACTCAATTTCGCCTTGAGCATGTTGAATTCATGATAGGAAAAAACGGATATCAGGATAATGATTATGATGCCAAGAGTATTGGCCAGTATTATTTTATAAACAAGTTTCATAACAGCCCCTCTTCAATAACACCTTCCGGACCGGCGGAGCATGGACATGAGGGCATCAATAATCCCGCGTGATAAATTCCGGAATCCCGGATTGTTCCCTTTTTGCGGGAAGATACCAGAAAGCGCCGTCGGCCAGCATGCAAATGGAGGCTCCCACGAGGAAAAGATCGAAACCCGTCAGCAGGCTGAATCCGAAATACCTGATCAGGCCGATACCGATGGCCAGGAATGCCGCGCCGGTCCTGATAAATGAAAGCCCCGTCCTCGCACGGGCGTAAACGGTCCGGTAACAACCTGCTATCGTACGTTGGGCAGCGCGCAGGGTTCTTAAATGGGCAAAATACGACCTGTCCTTGTTGTCAAAGGAATACTCCACATCAACGGAGTGCCTCAGCAACGATTCTGCCAGCCGGGCAAGCATGGTCTTTCCTGGTGCGGTCCCGGAGGGCCTGGTTTCAACAAACTGATAATTTTCCAGGAAATAGAGAACCGCAGCGCTAACTTCCACCAGGGTCTGATGCCTGGGCGGGCTCAAAACATTTTTTCTGATCCGTATATAATGATAAAGTCCCATACAAATGAGACAAAATGCAACCCCTACCATTATCCAGTAAGAGAAGTAAAACGGCGATTCCGGGTACATGTGCATCAAGGCCCTGGCAATGGCGATAAGCCCCAGCCCTCCCCGCAACAAGCTGAAATAGGTTCTGACCCTGGCGAAATCGGTCCTGTAACATGCCAGCTTTGTCCGCCACCGGGCCATTGTATTTCGCCACATGGCCAGGTCCGTCCTCTCGCTTCCCACTAAATGATCGGGGTGGCTGTTCAAAAAATCATCGAGAAAATACCGGATATCTTCGGCGAGAGCCACGCGGAATTCCAATTCATTGTCCGGGAATGCGGCCTTTGCCTCGGCTCTCAAATCCTGATCATAGGGGTTTGTCGCGGCGATAACGACTTTTTCCCCATCCATGATAACCGGAAACCAGCAACCGGGCCGAACAGTTTGCGAAACAAACGGCAATAAAAGTTCCGCCGGAACGGGCATCCTTTCATCATACTCCACCCAGGGACATTTATAATAAGCGGAAAGGGCCTCTAGTATGTGACGTCGCGGCACATGGTAGTCATGACGCAAAATTTTTTCAACGTCAATACCCCGAAAAGCCGCCCCGGCCGCAGCCGTTTCAAGCTGCTTCTCTGTCAGGATGCCGGTTTTCAGGAGGTTGAAAAGCCTTTCGGAATCCGTCGCCTTGTTGAATTCATGATTCATCATCGCCGAAAACCACCTTATTCCAGGAAAAAACGGGGCTTGAATAGTCGGGTATCACGATTTCCATGTCTGCCGCGCAATAGGGGAGCCTGTTTTTCTCCCTTTCCGCGTAAAGGTGCCATGAAAAACCATCTGCAATGAGAACCAGCCCGGCAATTATCATTAAAATCTCGCAAGCGGTCCATGGCCTGTCGGCCGTTCCGAAATAGACCAGAAGTCCCAATCCCACGGCAAAAAGCTTGACGCCGGTACGGATAATCGCCATGCCGGTCCTGGAACGTGCCATGATGGTTCTCAGCCTGGCCTTGACATTTCTTCTCTCCGCAATCAGGGTCCTTTCAAGCGCAAGACCCGTGGTCCCCCAGATTCCCGGCGAGTGCGACTCCCCGACAAAAAGCGTTGCCGGCAATTCGCCCGCGCTCATCTGCCTGCGGAAGAGTGTGAACATAAAATCCCAAATGGAAAGATTCTTCTGTTTTTTCCGGATCAGTTCCAAGCCCCGGTTGGCCGCCTTTCGGCCTGGAACGTACCAGTAAAACCCCTCCATGGTCATTACCGTCCCCACAAAAATCAGCCCGGCATAAAAGGCAACCCACCAGCCGCTGCCGTGCGGAAACATACGCCACAGAGCGATCCCCAAGCCGGAAAAGGAAATGCCGGTCCGGGTAAACCCCAGTCCGGTTCTGGCCTGGGCCATGGATGTTCGGAAAGATGCGAGTGCGGTCCTCTCTTCAGCCAGGTCGGTCCTGTCCGTGGCCAGGAAGCGGCGTTTCATCACGGAGGACAGCCTGTGCCATCCTATCCGCAGAATATCGGCTCCTTTAACCGGACCCTCCCTGTGAATGCCGCTTCCATCCCCTTTGGCGCCCATAGCAAGGACGCTGCTACCGAAAGCAGACTCGGTGGGCTTGTAGGAGGGCCTTCTTTTGGCCAGTTTACGGACCGGCAGATACCAGACAAGGCCCTGGACCAGAAAAGAAAACCCGATTCCGATGCCTATCATTTCGGGTACTATAAAATATCCGACACCGAAAATCTTGATCATGGTAAGAATAACGGCCTTGAAGGCAAGCCCGGTCCTCATCATTGCAAGGCCGGTGCGGCCCTTGGCCATGGAAGTGCGGTGGCCGGCCATCAGGGCGCGAAAATCCGCGAGATATGTCCTGAGTTCGGCCTGGGTCGTCCTGTGGGAGGAAGGGGGGAAACCGGGATTGATATCCAGGTTATGTTCAATAATACGAACGATATCCGATGGAA
>JAADHK010000125.1:79006-79774 GCA_013151835.1 Deltaproteobacteria bacterium
GGATCCGCCATGATGATATCGGCCGAATTCCCTTTAACTGCAACCGGAATCCACATCTTTTTTTTAAGGGTATCTACATCCGGACATTCGGCCAGGTCGTCCCGGATATGTATCCCCTCGTCAAATTCAACTATTGGAAGATTATGGCAAAGGGAAAGACAACGAAGGATATCATGTTTGGGTACTCCTGCCTTTATCAGCAATTCTTCCGGATAAACTCCGGCGGATGAAGCATCTGAAAGGATTTTCTCCAATTTCTCTTCCGGAATAATCCGGTCTGAAACCAGGCGGTCAAAGTAGGAATAGAGACTTTTTTCGTAAAACCGCCCCTTAGTTATACCGGTTTTGCCAGGAAGAATCTCTGCATCATTCATTTCTTCCGATCTTCCGATTTTGCAGGATATTATTGTGCTGTGCCTACAGTCCGGCCTTCTGCCTTATCTCATCGGCCCGGTTGGTCTTCTCCCAGGTGAAATCCGGATCATTGCGCCCGAAATGGCCGTAAGAGGCGGTCTTCCTGTAGATGGGGCGCAGCAGGTCCAAGTACTCTATGATGGCTGCCGGGCGCAGGTCAAATATCTCGGCAACGATTCCCCGGGCCAGGTCTTCGGCAATCCTGCCCGTCCCCATGAAATCAACCATGACGGAAACCGGCTCGGCCACGCCGATGGCATAGGCCACCTGAACTTCGCATTTTCTGGCAAGACCGGCCGCAACGAGGTTCTTTGCAATATGCCGCCCCATGTACGAGGCGCTCCGGTCGACCTT
>JAADHK010000021.1 GCA_013151835.1 Deltaproteobacteria bacterium
TTTGGTTATTTTATCAACCATCCGTTTGGCATATGCCGGTGTTCTCATGACCAGTTGCTGGGGGTGTGATAATTCTCTCATCGAAGAAAGCCTGCTGCGTCATCACCGGGGTATTCCGTTTTATTTTTTCTATGATGACGGCACGCCGTTAGATACCCGCCGGGTCAACCGGTTTGCTTTTCAGCTTCACCGGCAGCCTAAAAGGAGTGTTGCGGAGGCAAAGGCCGCATAGATAGGTTGTTGGCAGGGGGGCTTCCTGCTTGCCGCAAAGCTTGATGGCTTCGAGAAAACTTCCATATTATAGCGCTGCCCGCCATGATGCCACATATTCCGTTAACTCAGGCAGCTTGCCGATATCCGGTTCATCAAACGCCCAATTGCCGTTAAGCCCTGAGTCTCTGCATGTCATTTCAAAATGGCACATGGCAATTCCCATGTCGACCCTTTGCAGGTCCGCCATGCCGAACAGCATTTTATTTCTGGCCTTATATCCCTTTGAACGCTGGAGATAAAAATGCAGGCGGTTAGTGTCCGGTTCATGAACGATCCGCCAGGGCTGGCGGTTGGAGGCGGATGGACCGATTCTCACCATTTCCATTGGTTCGGCCCACCTGCCGGCGTCCCCGGGAGAAATCGATATATTAAATCCGTTTTCAAAAAAAAGGTCTTCCCATGGCTTGCGGTTTTTGGAGCCGGCACCCCAGCGGATGGCTTTTTCCAGCATGCTTTTTTTTGGTGCGGCATATCCGATTGATGCGACCGCCGGAACCGTTTCATCATCACCGGCGCCTATTTTTTCAGCAAACGTGCTTTTGGTGAAACTCCCGCCCAGCCAGCAGGTGCCAAGGTCCAGATCGGTGGCGTGCAGGATGTTTCGTTCCATGACATACCCGAAGTCTTCCAGATTTCGAGGTGACGGGCTGACGGCGCTTATCATAAATCCGGCGGGGTCTTTGATGAAACCGTAGGTGCCCAGGGTTTTTAATGCATCACGATCCTCATCGGTAGCGGCAATGAGCGCAAACCTTGGGCGCGACCCGAATGGTCCGGCCGGGCTGTCTGCCAGCACTTGCTCCACCTGATCCTTTAAATCTTTTTTAAAAGCTGTTTTGCTGTAGGTTCTGCAAGAGTATCTTTGTCTGATTACGTCTTTTATAGGTTTTTTGGTTTTCACGGGGCATCCTCTGCATGGGTTTAGGTTGTGTAATTTGATAACTGTCGAAGTGATAGGGTAAAAAAAATGAAATTTTATTTCCGCCCCGTAATCGGGGGACATGCCTGTTTATTGATCCAAAAACTCTGGGCCGGTCGATTTTCAGCCGGTCAGTTTTTCCGCGCACCCAACACACAGGCTTGTTTCCGGCAAAATCATCAGTCGTGCAAACGGGATGGGTTTATCACATTCGATGCATGTTCCGAAATCATCGTCATCAATGATTTTAAACGCACTCTCAAGCTTTACCAGTGTATTTTCCGCTTTTCTCAGCGCTTCTTCATTAATGCTCTTGCTGTTAATGGCATCCATTCTGGAAATCCGGCCGACGGCGTTATCCGGGGCAATCGGACGGGTCAATGCCTTAAAGGAAATGATATCTTTTTTTACACTTTGAATCCGGTCGGTAATATGCTTCCGGAAATTTTCTTTTTGTTCGTTTTCCATCATGAATTAAAACATTACAACAGAAGTGATGAGAATGCAAAGTGAAGATAGATGTATAAATGATACCCTTTTTATTTATCGCTTGAACCATAATTCAACAAATTTAATATGTTAAATAGACGCTTGATTCTTTTTGCAAATTATTATATGAAAGCGGGCTGTTTAAAAAATTTCGGCAGGCGAATTGCCGGACGTGAGAATATCAGGAGGAAAGAATGTCAAAATATTATGAAGTCCGATGGCATGGCCGGGGCGGCCAGGGGACGGTCACCGGCGCTAAATCCCTGGGAGAAGCCGTGCAGGGCGGGGGAAAATTCGTGGTCGCATTTCCGGAATACGGCCCTGAAAGGCGTGGTGCGCCGTTGCGGGCATTTAACCGGTTTTCAGACCATGAGATCCGGATACACACACCGGTCCAGAATCCGGATGTTGTGATCGTCGTGGATCCCACGCTGATCGGCAGCGGCGCGATTAATTCCGGCGTGAAACCGGAAACCTGTTATATTGTCAACACCCGGCGACCGGCAGCGGAAATCAAGGCGTTGCTGGATGCCGATACCCAGAAAGTCTATACAATTCCGGCAAACAGAATTTCAAGGGAGCTCTTTAACAAGGAGATTCCCAATTCCGCCATGATGGGGGCATTTGCTAAAGCCGCCGGGCACATTATCTCCATTGTCCAGCTGGTTAAAGAAGCGGAACATGTGTTTGCAAAAATGCTCGGCCCGGAACTTGTTCAGAAAAACCTTGAGGCCATGCGGCAGGGATATGCGTCAGGAGATGAGGCATGAAAGAAAAATATCGATTAAAAGACTGGCAGGAATTGCCCCTCGGCGGCGTTGTGGCCGAAGGCGGGAACTCTGCGGATTATGAAACCGGCACCTGGCGAACCTCGCGGCCGGTATGGGTGGAAGAAAACTGCATCAATTGCCTGAATTGCTGGGTGTTCTGCCCGGAAGATGCTTTTTTGCTTAAAGACGGTGTAACGAAAAAAGGAACACCGCGCAAGGAGATTAAAAGCATCAATTACTATCATTGCAAGGGGTGCGGGCTTTGTGCCAGAGAGTGCCCGGTCAATAAAAAGGGTAAGAAGATTGCCATTGATTATGTCAAGGAGGAGCATTAGGTGGGAGACAATCATGAGTAAAATAGTTGCAATAACAGGCGCCGGGGCTATGAGCGAATGCATGCGTCAGATCAATCCGGACGTTGTTCCCGCCTTTCCGATTACGCCGTCCACGCAGGTCATCGAGGATTTTTCCCAGTTTGTTGCGGACGGCAAAGTCGATACGGAAATGATTACCGTGGAAAGTGAGCACAGTGCCATGAGCGCATGCATCGGTGCGGCGGCCGCCGGCGGGCGGGTCATGACCGCCACGAGTTCTGCGGGCATGGCCCTGATGTGGGAAATGCTCCATATCGCGGCCAGCATGCGGCAGCCCGTGGTCATGTCGCTGATCAACCGTGCGCTGTCCGCGCCGATCAATATTCACGCGGATCACAGCGACTCCATGGGCGCAAGGGACGCAGGCTGGATTCAGCTGTATGCGGAAAACAATCAGGAAGCCTATGACAACCTGATCATGGCGCCAAAGATTGCCGAACATATGGACGTCCGGCTGCCAATCATGGTTTGCATGGACGGATTTATTATTTCCCACTGTGTTCAGACCATGCAGCTGGAAGATGATAATAAGGTAAAAGAATTTATCGGGGAATTTGAATCCACCTATCCGGTGCTTGATACACAGCACCCGGCTACCTGGGGAGCGCTCGATCTTCAGGATTATTACATGGAGCATAAACGGGCCCAGCATATGGCCATGAAAAATGCCAAGGATGTGATAGAAAAAGTCAGCACGGAATTTGCGAACATTTTCGGCCGAAAATACGAATTGTTTGAATCATACCGCTTAGATGATGCCGAACGGGTGATTATCGCCATTAACTCGGTGTGCGGTGAAATCAAGGAAGTGATTGATGAACGACGAGAAGCCGGTGATAAGGTCGGGTTGTTAAAAATCCGCTCCTTCCGGCCGTTTCCGTATGAAGAAATCGCCCAAGCCCTTGAAGGCGTTAAAATCGTTACGGTTCTGGACCGGTCGGAAAGCATGGGCGCCTATGGTCCGTTGTTCGTTGAAATTCGGGCCGCATTGTTTGATGAACCGGAAAAACCCATGGTGTATAACCGGATATTCGGCCTTGGGGGCAGAGAGCTGTTCATGTCTGATATCCATGATATTTTTGAAGAAAATAAAACATATCTTGAAACCGGCAAGGTGGAAAAGAGGTTTGATTATTTGAAGGTCAGGGGAGGTTAATTATGCCCAGCTTACAGGAAATGGCGAAAAAAGAGGGCGCGTTTGCAGGCGGGCATCGCATGTGCGCGGGGTGCCCGGTGCCGATTATGACGAAAATGCTTACCCGGGTGACGAACGGGTATGAAATAGTGGCCGGCAATGCGACGTGCTGCCTGGAGGTGGCGTCTTCCATTTTTCCGTATTCCGCTTGGAAAATTCCATGGATTCATACGGCGTTTGAAAATGTGGGCGCTTCCATGAGCGGTGTGGAGACCATGTACCGGGCGCTGAAAAAACGCGGCAAAATATCAAAGCCTTACAAGTTTATCGCCATTGGCGGTGACGGCGGCACCTATGATATCGGACTTCAGTCCCTGTCCGGCGCCATGGAAAGAGGGCACGATCTGGTATATATCTGCTACGACAACGGCGCCTACATGAATACCGGTGTGCAGCGAAGCAGCGCGACGCCTATGGGTGCGACCACCACCACCACCCCGGCGGGGGAACAAAGTTATGGCCGCCAGGGCAACCGGAAGGATCTGACACGGATCATGGTGGCCCATAATATCAGGTATGTGGCCCAGGCCAGCATCCATGATCCGGTGGACCTGTCTGAAAAGCTGAAAAAAGCGATTGAACTGGACGGGCCGGCGTTTATCAACCTTTTATCCCCGTGTATTCCCGGGTGGAAGATCGCGCCAAACATGGCGGTTGAACTGGCCCGGCTGGGGGTTGAGACCAAATACTGGCCCCTGTATGAGGTGATTGATGGCGAGTATCAGATCAATTATACGCCCAAAACCGAAATGCCGGTCACGGAATGGATGGCTCTCCAGGGACGCTTTAAACATCTGCTTAAGCCGGCGTACAGTGACGTTGTGGACGCGTTCCAGCAGGAAGTAGATCGCAACTGGAACCGGCTTGTCAAACAGGAGGAATTGTCGGTTGTATTGGCAGGGTATGCCAACTGACCATTCAACAGTGTCCTTTAACCCGCAGTGCTGTTCAATAGGGTTAAAATTTTTGTCATTGTGTAAAAGTGGGATATCTATGTTCAATCATACCCGGTTTTGCGCGACCAATCGTGCGAAATGCTCGAAGGACCGGTCATAGGTTTTTTCGGCGTCATCCGGGAAACAGCAAGCCGGGAGCTGGCGCATTTTTAAATGATAGGGGATGCACTTGCAGCAGATTCCCTTGCGGCTGCATGGCTCATAGGAACAGTTGCACGACTTTAAATTCTCTTCCTGTCTGCATTCCATGGCTTCCTCCGTTTTTAAGCCCTGATTTACGTCCTGATGTTAATGGAATTTTTTCCATACCACATAAAAAAAGGATTGACCAGCCCCCGTGATTGGCGGAAAGCTTTGTTTATGAAGTCGTAAAAATAACCGAACCAAAAGGGCCGCCCATGCGCGTAATGACGTTTAACCTGCGGTTTGAAAATAATGCGGATGGAAAAAATTCCTGGCAATACCGTAAAACCCTGGTAACGGACCTTATCCTGACCCACAGGCCGGATGTCCTGGGTACCCAGGAGGGAAAGTGGGGACAGCTCATGTACCTCAAAGCCGAGCTTTCGGATTACCATGCCCATCTGCCGAACCGCAAACCCCATGAATATGCCCAGTGTCCAACTCTTTTTATCCGTAAATCCGCTTTTAGTATTACAGGGGGCAATGATTTCTGGCTTTCGAAAACCCCGGACGTTTTTTTAAGCAAGGACTGGGACAGCGCGTATCCCAGGATGATCAGCTTTGCCGACATTGTCTGCAAAAAGACCGGGAAAAAGCTGTGCGTTGCAGTGACCCACCTCGACAATATCGGAAAGATCGCCCGGATCAGGCAGGCTGAACTCATCGCCGGGTGGATGACGTCCCTGCATGCGCCTGTTGTCCTGACGGGGGACTTCAATGACGCGCCCGATTCCGAGGTCCACGATATACTCGCCGGTCCCGGCGCCTGCCTGAAAGATTCCTGGCAGGCCGCAAAAAAAGGGGAGGGGCCGGATGCGTTTACACATCACGGGTTTACCGGTCAGCCGAACAACACACGCATGGACTGGATTTTTTCAGGAAACGGCCTTGAGGTCGCGGATGTGAGGATTATAAGGGACCATGACGAGGGACGCTACCCTTCCGACCATTATCCCTATATGGCTGATCTGAAATGGACGGATGGTTGACCCGGGCGGATGAGAACCATTTGTTTGTTGAAGCACTTGTCAATTCGTTGTCGAATCCGTACCGTCCGTGTCGCTCAATTTTCCGTATCCCCCGCCGCCCGGTGTTTCGATCCGGAGGATATCCCCGGCGCGCAGGTGTTCGTTGAATTTTCCCGGCCGTTTGAGACCTTTTCCGCTTTGAATGATACTGTTTTTCCCGCATGCCCCGGGCTCACCGCCGTTAAGCCCATAGGGGCCATGCCGTCTTCTTTCGGACAATACCGTAACCTCCGCATCAGACAGAAGGGTGATTTCGCGGACAATGCCGTCTCCGCCGGCAAACCGGCCGTTTCCGCCGGACCCGGTGCGGATTTCGTATTTGTTGACCATCATGGGGTAGGCGAATTCCAGGGCTTCCACGGGCGTGTTTAAGGTATTGGTCATGTGGCTGTGAACGGCCGATTCGCCATCATGTCCGGGCCCGGCTCCCATGCCGCCGCCCATGGTCTCGTAATAGGTGAAGGCAGCGCCGGTGTTACGATCCAATCCACCGATGGTCAGGTTGTTCATGGTTCCCTGGCTTGCAGCCGGTATACGTTCCGGAAGGGCCCGGGCAAGGGCTCCGTAAAGCACATCAACGATCCGCTGGGCCGTTTCAACGTTTCCTGCCGCCACCGCTGCGGGAAAGCGCGCGTCAACAAGAGTGCCGGGCGAAGTCTTTACGGTTATGGGCCTGAGGCACCCTGCGTTTGCCGGGATGTCCTGGGCGATAAGGGACCGGATGACGTACAGGACGCAGGACAGGGTCACGGCGTATACGGCGTTTATGCACCCGTCAACCTGGGACCCGGTTCCGGAAAAATCGATTTGCGCTGTTTCGCCGGAGATTGTGATTGTTACTTTGATGGGGATATCCACGGCCCCCCGGCCGTCATCATCCATGAAATCAGAAAATCCGTAAACCCCGTCGGGAATGGCCGCAATCTCTTTTCTGGTAAGCCTTTCCGAGTAGTCGATCAGATGTTTTGCATATTGGCCGACTGTTTCCATGCTGTTTGCATCAACGAGTTCCCCTATGCCCCGGATACCAATGATATTGGCCATGATCTGGGCTGAAAAATCTCCTTTTCGCTCATCCGGGGTTCTCACGTTCTTTAAGATCATGTTCATTATGGCGTCATCTGTTTTTCCGTATTTTACTATCTTGACCGGCGGGATGATCAGCCCTTCGGCAAAGATTTCTCTCGACATGGGCATGGACCCCGGGCTCATTCCTCCGATATCCGCGTGATGTGCCCTGTTGGCCACATAAAATTCCGGGCGGTCGTTGATGAAAACAGGGGCGACAAGGGTAATGTCCGGAAGATGGGTTCCGCCGGAAAAAGGATCATTTAGCATAACCATGTCGCCTTCTTCCATTTCAATGCTTTGCACGGCCGATGCAACACTGAGGGGCATGGAGCCGAGATGGACAGGGATATGTGCTGCCTGGGCCACCATTTGCCTGTCCTTGTCAAAGATCGCGCATGAAAAATCACGGCGTTCCTTTATATTCGAAGAATAGGCCGTGCGCTTCAGGGTCACGCCCATTTCCTCCGCCACGGCGGCAAACCTGTGCTTGAATATTTCAAGAAGTATCGGGTTCATGGGGCCGGTCGGTTATCCTTTTTCGGGTTAATCTGCTCAGGTTTCGTCCGAACGATTTGATTTTTAACACCTTTTGGCCGGGCTTTCCCGGCTTGGCCACGATTCCACGGCCGGGCGTTGTGAAGCAGATGCCCGTAGCAACTGTTCTTGCGATTCTTGCCATGCTCTTCTATTTGCCGAAATAGAGGAAGAAGTCAATAACCCTCTATTGTTCCGCGGAATTTTAGATTTTGGCCAAATTTGAGCCGGACAGCGCGGATTGTTTATGATATAAAAACATCCGGTGATCGTTTGACGGCAGTGAGTTTAAAACAATCCCTTTTTCATGCATCACAAACACCCCCTGGGGCGAAAAGGACGAGACATGACATCAAATTCTATCGAACATATCGGTCTTGTGGTCAAAGACAGCCGCCAAATGGCGGCCTGGTATAATTCGGCATTGGGATTTATCATCTTAAAGTCCGTTGATACGGATAACGGTCATGTGGCATTTATAAAATGCCGTAAAACCGGATTGATATTCGAACTGATTACGGATAAAATGCTGACGCCTGTCGAAGATGTTCTGACCCATCCCCTGCAGGTTCATATTGCATTTAAAAGTACGGATATAGATGCGGATAAAAACAGGCTTCTGGATATGGGGGCCGAGTTTGTCACCGATTGCATGACAAATGATCCCGATGCACGGGTGCTGATTGTAAAGGACCCGTGGGGCAATTATATACAGCTTGCTCAACGAAAAGATAAATTTTACACCTGATAATGAGGAATAAAAATGAATGAGCTTGCATACCTGTCCGCAACCCGGCTGGTCGCGGAAATCAAGGCAAAACACATCAGCGCAGTTGAATTGCTTGAATTTTATATTGACCGCATAAAACGTCTAAATCCGCGTATCAATGCGGTTGTGGCCACTGATTTTGACAATGCGCGGATTCGCGCCCGCAAGGCGGATGAAGCGCTTTTGCGGGGCGAAGACTGGGGGCCGCTGCACGGCCTTCCCATGACCATCAAGGATTCCATCGAGGTCACGGGCATGCCTTGTACCTCAGGCGCGCCAAAATTAAAAGGCCATATGCCCCAAAGAAATGCGGATGTAATTGAACCGCTGCTGGATGCCGGTGCAGTGATATTCGGCAAAACCAACCTGCCGCTTTTCGCCCAGGATTTTCAGAGTTTTAACGAGGTCCATGGGCAGACGAACAACCCCTGGGACGTGACCCGGGTTCCGGGCGGATCATCCGGCGGCGCGGCGGCAGCCCTTGCGGCCGGGCTGACCGGGCTTGAAATCGGGAGTGACATCGGCGGATCAATACGCAATCCCGCGCATTTTTGCGGGGTTTACGGGCACAAGTCCAGCTTTGACATGATATCGTTTCGCGGACACATCCCGCCATTTCCGGGCCTTTTTCCCGGTGATTACGCATTGGGCGGTGATATTGCAGTTCTCGGTCCTTTGGCGAGAAGCTCCGAGGACCTGGATATGGTCATGGATATTATCACAATGCCCAAAAAACCGCTGAGAAGCGCATGGAAGCTTGAACTGCCGCCTTCGCGCAAAGAAGATCTAAAAGATTTCAAGGTGGGCCTGTGGCTGGATGACCCGGATTTTCCTGTGGATCATTCAGTCGCTGATTGCCTTTCCGATCTGGTCGATACGCTGGCAAAATCAGGGGCGGGCATTGAAGCGAAAAAGCCGGATATTGATTTTAAGGCGTGTCATGACATTTATCTGAAGCTGTTGACCGCCGTGCCGAACGCGGGGATTTCAAAGGATGCTTTTGACCTTTTGGTAAAAGAGGCCCCGACCCTGGATAAGAATGATAAAAGTTTCCGTGCGCAATTGATCCGGGGAACCACCATGCTGCATCGGGACTGGGTTGTCCTGGATTATATGCGGCTGATGATGCGCCAGAAATGGGCTGATTTTTTTAAGGATTTTGATGTCCTTTTATGCCCGGCCGTTCCAATCACCGCGTTTGCCCACGATCATGGGGAGTTCTTTGATCGAACACTTACGGTCAATGGCGGGAAACGGCCGTATATGGACACACTGTCGGCCTGGGCGGGCCTGACCGGTGTGTCATATCTGCCGGCCACGATCGCGCCGGCAGGGCTTGCAAAAGACGGGCTGCCTGTCGGCGTTCAAATCGTCGGCCCGTACCTTGAAGACAAAACCCCCATCTGTTTTGCCAAACGTCTGGCGGAAATAACACCAGGGTTTGTGCCGCCGCCGGGGTTTGCATAAGCTTATTAATTATCTGATTTAATAAGTCAATAATTTAAGAATGAGAAATAGCATGAAACTGAATGTTCCGGTAGTCGGTATTTTACGAGGGATTGCGCCTGATCTTTTTGGAGATGTCATGCAGGCGTCTTTTGAAGGCGGTTTGCAGGCCATCGAAGTTACAATGAATACAAAAAGGGCGGAACAGATTGTCGCGGCAAATCGGTTAGCCGTTCCTTCCGGCAAACTCTTGGGAATGGGGACAATCCGTAATATTGATGAGGCAAAAAAAGCAGCAGACAGCGGCGCCATGTTTTTTGTTACCCCGAACCTGGACCTGTCCGTTATCCAATATGCGGTTGATCGTCATATTCCGGTTATAGCCGGGGCGCTCACCCCAACTGAAGTATATAATGCCTGGTCCGCCGGGGCGACCATGGTCAAGGTATTTCCCTGCCGGGCCTTCGGACCACGGTACATAAAAGACCTTCTCGGGCCGTTTGATAAAATTCCCCTGGTTGCAGTGGGCGGTGTCTCGGTTTCAAATGTCGGGCAGTTTTTTAAAGCCGGCGCCAGTGCCGTGGGAGTGGGCACGTCTCTTTTTGGCCGGGAGGCGCTGGCGGAAAAAGATATGCAGCGTGTATCACAAAATGTAAAAAAATTTATTGAATATTGTAAAGAAGATATGTATTGACAATAAATTCATGATTTGAAAATTTACTATAAATAACGGTTTATTCCAAGGGGGAAAAAGATGTTCAGGCCGGAAATTAAGGTGGTGGATTGTACAGTCCGCGATGGCGGGTTGATGAACAAATGGCAGTTTGAAGACGATTTTGTTCTCCAGGTTTATAAAGCAAATACAAAAGCGGGTGTTGATTATATGGAGATCGGGTATCTTTCTTCTGAAAGCGCATTTTCCCGAGATGAATACGGGCCCTGGCGATTCTGTGCTGAAAAAGATATCAAACGGATCATCGGGGATGCTGAAAAAAAACTCAAGCTTTCCGCCATGGCGGATATCGGCAGGATCGATTATGATGATATCCCCTTAAAATCAGACAGCTCCATCGACATGATCCGGGTTGCCTGTTATGTCCACCAGGTTGACAGCGCGATTACCCTGGCCCATCACTGCATGGAAAAAGGCTATGAAACAACCATCAACCTGATGGCGGTTTCAACCGTCGGCATCAGAGATTTAAATGAAGCCTTAGAAGACCTGGCCAGGAGCAAAGTGCCCATTATCTACCTTGTTGACAGTTTCGGCGCTTTTTACTCGGAGGACATTGATGCGCTGGCCGTAAAATATATGGAACGTCTTCCAGGCAAAACCATCGGCATTCATACCCACAACAACCAGCAACTGGCCTTTGCCAATACCATTGCCGCCATTATCAATGGTGTCAATTTTTTAGACGCCAGTTTTTACGGCATCGGCCGAGGCGCCGGCAACTGCCCCATGGAGCTTTTGATTTCATTTCTCAAAAACCCCAAATTCAACGTGGACCCGATTATTGAAACCATTGAATCCCATGTTTTACCCTGGCGTGAAAAAATCGACTGGGGATATTTTATCCCGTACATGGTAACCGGTGTATTAAATCAGCATCCCCGGTCTGCCATGGCGCATATGGAATCGGATAAAAAGAATGAAGTTACCGGGTTTTATCGTGAAATGACCAGCCTGCCGGATGTGTAATGCCGTCTATGTGTCCGGCCTTGCGATTTAGATTTTTTCCAAGTCTTTACAAATAAAAACAGTGGTTGTAAGGAAAGCATGCCGAAAAAATTGGAAAAATGCGAGGTTACAGGGGGCCGCATGGCCTTTTGGCGTAGCGGCTCGGGGGAGCCGGTTCTCCTTGTCCACGGGATTACCACTTATTCCTTTATCTGGCGGCGGATTACCCCGTGTTTTGGCCGGGATTACGATGTCATTGCCGTAGACCTTCTCGGCTGCGGTGATTCCGACATGCCGCCCGATGCCGATTACTCGCTTTCCAAACATGCCGAACGCCTGCACGAACTTGTCCTTGCCCTGGACCTGAAAAAATTCCATTTTGTGGGGCACGACCTCGGAGGCGGCATTGGCCAGATATTCGCGGTCAGATGGCCGGAGATGCTCTTCGATCTGACCTTGATCAACACGGTGGCCCATGACTTCTGGCCGGTGCAGCCGATCACCGCCATGCGAACTCCAATTGTCCGCCTCCTGCTCATGGCAACCATGGACAGGGGGCTCCTTAAGTCCGTGGTCCGGCAGGGTCTATTTCACAAGGAAAATCAGACGCCTGAACTGATGGCGCTGTTTTCCAGGCCCTTTAAGGAAAAGGCCGGCCGCCGGGCCTTTCTCCGTTTTGCCGGATGTCTGGATAACCAGGACCTTGTGGTGATCGAAAATGATCTTAAAAAACCGGGACCTCCTGTCATGGTGGTTCGCGGTGATGCCGATCGCTATCTGAGCGCAACTATCGCCGAAAAACTCGCCCGCGATATCCCCGGATGCCGCCTTGAAAGGATTGCCACCGCAGGCCATTACCTTCAGGAGGATGAGCCGGATCTGCTTTCATCCCTTCTCCTCGATTTTTTCCAAAGCCACGCCAATGTCTGACAATGAATTGAAAATAAAAGAACTCGAGGCCAGGCTGGCGGTCCTTGCCCAGGAAAACGACATGCTCGCCGAACAGGCCGAGGCGGTCACCCTCCTCGGGATCATCTCCGAGCAGGCAGGCGGCCTTGATGATTCGAACGCCGTAATATCGGAAACCCTGGAGCGGATAATCATACTCAAGAACCTGGCGCTGGGAGCCTTCGGAGTTGTCGAAAAAGACGGTATACGGCTTTTGCGCACAAGCCCGGATTTTTCTTCCTCCGGTAAAGATGCCGGGTTTTTACCACTTGACGCCGATACTCTGGCCGCCCTTGCCGGATCGCCGGTCCTGATTCCGGATTCCAGAGCCGGAAACCTTTTTCCGGGACCGGGGGCCGAAGACGGAACCATGGCAATCGCCGTCTTTCCGGCGGGCTTTCGGGGCATGACGGACGGTGTTTTCATCTTTGCCGGGCCCGGCCGTGAAAGAGACCGGCTCGCCTCTATGATGCCCCTGCTTGCTCGGGTAACCGGAATCATTGTTTCCAGGCTGGACAATCTGGCCCTTATGGACGACTTGCGCAAACTGAACTCGGAACTTGACCGCAAGGTGGAGGAACGGACCCGGGAACTGGCCGATAGTGAGGAGAAATTCCGGCTGTTTTTTGAAAACCAGCCCCTTTATTGTTACATGGTATCCCCTTCCGGAGTCATCCTCGAGGCAAACCATGCGGCCCTGGGGGTACTCGGGCTCAGCCGCCGTGAGGTGATCGGCACTCCTCTTGCAAGTATCTATGCCCCCGAATGCCTGGAGCAGGTGGAGAGAAACCTTGTCCAATGGAATAAAACAGGGGTGCTGCGCGATGTGGAGATGAAGATTCCCGCCTCAGACGGCACCCTGCATACGGTCATCCTCAATGCCGACGCGGTCCGGGACCGAAATGGAAAGATCATCCATTCCATCTCGGTCCAGCAGGATATTACCGAAAGAGTGGCGGCCGAGGAAGGCCGCAGGCTTCTGGCCACGGCGGTTGAGCATTCCGCAGAGAGTGTTTTTATCAC
The DNA here is from genome assembly GCA_013151835.1 of Deltaproteobacteria bacterium. Classification (GTDB taxonomy): domain Bacteria; phylum Desulfobacterota; class Desulfobacteria; order Desulfobacterales; family Desulfosalsimonadaceae; genus JAADHK01. Next base: position 13,660 of record JAADHK010000021.1, read on the forward strand.
CGATGCCCAAAACCGGATCATTTATGCAAACCAAGGCTTCGAGGCGCTTACCGGTTTTACCCCCGGCGAGGTCGTGGGAAAGACCCCCCGTATCCTCAAAAGCGGTGAGCACGACAAGGATTTTTACACTGACATCAAGAAGACAATTTACGGGGGCAGGCCCTGGAACGGCTACATGGTCATCGGTAAAAAAGACGGTAAAACAGCCGAGATCCACGCCGTCATCAATCCCATGCTCGATACAAAAGACAGGATAACCCATTTTGTCTCCGTTCATCGGGACATGACACTGGAGCGCAGAGAGGAACGGCGCCTGCAGCAGAATCAGCGTCTTGAAGCCCTGGGCACCCTCGCCGGTGGAATCGCCCATGATCTCAATAATATCCTCACCCCGATCATCGGTTACACAGATCTCAGTATGAGCTTTGCGCCGAGTCAGAGCAAGCTGCGCCATAACCTGGAACAGGTGAGCAGCGCCGCCGGCCGCGCGCGCGACCTGGTGGCCCGGATTCTCGCGGCCGGTCGTGGCCGGGAAAAGGCGTGCGCACCGGTCGGTCCGGCTTCCATTATCGAAGAGGCTGCAAAGCTCCTGCGCGGGGCGCTTCCCGCAACCATCGAGATCAGGCTGGAAATTGATGCGCCCGGAGCGGTGATCATGTCAGATCCCACGGAAATCCACCAGGTGATCATGAACCTGTGCACAAACGCGGGGCTTGCCATGGAAAACGGAGGTGTCCTTACCATAGGCCTTTCGGAAGTCGAGATAGGCCGTGATCTGGTGGAGGCTCATCCGGGGCTTTCCCCGGGGCCGGGGCTCAGGCTCATGGTGCGGGATACCGGCTGCGGCATTCCAAAGGATATACTAAACAGGATATTCGAACCCTATTTTACCACCAGGCCGGAAGGCCGGGGCAGCGGCCTCGGGCTGGCCGTGATTCACGGCATCGTAACCTCGTGCGGCGGAGCCATATCCGTTTACAGCGAACCCGGCCGGGGCGCCGAGTTCAACCTGTATTTTCCGGCCATAAAAGAGCTTGCAAAAGAGAAAACAAATAAGCCGGAGTATGTTGTCGGGGGCAATGAACGCATTCTTGTTGTTGATGACGAGCCGGCAATAACGGCGCTTGTCGAAGAAATACTCGGGCATCATGGATACCAGGTGACCACGGTAAACGATCCGCTGCGGGCCCTGGAGCTTCTGGCCCGTAACCCGGGCGGCGTTGACCTGCTGGTGAGCGACATGACCATGCCGGGGATGACCGGGGATGTTCTGGCGGTCAAGGCCGGGAAACTGCGGCCCGATCTTCCGGTAATATTATGCACGGGGTTTTCCGAGCGGATGAACGATAAACTCGCCCGTGAGATGGGTATTGCGGCCTTTCTTCACAAGCCCGTGTCTTCGGGCGAACTTCTCCGGACAGTCCGCAGGGTTCTGGATGCGCTCAAATAGTTATTATTGCAAGTCAAATTCCTCAATATCATCGTACGGCTCTGCTTTTCTTCCAAGAATTGAAATAATTTTTCCTGAAATATAACCCGATCCGGCTGCTGTCAGGAGCCAATGCTCATCCTTGCCCGAAATACTGGAAAATGATGAAACCAGCCCTCCCTGATTTTCGTAATTTTGACGGACTCGTAAGTCAGGCAACCCGGTTACGATGGCTAAGTAGAAAGTTCCATATACAAGGCGTAGTGGTGTCGCGAAAGCGGAGGCATACATATAGTATTCATACATATAGTATTCCGAGCATTTCGTGACCCGCTACAACGCAGTAGATGGGACTTTTTACGACGCCATCAGTTTTGGTTAGCATGCAAGACGTCTTGCATGCTCGGGCCATAGGGCAGGGGATGCAAAGTCGCCCTTTTTTTCGTGCCATAACAACCCGTAAAAACAACATTTTCATTAGATATGTAAAATCGCTGCGATTTGTATGCGATTATGGCCGTTTTGAGATATAACTCATAACCGTCAGCCCATAACCGACCCGTTCATTACCGTTTCATTCAGGATATTTTTGTTGACAGAGCAGTCTTATGACAGATATATGTCACAATGTGGTATGTATCTGTCATAAGACTTATTTCATAAAAAGGGGAGTATTATGAAGGCGCGCTTGTCGTACGTACTAGGTTGTACGCTGTTGGTGGCACTCGTTACCCTGGCTGTCGAAGCCAGCGCGATCACCATCACTTATGTGAACACAGGCCCGACGGATTCACGTATTTTTGTTGGTTTCGACAATAACTCATCGGGCTACACCACAAACGATTTCATCTCTGATCCGGTGGCATTCGATAGAGCGGACACCGCCTACGGACCTTTGCCGCCGGCGGGTCAGCTTCCTTCCTTTGATGCTCGAACGGATGCGCGTGCCGACCTGGGTACGAATCTCAATAATCCCGTGGGGACCGGCATTCGTTCGGTCTTCAGTCCTATCACGACATCGTTTAATGTCTTGGCGCACGGCGAAACTTATGCCGGCACCGGCAGCTATTCAAGCCACTCCTATGCCCACTCGGGTAATACCACATCCACCACGCCCACGCCCTGGATTATCCACGTTGATCCGAGTGGCGCCGAAATCGCAGGGACGCCCGCTGTAGTAAATATTACCGGTTCCATCACGGGCCTCCTCAGCGTTGCCGGGGCCAGTGTGGCCGATACAAGCTGGAACGTGGCGACGACCTCACATGGTACGGTCATGTCGGGTTCGGCGAATCAAAGTACGGTTGGAACAAGTCCCATCAGCGATTCCGGTGCCCTTACATTTACTATCCCTTTGGGCGGCACTTTTGAGTTGCTGTTGGATTATGACTTTTCCACGTCAGGCAGTGGCGCGGGAGCCAACTCAACGAGCGAGATTTCTGCTTCTCTGGTAGAGATTTCCGCACAGATTCAAACGCCCGGCCCGCTACCGGTTATCCTCTCAGCTGTTGCCCCGGTAATCATCTGGCCCCCCGGACCGAAACCGGTGCCCCTCGTTGACTCCTTCACCATCTATAATCCGGATGGTGCCCGTTATCAACTCGGTGCCCGGGTCTTCACAAATGAGCGAATTCGCCGGCAGAAGCCATTGACGGAGAAAATCCTGGTACCCGCCCGTCGTAATCCAAGAAGGAACGGGCGATTCTATCTGGTGCTGCTTTCCCTGGTTGACGAGTACAAGAATGTTGATCAGAAGGCGGTGATTGGCGGAATCGTCCCGCATGACAAGTCGAAGCGGGCGCTCCGCCGTGTTCAGGCTCTTGCAGAGCAGGCTTTGAAACGCGTGAATCGCGCATTGGAAAAGAAGGATATCATGAAGATCAACCCAAAGGATTTACACCTGCATGAGTATGGGGATAACGGGGATGATAGGGACGACCGAAACGACAGGGACCACAGGGACCACAGGGACCACAGGGACCACAGGGACAAGGATTAGCTCCGGATAGACAGAACGCCCTCCGGAGAGCCGGTTTTGGCTCGCCGGAGGGTTTTTTTGTTTCGGGTTCCGGGAACAATATCTAATTGCCATTTTCCGGGTGCATTCCCGGCTCTGGGTTTCAGCTTTCCGTTTGGATCACGAGGTTTCCGAAGCAATCGACTTCGGCCATGGCCGATTCCGGGAGCACGAGGGTGGATGAATATTCACTGATAATGGCAGGCCCGTAAAAACTATATTTGAGGGTCGCATCTTAATTATTAATTGTTTGATATGAATAATTAATAATTAAGATGCGACCCTCTTGTTTCTCCTAAGTAGATAACTTTACAGTCTTTCTACCTTTTTTAGCAGCTAATTGATAACCAAATGGCTTTAATAATGATGCCATGGTTTTTATAGTAATATTAGTCGGCTTCATTGATCTAATGTTTTGAATAACAGAGGTGGAGACACCAGATTCTTTGGAAAGTGCCCTTACGCTAATATGCTCTTCATCCATAGCTTCAAGCAACAATTCAGAAAAAAGAAATTGAACATATTCTTTTTCAAATTTTTTCTTTTGTCCTGGGTCGCTCATAATTCGATCAAAAGTTGATCTCTTTTTATTCGGCATAATAATCTCCGCTTTTTACCCTTGAATCGTAATTTTTCATTCTATTTAGAGCCAAGTTTTTTTCTTTTTTTGGTAACTTTTGAGCTTTTTTACGAAATCCATTTGTAACGACAATCTTTTTCCCTACAAAGAAGAATGATAGAAACCGGTCTGGCTGAGGCTTAAAAGCAAATATTTTCTCGCCTTCATTCCTGAATTTTGTAATATCAGATATCTTACCGAAATCACCAATTCTTTTGAAAAGTATCAATGTTTTTCGTTTTTGAGTATTAGAAAGAGCTTCAAAAAAATCAAGCGCATCACTTTTTCCCTTTTCATCAAAAAACCATTCAACGGTTAAAGCTTCTCCTTCGTATGCGATGAATTCTTTCATATATAATATGTATCATTATTGCGATACAGTGTCAAAGCCTTTTTTGCTCCCGCCCGGCTTCAGCCGCGAACGAAGCGAGTCGGGATGAACTATATTTGAGTGTCGCATATTAATTATTAATTGTTTGATATGAATAATTAATAATTAAGATGCGACCCTCTTGTTTTTCTAACTCTTGTTTTTCTGAAATCACTTGCCCGCCAGCCCTCTACCGTTACACTTGGCAGAAGGTAACGGGTTGAATCTACATGAAATTCGGATACGAGTTGCGGGTCAAGTGCATTGACTGGTTGGTTTTATGATAATTTGAAATGCTTTTTGTTAAATATTTCATTAATAATTTCAGGATGCTCATTAGCCTCTTGGAAAGTAAGTCTTAGCAAATGAAGGGGAATTGAGAATTTTTCTTTAAACTCCTTTCGCATATTAAAACTATTTGCAGCAATAAGTTT
>JAADHK010000115.1 GCA_013151835.1 Deltaproteobacteria bacterium
CGAGGTTCACCATGTCGGCGCAGCCCGTTTTTATAAGCGATTCCGCCGTGTCCGGGTCTGAAATCCGGTTGGACGCCATGACCGGCACCGACACGTTTTTCTTAATATTTAAGGCAAGAAACGAAAACGCGGACCTCGGCACTTCCATGGGAAGCTGCGGAACCCGGGTTTCGTGCCATCCGCCGGTGACGTTTATGGCGTCAACGCCGGCCTGTTCGTAAGCCTTTGCGATCTCAACCGTTTGTGTATCGGTATTGCTGCCCGGCACAAAATCGTTGCCTGCCATCCTGATGGTCACCGGATAATCCGGGCCCACGGTTTTTCGCACACTGTCTATGACCTCCACGGCAAAACGGATGCGGTTTTCAAAGCTCCCGCCGTACTCGTCTTCCCTCACATTTTTAAGGGGAGATAAAAACTGCGTGATCAGGTACCCGGCCGAGGCGATTATCTCGACCCCGGCAAACCCGGCTTTCTTTGCCCGGCCGGCCCCGTCGGCAAATGCCTTTTGAACGCTATTGATATCCTCTTTTGTCATTTGCCTCGGCATGGTGCCGGAATACCGGCTATACACGGCCGATGGGGCAATGGGCGTTTTTCCCTCTATGAGTATGGGGTGGGAATAGGCTCCGGCGTGAAAAAGCTGAATCCAGGGCTTGGCGCCCGCGTCCCCTATGATTTTCGTTAATTTGCTGAAATCGGCAATTGTCTCGTCATTATCGATTCCCAGAACAAGCATGCCCGAGCCGATAAAATCTACCCCTACAGGCCCCACGGTCAGCAGCCCGACCCCGCCTTTGGCACGCTCACGATAGAACCGGACGTATCTTTCGTTTAACTTCCGGTCATGGGAATAGAGCAGGCCCAGGGCCGGGTAAGCGATCCTGTTTTTGATCTTCACCTTGTTTATGGATATGGGGGAAAACAGATTCTTATACATTATAATTCCTTATTGATTTTAAAAGCCAACCCATCGGGTAATGGAGTCAATAGATTCGCGCTCACTTTCCACCCTGTTTGCGGGAAAATTCGGGTCCGGATACCCCATGGCGATTGCGATCATGATCCGTTTTTCATCCGAAATATCCGCAATCTCCCGCACTACCTCGGGATACAGGATACCCTGATCCTCGATGCAGGTGCCTATGCCGTATTTGAGCGCGGCAAGACAGATGTTCGATGTAACCGCCCCGATGTCGAACAGCGGCCCCGACTCTGAAAGCGCCCGGTCGGCCATTACGATGATTGCAACGGGCGCATCAAAGAACCTGAATCCCCGCTCAAGCCACCAGGCCCGCTTTTGTGTATCCTTGCGCTCGATATCCATGAGCGTGAAAAGCTGTTTTGCAAGGCCCACCTGCCGGTCCCGGTACACACCCTCATTGGGCCAGCCCACCACCAGGTGATCCGGCTTCATGGGGGCTCCGGAATTAAGCTTTTCAACGATCTTTTTTCTTGCCTCGTCCAGTGGCTTTCCCGCCAGGACCACAAATTCCCAGGGCTGGGTGTTCATGGCGGACGGGGCGCGCACGGCAGCGGAAAGAATTTTTTCTATGGTTTTACGATCAATTGCATCGGGCAGAAATCCCCGTATGCTCTTTCTGGCATAAATCGCATCTATGATATCCATTTCTTACTCCTTGTCAGAGTTGACGGACTCGTAAAAAGTCAGGCAACCCGCTTACGATGGCTAAGTAGAAAGTTTCATATACAAGGCGGAGTGGTGTCGCGAAAGCGGAGGCATACATATAGTATTCCGAGCATTTCGCGACCCGCTACAACGCAGTAGATGGGACTTTTTACGAAGCCATCAGAGTTAAATCCCGTTGTTTACCAGACCGCCTTGACATTGGGGTAATCTAATATCTTCCGGTCTTTGGTAAGCAAGGACAAATTGTGAACCCTGGCCGTGGCAACAATAATCCTGTCCGCCGGATCTTTATGGAAATCTCCAGGCAGGCTGCAAGACTCAACAGCAATTTCCGGCGACAATTCGATAACCCGTAAACCGGTGTCATGAATTGCCCTGAAAAGCCACTTTGATGCCGAAATTTTGAGTTCAATTCTTTTTTTTACTGCCATCATTGCGAATTCCCAGATGGAAATGGATGCGATGGCCCGTTGATACGGCTTTGTTTGTTTTATGGTTTTGATAACGGTTGCAGATAAGCGCTCGGGCTCCGTGAGGCTCCACCACCAGACATGGGTATCGAGCAATAACATCAATCAACCTCCCAGTCACTGTGAACCGTGAGAGGTTCCGTTAAATCACCCATTGTTTTTCCAAAGCCCGAAAGCGCCCCCAGGAGGGGGTCTTTTTCGTCTCTCTGTTCAATATGCGTCAATTTTGCAACGGGCCTGCCCCGTTTGGTGATGATGACTTCCCTGCGGGTTTTTTCAATCTCGTCTAATATCTTAAAACATTTTACCCTGAATTCTGCGGCATTAATTTCCATGATAGACCTCCATTAAGTTGTGTACATTTTAAAGCGTACACTTGTCGGTGTCAATCATTTATTTGCTTTTTGCTTATGTACCGTAAAAAACTGTTTGCTCCGCGCTGCGGTATTTTTACAGGGAGTAACTTCTATAGAGCAGGCCGGGTTCCTTACCCGGCGATTGCCAGGAAAGAATCCTGACTGCAATTGCAATGTCAATATATGCAAAAAGAAGCTGTTATGTTAAATTCCGCGTCAGCCAAGTCTTTTCCCTATGATTTCCGATATTTCGATATTTCACACACCTGCAGCCTGCCTTCCAGCCCGCTGGTCTTGATCGCGTCTTCGAGCATGATCGCGCAAAGGGGGCAGGCAACCGCAAGGATTTCAACGCCTGCCTGCCCGGCTTCGCGCACCCTGTGCACGGCCGGCTTTTCATCTCCGCTGCCGAGGATGTCCGTATGGATGTTTCCGCCCCCGCCGCCGCAGCACAACGCGTTTTTCCGGTTCCGTTCCATTTCAACGAGCGTTACATTCGGCAGGGCCGAGAGTATCATGCGGGGAGACTGATAATCCCCGGAATGGCGGCCGAGATAGCAGGGGT
>JAADHK010000037.1 GCA_013151835.1 Deltaproteobacteria bacterium
ATGTATGCCTCCGCTTTCGCGACACCACTACGCCTTGTATATGGAACTTTCTACTTAGCCATCTTTACCGGGTTGTCTGACTTTTTACGAGTGCATCTGACTTAGGGCCTGTCCATAAATAACTGATACATTTTGGCGCCGATCCATCCCGCCCGGCTGTGTTGCTCATCGGTTGAATACGTATAGTATTCGTCCTCTTCGCGCCTTGCCGGGCAGGCGCCTCGACTCCAAAATTAGAATCACTTATTTCCGGACAGACCCTTAACCTTCGTAGAGAACCGCCAGTATATCCGCTGTTCCCTTTTTTGCGGCAACCATGTGGGGCGTTGTGGAGAGATAATAGACCGAATCGCCGGGTTCGAGCAAGAATTCATCCTTATCGATAATAAGAAGAACTTCCCCTTCCAGCACGTAAATAAACTCCTCGCCGTCGTGTACGGACATCTCCCTGTCCGGATTTTCCTCAAGCCTTACCACAAGGGCTTCCATGTGCCGGCCGTGAACCTCCGGGGCAAGGCTGCGGTAAGAGTAAAGGCTCGCCCCTTTAGTGGAAGTGGAACGATGGGCGGCTTTACGTTCGGTTTTCCGGGTAATGGAATAAACGTGGCTCCCCACGCCTGACAAGACCCGCGAAAAAGCGCTGTGAAGCGCCTTGGAGAGCCTGACGATTGTACCGAGCTGCGGCTTCACCTCGTTTTTCTCTATTTTCTCAAGAAGCTCCACATCAAAGCCGGTCATATTCGACAATTGCTCATAGGAGAGCCCCTCCGACTCCCTTATTCTCCTGATCCTGTCCCCGATCTCCTCTATGGAAAAATCATCTGCTTGCTTGATCTCGCCCGTAAGCATTGCGAACCGGTCGGGCGCAGGGGAATTTGTTATTGTCTTTGAGGCCATATTTTTTACTCCTTATGTGTTCCGGGGGACAATTTGTACCGTAAACCGACGACGTTGCGCATTTATGTCTTTATTAGCAAAAACAGCCGGTCAGGTCAACTGCGGGTACGATCATTCCAAGCTCGCATGCGCCGCCATTGTCCCTGCCGATTCATGCTTGCAAAACACACATTTCTTGTGTTAATAAATCAAAATGTTAACCGAACCAGCAGGGGAATCCGGGGCATTAAAAAATGACGAATGATATTAAATACCGCCTGTGGCTTTCAGAACAGCTCGGCCGGACAACGATAAAGAATTTGAAACACCATGGTTTTAACGCCTGCTTTGCCGTAGATGCGAAAGAGGCCCGTCAACTTGTCCTCAAAGAGGTGAGCAAGGATGAAAGCTTTGGTTTCGGCGGGTCTTCCACGACCCGGGCACTGGGCCTTCCGGAAATTCTGTCGGGCATGGGAAAAACAGTCTACGACCACTGGAACCCGGGCAAAGAGAATTCCGACCTCGATTTGCGCCTTGCCCAGGGTCGGTGTGACTGCTTTATCTGCGGCGCAAACGCCATATCCGCCACCGGAGAAATAGTTAACGTGGACGGGGTGGGCAACCGGGTCTGCGCCATGATCTTCGGATGTCCAAGGGTCGTGATCATCGCGGGCATGAATAAGGTGCGAAAAACTCTCGATTCTGCGCTGGCCAGGATCAGGGAAATTGCCGGGCCCATGCGGGCAAAAAGCCTGAACATGGATACGCCGTGCGCAAAAACCGGTATCTGTGTGGACTGCGATTCTCCCCAGCGGATCTGCTGCGTCACTGCTATTTTGCACCGCAAGCCCATGATGACCGATGTTTCCGTAATACTGGTCAATTCGGAGCTGGGATTTTAAATGGAAGGGTTCAGACCTTTTATGAATATAACGTGCATTAAACGGAATTTCTGATGGACCATAAGGTCTTAATAGTAGAAGACGAGTCAGCCACAATTGCCTTTCTCGATAAAATCCTGTCCAGGCATGGCTTTAAGGTGACAAGCGCTTCAAACGGGAAAGAAGCGCTCAAACTCATTGAAGCCGATCTGCCCGATATCATCATATCCGATGTCATGATGCCCGAAATGGGCGGCTTTGAATTTTATCGCCGTCTTCTCCAGTCAAGCCGCACGGCCGTAATTCCGTTTATCTTTCTTTCCGCCATGGACGACCCGTCCGAGCAGTTAAAGGGCCTGCGCATGGGGGCCGACGAATACCTCACCAAGCCCCTGGACGCGAAAAACATCATAGAAACCATGGGCCGGGCCCTGGAAAAGGCGGGTCGACTTAAAAACTCGGAAAGCGAAGTCGATTTCAGCGGCAACCTGGATCAGGTCGGTTTAAATGAAATCGTACAGGTACTTGAGATAAATGAAAAAACAGGCGAACTTACCCTGTCCGACAAACCCGGAAAACCCATAGGCATTATTTTCTTCAAAAACGGCAATATGTTTCACGCTTCTTCGGGAACACTTACCGGAAACGAGGCCTTTTACGAACTCGCGTCCCTTAAGTCCGGAATGTTCAGGTTTATCATCAAAACCCCGGACCTTATAGAGAACCTCTCCGGCCAGAATATGTCCCTTCTTTTCGAGGCGGCCCGCCTAACCGACGAGGCGGAAACACTTACGGAGTTGATATCCGGTCCTTCGGCCAGATTCAGGATTGTGTCCGCAGATATCCCGAATTCTATCCGGAACCGGACGGACAGCAATCATCTGGAACGGATCACGGGCCTGATAAAAAACAGTGCTAAATTACGGGAAATAATCGCTAAAAGCGGCATCAGCAGACCTCATACGGAGGCCGTGATTGCAGAGCTTATAAAGGCGGAAGTCATTGAGGAAGACGAGCCTGTTATAACCAAAACCGAAGAAAAAAAAGCCAAATTTCCCATGCTGGTCAAAGGAAATCTGGTGAAACAGTTGCAGAAAATCGAACAATCTTCATTCACCGGGAAAATCGATATCCAGGGCCGTTCAAAACCGGCGGCGATTTTTATCCAAAATGGCCGGGTCGTAAATGCCTGCCATGGAGATACTGTCGGAGAAAAGGCCCTGTTCCGGATATTTTCGGAAAGGGGCGGGGTGTGCAAGATCATACACTCCCCGGTAGAGGTCGAGGACAAAATTTTCGATCCCCTGGATGCCCTGTTCGAAGGCGCCAGCCGGGAAATCGCATGGCGCAGGCAGATGAAAAAAGATTTTTCAAGTGTACGGGTGGTTTTAAATGGAAATCATGAAATAAATAACAACGGACAAACCGCAGACCCGGAGGCTCAAAAAATCCTGTCTCTCGTGAAATCCCAGGAAAATATGCAAACAATCATCGATCAAAGCCCTTTTACTGATGTAAAAACCGCCACCCTGCTGAACGGATTAAAGAAAAAAGGAGCGGTGGCTTTCCAGGTATCAAAGGCCCCCTGATGTCCGGCTTTTACGACAGCAGTTGGGGGCTATGCTGCTGTTGCATTTCACGGACACCCTTACTATACAAAAGATATGGAGCATTTACATGATACGCAAATATGACAAAATCCCGATAGCGAAGTTCGCACTTTTTGCGATGTTTTTACTCCTGCTTGTTTTCAGCGAAAACTGCATGGCGGGTTATCCCGAACATTATAACGACTATGTTGACGACTACGCTGATATCATAGAGGAGCCAGATGCCGCTGCCATTACCAGGATGTTTGAAAACCTGGAGTCCCAGACCGGCATAGAGGCTGTGGCGGTAACCATGGAATCATACAGAGACTACGATACCGGCGACGAGACATTCGAGGAATTTGCCACCGGGCTTTTCAACGACTGGGGGATCGGGCATAAAAAAGAAAACAACGGGGTACTGATCCTCGTATCGGTAAAAGACCGGAAATGCAGAATCGAACTGGGAGAAGCATACGGCAGCCGGTATGATTCAGTAATGAAAGAAATCATAGATACCAATATGCTCCCATACTTCAAGTCAGATGACTACACCAGGGGAATATTCGAGGGATGCCGGGCCGTGGTCGGAAAAATCACCCACAAGGTTTCCTGGTTCAGCCATTATAAGTGGCATATCCTGATTGTCATCCTGATCATCATCTGTATTACCGCCGGCATATCCTGCATGAAATCCGGTAAAAAAGGATGGGGATGGATGTTTTTCGCCGGCGCCGGAATTCTTTTGCTCTTTTTGCTGCGCCTGTCGTCTAAAAATAAAAGCAGCAGCGGGGGCGGCGGCGGGTTCGGCGGCGGATCATCGTCGGGCGGGGGAGCAAGCGGAAGCTGGTAAGCTTTAACATAAAAGCCAAACGTAGACTTGACCCTTATCTTAACCATTGGCTTGCCTTCCGATAAAAAATCAAAGAGGATGAAATCATCGAAATGCAGAAACGGATCGCCTTAATCGCCCACGACCACATGAAAGACGAAATGCTCGACTGGGCCAAAAAGAACAGGGATGCCCTTTCCCGACATATCCTGTATGCCACAGGCACAACCGGAATGCTCCTGGCAAGTAAGCTTGGCATAAAGGTACACTCCATGCAGAGCGGCCCCCTTGGCGGGGACCTCCAGATCGGGGCGTTGATCTCGGAAGGTAAAATCGACCTTCTCGTCTTTTTCTGGGATCCCCTGGAAGCCCAGCCCCACGACCCGGATGTAAAGGCGCTCCTCCGACTGGCCGTGGTATGGAATATCCCGGTTGCAACCAACCGGGCATCAGCCGACTTTATCTTCTCATCTCCTTTCATGGATGCTGCCTATGAAAGGAAACCGCCCGATTATGAAGCATATAAGAACCGGATTCAAAAGGCAGTTCGATCAGAATGCGGAACAAATGACAAGGCATGACGGCGTCGTAAAAACAGGAAAAACACGTTGATTGCCAAGCGTTTGGAAAAAATGACATCCTTTTTATCGTCATGGTAAATATAGGGGGACGTCCGTGCACAAAACTTGTATCTCCAAGAATCCGCTGATCTCCCTTGGCCCGATCCATACCTTGCCGACGCATCTTCTTGACTTCCCTCCATCCGCCCAGGCTGCGAAAGTGCAGGAATATCGGGAATATTCCGAGCTTTCGCAACGCAGCCAGGCGGGATGCATCGGCACTTAAAATGTGAGGTTATTCCTGCGTGGGCCCTAAGCTATCCCCTATGGTTCCATATTTTCAGGATGCCTCTTTACGAAAGGAAACGGCATGCAATTCTGTACAGTTGTCAATTGCATGGATGGACGGGTCCAATTGCCCGTAATCAGCTTCCTTCAGAAGCGATTCAATGCCGAGTATGTTGATTCCATTACCGAGCCCGGTCCGAATTTGATTCTATCCGAAAGGAAGAATCCCGCCCTGGTCCAGTCGATTCTTGAAAGACTAAAAATTTCAATTGAGCATCATAATTCCGGCGGCATTGCCGTTGTCGGTCATTATGATTGTGCTGGAAATCCGGCATCATATAACGAGCAGATTGCACAGACACAAAAGGCAATCAGTTTTCTTCGTGAAAAATATAAGAATATCCATATAATCGGGCTGTGGGTTGATGAAAACTGGGAAACACATGAAGTTATCGGGGATGAGTAAGCCGGTTCCGGGGGAAAAATGAAGAAACCAAAAAAGTTAAAAAAAATTTCCAATAAGGGCTTTAGAGGGTATCCTGTTGCAACCATCTCATATTATGGGCCTGATAATAAAATTGCCACAAAAGTCGCGGTGGGTATAGTCGCCGGGGAAAATGAGATGCCACGCGATTTAAAACGATGGTTTAAGGATTCGGAGATTCGTAACGACCTTATGGTACAGGATGCAATTCTCGAATTTATCAGGCAAAATAAAGTAAAATCCGTGGTAATAGCCGACAGGATTATGGGGTGCCCCCATGAAGAAGGCAAGGATTACCCCGATGGTTCCAAATGTCCAAAATGCCATTACTGGGCGAATCGGGATAGATTTTCCGGGGAGATAAATAAGAGGCATATTTGAAAAATACTTTTATTTAAGTGCCTTAATCTTCTTAATATCCTCCGACTTTCCCAGAATAATCAGCACATCGCTGTCCTTGATCACAAAAGTAGCCGGGGGGACCAGGACGAAGTTTTCAGGCACCAGTTCCTTGATGGCGATGATATGGACGTTGTACTTTGCCCGCAGGTTCAACTCCTTCAGAGACTTTCCGAGGAACCCGGACGGCGGGCCCACCTGAAGGAGATCAAAATCTTCGGACAATGGTATGAAATCAAGCACATTGGGCGTTGACAACCCCCGGGCCACACGCCTTGCCATGTCCCGCTCAGGATGGATGATTTCGGACGCCCCGACCTTCTGGAGGATTTTGCCGTGATCTTCGTCCAGGGCCTTGGCCAGAATGGTCTTCACCCCGATCTCCTTTAAGTAAAGACAGATCAGAATGCTGGTGGAAATTTTGGTGCCGGTAGATACGATTACACCGTCCATGTTCTCCAGCCCCAGGGTTTTCAAGGAATCCCTGTCCGTGGCGTCTAAAACAAGGGCTTCGGTGGCAAAGGCGTCGATGGAGTGAACACGCGACCTGTCATTATCTATGGCGATAACCTCGTTCCAGTCTTCGTACAACGCCCTTGCCACGTTGAACCCGAAATTACCAAGCCCGATAACCGCAAATTTTTTCATATTCTTATTCATCCTATCATTATGTTTTCTTCGGAATACTCTACACCGCGCTCCATGCCGTCTCCGGCTATAATATATGCAAAGGTAAGAACCCCCACCCTGCCCACAATCATCATGGCTATAATCCAGCCTTTTCCCCATGTGCCGAGTATTTGAGTGAACCCGGTTGAAAGCCCCACCGTGCCGAAGGCGGACACGGTTTCAAAGAGGCAGGAAAAAAAATATCCCCGGCCTCCCCCGGGATTCGCCGCGAGCATCATGAAGACGCAAACCCCTATGAGCGCGAGGGATGCGAGAATAAGGGAAGTGCTACGGGTCACCGTCTCGTCGGGGATACTCTTTTTAAACAGGTTCACCCTTTTTTTACGCGTCATCCGGCTGAAGGTGAACACCGCAATGACGGCGAGTGTCGTGGTCTTGACCCCGCCCCCGCATGACCCGGGTGACGCCCCGAAAAACATCAGAAAAAGCATGAGTATAAGCGTGGCATCGTTTAACGCGCTGATATCCACAGTGTTAAAGCCTGCAGTACGGCAGGTGATTGACTGAAAAACAGAGACATAGACATGGTGCAGGGTCGTTCCTTGCCTCATGGCCGCGTTGCGTTCAAGGAATGCAAAGAACACGGCGCCTGCCACAATCAATATCCCGGTGGTCATCAAAACCGTCTTGGTCTGAACCGACAGACTGTAACGGCGTTTCCGGCCGGTGCGGATTTTTGCCGCCATGTCATAGAGAACCGGGAAACCAAGCCCTCCGATAACGATCAGCAGGCAGACAGTCAGGTTTAAAAATCCGCTGTCCCCCCAGGCGGTCAAGCTATCGGAAAACAGGGAAAATCCGGCATTGCAAAAGGCTGATACTGAATGAAAAACAGATAGGTACACAGCTCGATGCCACGAGTATTGAGGGTACCAGCAGAAAAAAAGGAATACGGCGCCGATGAGTTCCGCTGCGAACGTGAACAAAAGTATACTTTTCACCAGACGTAAAATATCCCCCCGGGGAGACGAGGAAAAAACGTCCTGCATGGCCATCCTCTGCTTGAACGAAATACTCCTGCCGATCAGGTGAAACAGGGCCACCGAAATGGTCATGACGCCGAGCCCGCCGACCTGGATTAACAGCAGGATCACCATCTGGCCGAAAAAGGTAAAATAAGTTCCTGTGTCCACCACAATTAACCCGGTAACACAGGTGGCGGACGTAGCCGTAAAAAGGGCATCAATAAACGGGATATATCCCGTTTTGGTTGATATCGGCAGCATAAGCAATAAGGCGCCTACCATGATCGCGATGCAGAAAGTAGCAAAGATCAGGACCCCCGGATGCAGTTTCAGCACCTTTTTTACGAAAAAATCTTTCGGATTGAATAGAAATCCCAAAAAACCGCCTTTCTTCCTTCTGATTATTGTTTGACGTATATCACAAATTCCGGCACGTAAAAAGTCACGAAAAAAACCATCCCATCATTCAACCGATTCGGCCGGATTTCAAGTCATTTTTCACAAACCAGGTGGAATTCTTCCATTGCAATTTTCTTATCATATATGATAAACTGATTTCTGTTTGTTGCGACCATGGGATACCAATATGCTCGGTTCCGCTTTCCGCCGGCTGCGGCAGGCCCGAAAATTCCAGCTATCAATCAAAAAAACGCATGGAGGAGACATGAAACGAGTCGTATGCATCAGTCTTGGAGCAAGCAAGCACAACTATGAATTTGAAACCGAATTTCTAGGCAAGGATTTTTCAGTCAAGCGGATAGGAACGGACGGAGACTTTAAAAAGGCCGAAGGACTTCTCAAGTACTGGGACCAGAAAGTCGACGCCATCGGCATCGGGAGCGTCAAATTCCCCTATACCATCGGACCCAAAAGACTTACGGAAAAACGGACCAAACGGATTGAAAGGCTGGCCGCAAAAATCAAAACCCCTGTTACGACCGG
This sequence comes from Deltaproteobacteria bacterium, assembly GCA_013151835.1. GTDB lineage: Bacteria > Desulfobacterota > Desulfobacteria > Desulfobacterales > Desulfosalsimonadaceae > JAADHK01. Next base: position 8,507 of record JAADHK010000037.1, read on the forward strand.
CGCAAATCTGCGCAAGGTATCCTTTGAATGGTCCATCCGCTCCCTGCAATTCAGCATGAACAAAATCTTTTCCAATGCCCGGATACTGGTTCTGTCCGGTATGGTCAACTACAACCTGGCCAGTATCCTTTCCGATTATACCGAAAACCTGACCTTTGCCGACCCGATTCTCGAACACGGAATCCCCAAGTTCCTGAACTCCATAAAAGAGCTGGAGTTGTACGCCAAGGGCATCCATGAGGTTTTAAATTACGCGCCCGGCAAAAGGATGGCCACGTCAACGGTTCCCATCCAGATATGGAACCGGTTTATCCTGCGCAAGGCCATGCAGAAAAGCAGCATGATAATGGTCCCGTACCATGATTTTTACAATTACTTTAATGTAGCCGGCCTTGAGGAACTAGGGCATAAGACGATAATAACATCAACGGTATATGATGATCGCGTAAGATTTCTCAAGAAACGGGGGGTCGACATGATAATAGACAATACCCCCAAGCTTTTCGAACGCGTGGTGGGGATCAACGTTATCGAGGCGATGATCATCGCCGGCCTGGAAAAAAAGAAAGACAAAATCACAAACGACGAACTGATGGATATCATCTGCGATCAATACCCGGAACCGAGAATTATCTATCCCCAGGGGGATAAACGGAGGATAAACCGGTTCGCCTTTGTTATCCATCCCCTGTCCCAGGACGATTTTAAAAAAGATCCGACCATCGGCATGCTCACCAAGGTGCCCGGAGTCGTGGACGCGGTTGAAAAGGCCATGGCCTACTCTCCTCCGTTTATCTATTCCAAGATTTCCGGTGTTAAATCGCCTCTGGGCGTGGAAGCCGAAGGCTGGCTCATTTCCGTTGGCGGCACCCCGAAACAGATGCTGTCCCATTCGCCCGAATTCACCTACAAACGACTCCTTCAGGCGGCCCGCATGGCCAAGCGTCTCGGGGCTCAGATCATGGGGCTCGGGGCATTTACAAAGGTAGTTGGGGACGCCGGGGTCACGGTCTCACGCAAGGCCGAGATACCCATTACCACCGGGAACAGCTACAGCGCATCCGGCGCCCTGTGGGCTGCGGCAGACGCAGTTCGGCGCATGGGCATTCTGAAAATCGAAAAAGGAAAAATCGTCGATGCAAAGGCAATGGTCGTGGGCTCGACGGGTTCCATCGGTGCGGTCTGCTCAAGGCTTCTGGCCCTGGTAGTAAACGACCTGTACCTGGTCGGCCGAAATCCGGCCAAGCTCATGGCCTTAAGGAAGTCCATTGAGCAGGAGGCGCCCAACTGCAAAATCACGCTTTCAACTTATGCGGACCGGTATCTCGGTGATATGGACATGATTGTTACCACCACTTCCGGCGCGGGAAAGAAGATACTGGATATCACGAAAGTGAAACCCGGCTGTGTTATAACCGACGTGGCCCGGCCCCTGGACCTTTCGGCCGAGGATGTTGCCAAGCGGCCGGACGTTTTAGTCGTTGAGTCCGGAGAAATCCTGATGCCCGGGGAAGTCAAGATGAAGGATATCGGGCTTCCCAAAAACGTGGCCTACGCCTGCCTTGCCGAAACAATCGTCCTGGCCCTTGAGGGTAAATTCGAGGTCTTTACCGTCGGGCGGGAAATCGAGTGGGAAAAGGTAAAGGAGATATACAAAATAGGTATCAAGCACGGCATGAAGCTGGCCGCGATTTCCGGCCAGAAAGGGGTCTACACTGACGAAGATATCCTGAAGGTCAGGGACCTTGCATTAAAGGCGCTGAAAAGTGACAAGTGGCAAAAAACCGGGGATAAAAAAAGCAAGGCCGGGAAAGCAAAGGCAAAAACGCCTGAACCCCAAAAACCGGCAGCCAAAAAAACAGATGCGCCAAAGGTTCCAAAAAAGAAAGCACCTGTAAAAAAGACCGTGAAAAAGAGCAAAATAAAAGATACGGACAGCAAAAAGACACTTCCCGAGCCGAAAAAAGAGGCGCCGACACCCGAAAAAAAGGCTAAACCCAAGACAAACGTAAAAAAGAAGGCCGCCCCCGCAAAGACGCCAAAGACCGGAGGCACAAAAACAAAAACCAAGGCGAAAAAGAAAGCGACCCCAGCCAGGACCGAGGCAAAGACAAAAGATAAACCCGCGACTACGGGAAAGTGATTTCGGGGGCCGGTAAAATACGACACAAGCTCCGGCCTTATGTAAATTAACGTAAGCACAGGTCAATTAGCGCAATATATGATTGATGGCGTCGTAAAAAGTCCCATCTACTGCGTTGTAGCGGGTCGCGAAATACTCGGAATACTATATGTATGCCTCCGCTTTCGTGACACCACCACGCCTTGTATATGGAACTTTCTACTTAGCCCTCGTAACCGGGGTGCCTGACTTTTTACGAGTGCATCATGATTGGGCAGGGATTCAAAATCCTGAACCCCTGCCTGAAATTCTGGCCGCACGGTCTAAATTTTTTTGATGTCAACGGCCTTAGGGCAATATCCGATGTCAAGCAAGGCGACAACCATGCAGCTACATCCCTGCAAGTATCTCCTTTTCCCACTCCGCAAGACACTCGTCCACTGAAATTTCCAGAAGTGATACCAGGCTTGAGCCTGAAACAAGCGCGTTTAAACCCGCGTCGTCCTCCATTTCTCCGGTTATCCGCTTTCTCAACGATTCCACAGTTACCTTTAAACCGGCAAGCCGGTGTCTGACCTTTTCAATTATTTCCTCTTTTTCCGGAAATTTACCGCCCGCAACGAGTTCCCGGACCAGGGCTATGGCCAATGCCTTGAAAACCCAGAATTTATAATCGGATGAATAGGAAAAATACCGGTAGGCCCAACGGTTAAACCGCCAGTGAGGACATCCGCTGAGGATTGTCAGCTGCGGGAGGATAAGAGGTATCGCCTCCTGGGCCGTAAGCTTTATCTGTGTTGAAAACAGCGCCTCCTTTATGGTTATCCGGGTTTCATCTGTTGATGCCACATCCGAAAGATAGGAAAAAAGAGGATAAAGGGTCGTGCATAGCGGGCAGTATTTGTAATTGTCAAGCGCAAGCGGGCAATTGGGGCATTGGTGATGCTTAAGTAAAGCCCATCCCGGAATCACTTCACCCTGCCCGTCTTCCGTGAATACTTCCGTATTATCATCCGAATAGCATATAAAAGGCGGCCTCCCTTTTAATTGTATTGAAATGTATTCTATCCTGCTTTCCATATCCGTAAACCCATTCCCTGAATCAATGTCATTAACTTAAGGGAAATGTCGAACTGCAAAAGTAAAAAAACTTCGAAATTCGATATTCCCTGTTCGACATTCTGCAGTTGATTTTTAAAATAATCGCTTAAGTTAATGACATTGTCCCCTGAATTATTATACACAGCTTCCAATATAGAGGATCTCGTAAAAAGTCAGGCAACCCGGTAAAGATGGCTAAGCAGAAAGTTCCATATACAAGGCGTAGTGGTGTCGCGAAAGCGGAGGTATACATATAGTATTCCGAGCATTTCGCGACCCGCTACAACGCAGTAGAGGACTTTTTACGAGTCCGTCAATCCGGGCAGAGCCTCTTTTTTCCGATACACCGTCCCCTGGAACACGGCGACAAGGTCGCCGCCGTCTTCGGTCACGTCGATCCGGTAAGTGGCGAGTTTTGAATTTCTGGAGACCTCCCAGGCCCGGGCGGTCAACACCCCCGCTGACACTGCCTTTAAAAAAGAGATGTCGGCATTAATGGCAAGGGCGACGGTTCCGTGGGAATTTGAGGCTACCGCAAAGGCCAGATCGGCAAGTGAGAATACCGCGCCGCCATGGACAATGCCCACGCCGTTTAAATGCCTGTCCTTAATTTCAAGTCTTGCCACGGCAGTTCCCAGGCCTGCTTCAAGCAGCTCGATCCCGACGTATTCGGCAAATTGATCTTTTTTGAAAAACTCTTTTATTTTATCCATTTTTCATGGTGCCTTTTCTTATAATATCCGGTTATGATTCCATTGTTTCTGATGAATCAGGTTTCATAGTTCCTTGAACATCATCCATTCGGGACCAAATCTTCCGGAACCTTTGGGGCTTCCCGAGTTCTACAGCGTATCTCTTCTTGCATGCCACGGCCTGAGGACTCCGGCGGACCTCCACATTCTCGCCATTTGTGAATGCTTCTGTTTTGCCTTCGGCGCACGTTAAAACCCTCGGCAGAGACAACCCCTTGGCCAGGGTCAGCAGCTCTTTCCGGAAGTCGAGGCTGTGCAACAGACCCGGTTTATCCTATCTTTCTCTTCCTTCACGAATTATATCCACAATTTCCTGAGATGAAATCTTCGCACTGATTGAGGGTACATCCAAAGGTGAAGATGCTATCTTTTCCGGAATTAATGCAAAAGTTCTCCCGTCTTTTCTTCGGATTAAAACTTTTCCTGTATTTTCAGCTTGATCCAGAATGACGGCAAGTTTTTGTCGTGCTTCTGAATAAGTATAAACTTGCATCTTAAACCTCCATGGTCCGTACATTTAAACTTTGGGCTGCTATTTTAAGTTTACGATCTAAAGTCAATAATGGTGCTTTTTGTCTGATAGAGCAATCTAAGAAGTAAGCATCGTAGGCATACATATTAGTTCGTTTTGAAATTGTCACAGCATTAACAAAGTCTATTTTAATATATCGAAGAGGGATATTTTCAAAAATCAACAAACCCTTTCGGGCTTCATCCAGAGTCAATCTTTGACGCTTAAACATGGCCGAAAAGGCGTTACCAATTTCCCAGGGAATAGAGCCTGGACCGATTAGCGTATTTCCCGTTGTTAATTCAACAATTGTATTACGCTCCGGCTCATCAACAATTACCGCTATCAATGCAGATGTATCGATTACAATATCCATATTTATTCTCACAATTTAATATTATGGACAATTGTACAACTATGAAATCTTTTTGTCAATTGAGAAGGAGATGAAACGCAGTGGATAAAAAGTTGTCGCTAAGATAATCATCAGAATCAACATAGCTAATAACTGTTTGAATTGAAAAATTATTAATTAAGACGGACTAGTAAAAAGCTTTTCACAGGATCACCGAAAAAAACTTTATCTTCCGCCCTAACACTGTTATTGACTGATGTGTCAATCGTGTAAAAATCAATATTTCCGGAACCAAACACCAAAAGGGTATTTTATCACACTTCCCCATGCCATGTCATGCAAAAGGATGCCATGAATTCCTATCTTAAATTTATCACAAAAAGACCTGTTCTCGTGTTAATCGGGCTACTGGCAATTACCGTTGCATTGTCTTATGGAATGCGAAATCTCCAATTCAACAGCTCGGTGGAAGCTTTTATGCCGAAAACCGACGCGGATTATATCAAATATGCGAAGAACAGAGAGGTTTTCGGGGATAACGGCCGCTTCATGATTATGGCTGTTTCCGCAGATAATCTGTGGAGCGCTCATACTTTTAAAAAATTCAATTATCTTTTGACCGATATGGAGGAATACAAGGATGTTGATACGCAGAAAGAACAAACGCGACTGAGCGGGTTTAACGAGGTGGCAACCCGGAACAGCGCATGCATGAAGGATTTTTATGACAGGTTTTCAGATGACCCCGTGTTTGTAAGATTCCTGGAGCGAAAAGCGCCTACAGGCTTTAAATCAACCGACAAACTATCTGAGGGCGCAATCAATAACCTTAAGACATTGGTGCTTGAGGATATGAAATTAAAACGGGCCAAGATGATAGATACCATCATCTCCCCTTTTAATGCGGAGGATATAACAGGTAAAAATGATACCCTGAAGGCATATGATCTCGTTAAAAAGGATGAAAACGGCAACCGGATCATCCCCCACACCTTAGAAGGAATCGAACTATTTAAAAAACGGCTTACAAGCAACCCGGCGTTTAAAAAAGGCATTTATGCAACCGACCCTGAAACCGGCAGGATTACCGATTTTGCGATCATCATCAAGTTTGCCGTCTGCCCTGAACGGGCCAAAATGGTGGACGAACTGAACGACATCGTCAAATCATATAAGAATTTGACGATTATCGTTTCGGGTGTCCCCTTTCTTGACAAGCGATTTGGCGATTATATCCAGGATGACCTTCGCCGGAATGTCCCCCTGGTTATTCTGGTGGCGACAATTGTTTTCTTTTTTAATTTCAGATCGATCCGGGGGGTGATTCTCCCACTTACAACCCTGCTTTTGTCGGAACTCTGGACGTTCGGGCTCATGGGGCATCTGGGTTATAAAATTACGACCGTTGGAGGCACGCTCCCGCCGCTTCTTGTTGCCGTGGGAAGTTCATATGCCATTCATGTTTTAAATCAGTATTATGCTGATTTTGATCTTATCACAAGAAAGGGGAAACAAAAAGGGATTCCGATCGCCATGTCGCATATTACGACCACTATCATGCTGGCCGGCCTGACAACATTTGCCGCTTTTATGACTTTTTTAACGAGCAAGGTTTCGGCCATGCTCGAGTGGGGTGTATTTTCCGCCATAGGTGTAATATTTGCGGTATTTATTTCCATAACATTTATTCCCGCAAGCCTGGCCCTCCTGCCGCACAGGTATCCATCTCTTTTGATCGGGAAAAGAAACATTTTAAAAACAAGTGTCGTCGATAAAGCCCTTGCCCTGATCGCAAAAATTGCCGTCAGGCATCATAAAAAGGTCTTTGTAGTGGCTGGCATTGTTTTTTGTATTGCAGTGGCGGGTATGCTGAGGCTCAAGGTTGATACGGATATGCTCCATTACTTTAAGGACGATGATTCCGCAAAAATAAATGTCCTTAAAATCGGCCATAAATTCGGAGGAGAGTGGGGGTTTAATATTACCATTGATTCAAAAAAGATCGACGGTGTCAAGCAACGTGATTTTCTTAAGACCGTTGAGAGATTAAGACGCTGGCTTGTCGCGGACGCAAACAAGGATTTGAGGGTCGGCCGTACCGATGCTTTTTCGGATTTCATAAAACGTATGCACATGGCCATGCACAACGATGATCCGAATTATTATAAAATACCTGAAAACAGACTCGATATTCTTGATTACCTGGAAATATATTCGGGCGAGGATTCTGATTCCGACGGGAGGGTGGACGTGTTTGAGCCCTTTGTGGATCCCGATTTTCAAAAATGCAATATACTTGTCAGGCTGGCAACAAAATCGGCCGGGACTCTCGGGACCACGGAGACAAACAATATTATGCGTAAAATCAGGCAACACCTTGCTGTGAGTCTTCCCGCGCCGTACTCATTCGAGGTCACGGGTTTTCCCATAATCAATTCCAGGCTTGCCCACTATATTGTAACCGGTCAGATGCAGGGCTTGTTTCTGTCGCTGCTTATCGTTTTGTTAGTAATTATTTTACTTTTCCGAAGAGTCAAGGCCGGCCCCTTGGCATTAATAGATATGGGAATGACGATCATCATAAATTTCGGAATTATGGGCTGGTTTTCCATCAGTCTTGACATGGTTACATCAATAATCGCCGCAATTACCATCGGCATCGGGGTGGATGATACCATCCATTTTCTTAACAGATACAGGTCCGTTAAAAATGAAAACATCAGTATCCCCGACGCTGTCGAAAAGACAATTTATTTGTCGGGCAAGGCGATCCTTTTCACATCCCTTGCCCTGATCTTCGGTTTTCTGGTAATGGTGACATCCCATTTTCTGCCAATGGTATTATTCGGCATCCTTGTTTCGCTTACAATGGTGAACACCACCATCGGTTCAATCGTTCTGGTGCCTGCGGCAATCCGTCTTACCGAGATTGATCTCTCGCCGCCAAAAGGCGCTGAAAAGAGAAAATATATCAATTTGTAAAAGGAAGATGCCCCGTGAACCGCAAAAAAACAATCCGGGCCGCAACCGGAAAAACCGTTCCCGACCTGGTCCTTAAAAACGCGACTGTGCTGGACGTGTTTACGGGCCAATGGATTAAAGCCGATATCGCGATTATCGACGGCTGCATTGCCGGTGTGGGCTCCTATGATACGGGCCGTAAAACCAGGGATCTTAAAAAGGCATGCGTGATCCCGGGCTTTATTGACGCCCATGTTCACATCGAAAGTTCCATGGTATCGGTTCCCGCCTTTGTGGGAGCTACAGCCCCACACGGCACCACAACCGTGGTCGCAGACCCCCACGAAATCGCAAACGTGCTTGGGACATCCGGGATCAATTACATGCTTTTGGAAAGCAAAAAATTATTGGCAAACATCTATTTCATGATCCCTTCCTGCGTGCCCGCAACCAGTATGGAAACATCGGGCGCGACCCTTTCGGTCGAAGATATTGAACCATATTTTTCCCATCCAAAGGTATTGGGCCTTGCCGAGGTCATGAACTATCCCGGCGTTATCAATACAGACGGACAAGTGCTTGCAAAAATAAATGCTGCGGCAGATGCCGGTAAGATAATAGACGGGCACGCCCCCGGGCTTTGCGGCAAAGACCTTTGCGCGTACGCGGCAGCCGGGATCACAAGCGATCACGAATGCGTAACACCCGAAGAAGCCCTTGAAAAGATCCGGGCCGGGATGCGGGTTATGGTCAGGGAAGGAACCGGCGCTAAAAATCTTGCGGACCTTGTTCCCGCCATTAATCCGCAAACGTCTCAATGGATGATGTGGTGCACCGACGACCGGCATCCCAATGATATCCAAACCGAAGGCCATATCGATTTTATCGTGAAAAAAGCCGTTTTTCTCGGCGTCAATCCCGTCACCGCAATACAGATGGCCACGATCCGGCCCGCACAATATTTCGGGTTGCATCACCTGGGGGCTGTAGCGCCCGGAAAACAGGCGGATCTGCTGATAATTTCGGAACCGCCCGGCCTTGATGTTAACGAAGTCTATTGTGCGGGGAAAAAGGTTGCCGAATCCGGTACGCTTATGCCTGATATCCGCCTCCCGGCCCCCGCGCCCTGCCCGTCCCCCATGAGGGTGGATGTAAACAGGGTCAATTTTAACGTCATTGCCGGACAGGGAAAAGCGCGTGTCATCCGTCTTGTTCCCGGCCAGATCGTTACAAAATGTTTAATGGCCAGTCTGCCCGAAAAAAACGGCCTTGCAATGCCTGATCCTGGTGCGGACATCGCAAAGATCGCGGTTGTTGAACGGCACATAGGGACCGGAAATATTGGAGTGGGCTTTGTATCGGGCTTCGGCCTTGCGCACGGGGCGATTGCCCAAAGCATTGCCCATGATTCCCACAACATCATCGTATGCGGCGCAACGGATGCGGACATGAAGGCCGCCGTGGCCGCTGTTGTGAAAATGGGCGGCGGCATTGTTGTAGTCGACAGCGGCCGGACACTTTCATCCCTTCCCCTTCCCATTGCCGGGCTGATGTCGAACCTGCCCATGGGGGAGGTAAGCAGAAAAATGGACGGACTGAACAATACCGCAAAAGCGCTTGGTTCAAAACTTTCCGATCCCTTCATGGCCCTGTCGTTTCTGGCCCTTCCGGTAATCCCCAAGCTCAAGATAACCGATCTCGGCCTCTTTGACGTGGAAAAATTTTGCCATGTGCCGGTGTATGGATGATTGCTTTCCAACAAAAAAGCCCTGCTCCGGGCGTGTATTTACGCGAGATCCGGGAACAGGGCTGCAAAAATCATGATAATTATATAAAGGGAACTATTTCTTTTCTTTTTCCTTGTCTTTCCCCTTGTCTTTTTCCTTTGCTGGTGCAACCGGGGCTTCCCCCACAATCTCTATGATCGAGACCGATGCCGCGTCGCCGGCCCGGTGTCCAAGCTTGATGATCCGCGTATATCCGCCGGAAACATCGGCAAACCGTGCAGGGGCTTCCGCAAAAAGCTTGTGTACAACGTCCTTTTCACGGATAACGGCCATTGCCTGCCTGCGGGCATGGAGGTCGCCCCGCTTTGCAAGGGTTACCATCCGGTCGGCCCACTTACGGAGTTCCTTTGCCTTTACATCGGTCGTCTTTATCCGGTCATGCTTGAAAAGTGACGTCACCATATTCCTGAACATCGCGTCGCGATGGCTGCTGGTGCGGTTTAATTTCAGACCGCTTTTTCTGTGTCGCATAATCAGTCTTCTCCCTGGTCCGTATCTTCTTCAGGCGGCACAAAATTTTCCATTTTCATGCCGAGTGAAAGCCCCATCTCGGTTAAAAGTTCCTTAATTTCAGTTAACGATTTTCTGCCGAAATTTTTGGTTTTCAACATTTCGGGCTCTGTTCTCCGGACTAGCTGGTAAATTTTTTGAATATTTGCATTCCGAAGACAATTGGCGCTCCGGACTGACAATTCGAGTTCATCCACGTCCAGATAGAGATTTTCATTAAAACTCTTGGCCGCATCCTCATCCTCGGACGCCTCTGGCGGGCTCGGCTCATTTTCATCATTAAAGTTAATAAAGCCGGCCATCTGCTCTTTTAATATCTTGGCGGCAAAGGCAATGGAGTCCTCCGGACTGACGGACCCATCCGTCCATACTTCCAGGGTCAGCTTGTCATGATCGGTGCGCTGGCCGACACGGGCGTTGCCCACAAGATAATTTACACGGCGAATGGGTGAAAAAATGGCGTCAATGGAAAGAGTTCCCACCGGAGCCTCCGGGTCCTTGTTGTTCTCGGCAAGTGAATATCCCTTTCCGGCATGCACCGTCATCGTCATCTGAAGTCTGGCGCCCTCGGCAAGCGTCGCAACATGCTGATCCGGATTCAGTACCGTAACGTGGCCGTCCTTGCTGACAATATCTCCGGCCGTGACAACACCTTCTTTATCCGAGTCGATCTCAATTGTCTGCGGCTTGGCGTCATCCGCCGAGAGTCGCACCTTTTTCAAGTTTAATATAATTTCCGAAACATCTTCCAGTACACCAGGTACTGTATCAAATTCGTGCATGACGCCTTCGATCTTGACCGAGACAATGGCAACTCCATAAAGAGACGACAGGATAATCCGCCTGATGGAGTTTCCGATGGTAATACCAAATCCGCGTTCAAGGGGTTCCCATACGAACTTGCCGTATGTCGGAGTCTGGCTCGCGACCTGGACCTTGCCCGGTCTTATCATTTCACGCCAGTTCATGTATGTCAGTTCATTCAAAGACATCTCTTTATTCTCCAGGTTTTTTTACCCCGAATTCATACCCTGAATTCATATAAGGGGCCGTTTATGCCTACTTGGAATAAAATTCCACGATCTGGTTTTCAGCAACAGGCATGGTAACATCATCCCTAACCGGCAGGGTCTTCACAACCCCTTTCATTGCATCTTTATCTAGCTCCAGCCATTGGGGAAGGCTCCTGCGTACAACAGCCTCCATGGCGTCTAAAATAACCTGGACCTTTTTACTCTTTTCCTTCAACTCAATAACATCACCGGCGGATACCTGAAAGGAAGGGATATTAACCTTTTTACCATTAATGGTAAAATGATTATGCTTTACGAGCTGCCTTGCCTGTGAACGTGAATTGGCAAACCCCATGCGGAAAGCCACATTATCAAGCCGGCGCTCCAGCATAACCAGGAGGTTGGTACCCGTAACCCCCTTTTTCTGCTCCGAGCGTGCGAAAAAGAGTCGAAACTGATCTTCGGACAGGCCATACAGACGTTTTACCTTCTGTTTTTCACGAAGCTGAAGGCCGTATTCCGAAATTTTTCCGCTCCTGCGCTGGCCGTGCTGGCCCGGGGGATAACTGCGGCGGTCAAAGGCGCACTTATCTGAAAAACAGCGATCGCCCTTAAGATACAACTTTATATTTTCACGCCGGCATAGCCGGCAAACAGAACCTCGATACCGTGACAATTGGGCCTCCTTTTACTTTGCCATCACAATTTCTACTTTCAACGAAATTATCAAATATATATCAGGCGCAAAAGAGCAATTAAACTCTGCGGCGCTTGGGCGGCTTACATCCATTATGAGGCACCGGAGTTATATCCTTTATCATAACAACGGTCAGGCCTGTGGCCGCAAGAGCCTTGATTGCGGATTCCCGACCCGGCCCCGGACCCTTTACATAGACCTCCACATTTTTCAGGCCGTGATCCATCGCACGTTTAGCCGCCGTTTCGGAAGCGAGCTGTGCCGCAAAAGGAGTGCTCTTGCGGGACCCCTTAAAACCGTTCATGCCGGCGGAAGACCATGATATAACGTTGCCGGTCGGATCGGTAATCGTAACGATCGTGTTATTGAAGGTTGACTGGATATGAACAACCCCGTTTAATATATTTTTCCTGACCTTTTTTTTAGATCGTGTTACTTTTCTCTTTGCCATAAAATTAGCCTCTGCTTTGCGGTCAATTGCTTCTACTTCTTGCTGACACCGCCCTTCTTTTTAACGGCGGTGCGGCGGGGGCCCTTTCGCGTCCTTGCGTTTGTGGAGGTCCGCTGCCCGCGGACCGGAAGCGAACGGCGATGGCGAAGCCCACGGTAACACCCGAGATCCATCAATCTCTTAATATTCATTGCGATCAGGGTTCGCAAATCTCCCTCAACCCTGTGCTTGCCGTCAAGCACCTTACGGATATTATTTACCTCTGAATCCGAAAGTTCATCGGTCTTGAGGTTTTCGTCGATACCAAGTTCCGCGAGTATACTCTTAGACGCGGAAAGGCCAATCCCGTAAATATACGTGAGACCTATGACAACACGCTTACCTTTCGGTAGATCGACTCCAGCAATTCTAGCCAATGCCTGCCTCCTTTTATCCCTGCCGCTGTTTATGCCGCTTGTTTTTGCAGATCACCCGAACCACGCCTTTGCGCTTAACTATCTTGCAATCGCGGCAAATTTTCTTTACCGAAGCTCTTACCTTCATGATCGTAACCCCTTGCTATTTAGTCCTGTAGGTGATGCGTCCCCGTGTAAGATCATAGGGTGAGAGTTCAACGGTTACGGAATCACCCGGCAGGATTTTTATAAAATGCATCCTCATCTTGCCTGAAAGATGCGCAAGCACCTGATGTTTGTTCTCCAGTTCAACCTTGAACATGGCATTCGGCAATGTTTCAAGCACCGTGCCTAAAACTTTTATCGCCTCTTCCTTGGCCATCTCTTCCCCCGTATCCTGTTTCAAAAAAAGCATCGCCACGCCGGCAATTATTATCGCTTGCGCTTACCCGACGCCGCAGTTAAAAAACCTTCATAATTTCTTGTAATCAAATGCGATTCTATCTGCGATACAGTATCTATCGCAACCCCTACCACGATTAAAAGGGCCGTTCCCCCGAAATAAAAGGGGACATGAAAGCGGGTCATCATTATCGATGGGAGAACGCACACCGCAGATACATAAACAGCCCCGCCCAGGGTTATACGGGTCAGAACCTTGTCAATATAATCAGAGGTCCGTTTACCCGGCCTGATACCAGGTATATAGCCGCCGTATTTCTTCATGTTGTCAGCCACATCAGCCGGATTAAAAACAATGGCCGTGTAGAAAAAACAGAAAAAGAAAATAAATGCAACATAGAGAAGCTCATAAATTATAGACCCGGGCTTTAAGGCCGCAGAAACCATCTGCATTGCAGGCACATCCTTTAAAAAACTCGCCAGGGTCGCAGGAAACATAATCAGGGATGATGCGAAAATAGGCGGAATAACGCCGGCTGTATTAATCTTTAACGGCAGGTGCGTGCTCTGGCCACCGTACATCTTCCTGCCCACGACCCGCTTGGCATATTGAACCGGGATTCTGCGCTGCCCCTGCTCCATGAAAATAATAAACGCCACCACCCCCACCATGAGAACCAGCAGGATAAGTATCCCGAATATTCCCATCTCCCCGGTTGAAACCATCCGGAACGTATTGCCTATGGCCTGGGGCAACCTGGCCACGATACCCGCAAAAATAATTAGCGAGATCCCGTTTCCAATCCCCCGCTCGCTGATCTGCTCGCCGAGCCACATGATAAAGGCTGTTCCTGCCGTAAGCGTAATCATGGTCATTAAACGAAAGGACCAGCCGGGATGCAGGACAATGGCAACACTCCCGGGCCCGCTCATGTTCTCGAGCCCAATACTTATGCCGAATCCCTGGATAAGACTTAATACCACCGTGCCGTAACGTGTATATTGTGTGATCTTGTTCCGTCCCTGTTCCCCCTCCTTTGAAAGACGTTCAAGATGGGGAATAACCACGGTCAGGAGCTGTAAAATAATTGACGCGCTGATGTAGGGCATGATGCCCAGGGCAAAAACCGAAAGCCGCAGCAACGCACCGCCGGAAAACATATCGAAAATGCCGAAAATAGTATTCTGGTGACGGGCGAAAAAAGCGGCAAGCGCATCGCCGTTCACCCCGGGCGTGGGTATATGAGCACCCACCCGATAAATGGCCAGCAACATAAACGTAAAAATAAGTCTTCGCTTAAGTTCTGGAATCTTTAGTATATTGGAAACACCGGCACCTGTTACCGCCATAATCAGATAACCTCCACCTTTCCGCCGGCTGCGATTATCTTTTCCTTCGCGCCCGTGCTTACGGCCGCAAGCCTGACTTCGACTTCTATACCGACTTCACCCTGTCCCAGCAGCTTGACCGGTCCTGCTCCGTGCTTGACCAACCCTTTATCCGCCAGGGCGGCAGCGTCCACAACCGCGCCGTTTTCAAAGCGGTTAAGGTCACGGACATTAACGATTTCATAGATCTTCTTAAAAATATTGGTAAACCCGCGCTTGGGCAGGCGCCTGTGAATAGGCATCTGCCCGCCTTCGAACCCGGGCCTCACACCACCGCCGGAACGGCTGCCGTGCCCTTTTGAGCCCCGGCCGGCGGTCTTCCCCGTGCCGGACGCAACTCCTCTTCCCAGGCGCTTTCTTGCTTTTTTAGATCCCTCGGCGGGTGAAAGCTCATGCAGTCTCATTTTTTTCCTCCACGCGCACAAGATGACAAACCTTGGCGGCCATTCCGCGAATGGACTGGGTATCCTCCAGCTCAACGGTTCTATTCATTTTAGTAAGCCCCATGCCGCGAAGTACGCGTCTGTGTTTCTCGGGACGGCCATTCATGCTTTTTACCAGTGTAATTTTTAATACGCCAGCCATGTCACCCGGATTCCTTATGAAATTTGTTCGACCGAAAGGCCCCGCTTGGCCGCGACCATCTCGCGGCTCTGTAGCTGGGCAAGGCCGTCAAGGGTTGCCTTAACAACATTATGAGGATTGTGTGTCCCTATGCACTTTGTCAAAATATTCTCGATTCCGACCGCTTCAAGCACGGCTCTTACCGCTCCGCCGGCGATAACACCGGTACCCTTTCCGGCCGGCTTTAAAAATACGCGGCCGGCGCCATACTTTCCGATCACCTGGTAGGGAATGGAACCATCTAAAAGAGGGACATCGATCATGCTTTTCTTGGCTTTCTCAACTCCCTTGCGTATGGCCTCCGGAACCTCGTGGGCCTTGCCCAGGCCGTAACCGACCCGACCCTCGCCATCTCCGACAACGACAATGGCGGAAAAACTGAACCTGCGGCCACCCTTTACAACCTTGGCAACTCTGTTTATGTGAACAACCTTGTCGATGAATAGATTGTCATCTGTTTCCTTCGCAAACAAAGGATAGCCTCCTTAAATAATGTTTAAAAATCGAGTCCCGTTTTCCGTGCACCATCCGACAACGCCTTGACACGGCCATGATAGAGAAATCCATTTCTGTCAAATACAACAGATTTTATCCCTTTTTCCATGGCGCGCTCTCCAACGAGCTTCCCCACAAAGGCGGCGGCCGCTTTCTTGTCGTCAAACGCTCCATGCGTCCGTGCATCTTTTTCCAGAGTACAGGCTGAAGCCATCGTCTGACCGGTGGCATCATCGATCACCTGGGCGTATATATGCCTTGCGCTCCTGAAAACCGACAGCCTCGGTCGGGCGCCGGAGCCCATGACTTTTTTGCGGATACGTTTTTTCCGCTTAAACCGCATCTCTTTTCTTATATTGGTTGAGCCCATATTCTTTTCCTCAAACATTTTAAAAACAATTACTATTTGGCGGTCTTTCCGGCCTTGCGGGCAACATATTCCTCGGCGTACTTGATCCCCTTACCCTTATAGGGTTCCGGAGGCCTGAATGCGCGGATAGTGGATGCGGCAAAACCGAGCTTCTCCTTGTCTATACCCAATAATTTGACCCCGGGTTTTTCAATCACCGCAGAAACCCCTTCGGGGAGCTTAAAATTTATGGAATGTGAATACCCTAGATTAAATTCTATTGAATCACCTTTAAGTTCTGCCTTATACCCTATGCCGTTTATTTCGAGTACGCGTTCAAAGCCGGCGCTCACGCCCTGGATCATATTGGCGATATGCGCACGCGTAGTTCCCCACAACGCATTGGTCTTTTTATCCTTTTTGGCGATACTGACGATTACCTGTCCGTCATCTATAGCAATGTTTACATCCGGATGAAACGTTCGGCAAAGAACGCCCTTCGCCCCTTTGATCGTTATATTACGACCGTCAAGCTTTACCTCGACCTTTTCCGGAATAGGCACCGGTTTTTTCCCAATGCGAGACATATATAAAACTCCTTATTACCAGATATTGCAGAGGATTTCTCCGCCTGCATTCTCTTTTCCGGCCTGTTTATCAGTCATGAGACCCTTGGAAGTAGACAGAATAGCGATGCCCAGCCCGTTTAAAACCGGCTTGATGTCCCTGCCTTTAACGTACACACGGCGACTGGGCTTGCTGACCCGCTCAATTCCGTAAATTACGTGCCGCCCCTCACCGTCGTATTTGAGATAAACGCGTAATATGCCCTGTTTTGCGTCCTGCATAAACTTGCTGCCGTTTATATAGCCTTCACGTTTCATAACGTCGGCAACAGCAGCCTTCAACCTTGAGCCGGGGATATCCACGCTCTTGTGTTTTGCCTTTCCGGCATTGCGGATACGCGTCAGCATATCTGCGAGTGGATCACTCATCGACATGGTTTACTCCATTGTACAAATAATTAGTATCGGGTTAAGTAAAATTCACAAAAAAAATCTTAATATTTTAACTAACAGCTCATTACCCACTCAAAAGCCGGCGGATGGCTTTGTAAAAAGCTCCGTATGCAAGGCGTGCGAGTCGGGAAAGGACGAAGGCGTACTTTTTGTACGTTGAGTTCTTTCACGGCGAGCGCAACGCCGCAGACGGACTTTTTATGGAGTCATCACCAGCTTGACTTTGTAACTCCCGGAAGAAGCCCCTCCGAGGCCATGGAACGGAAGCATATCCGGCAAACGCCAAACTTGCGCATATAAGCGCGGGGTCTCCCGCATATCGGGCAGCGGTTATAACTCCTGACCGCAAATTTCGGCTTTTCTTTCGCCTTTATACGAAGCGCTTTTTTTGCCAACTCAACCTCCTAGTTGCGAAACGGCATACCCATCAATTTCAGCAATTCCTTGCCTTCATTATTGTTCTTTGCCGAGGTTACAATAGTAATGTTTAATCCCTTGATAGATTCGACTTTGTCGTAGTCAATCTCGGGGAAAATTATATGTTCCTTGATTCCAAGAGTGTAATTCCCGTAACCATCAAAGGCCTTGCCGGATATTCCGCGAAAATCTCGAACGCGGGGCAGGGCGATATTAACAAGCCTTCCAAAAAAATCGTACATCCTCTTCCGTCGCAGGGTCACCATACACCCAATGGGCATGCCCTCCCTGAGTTTAAAGGCCGCCACCGATTTCTTCGCACGGGTGATGACCGGAGCCTGGCCGGCGATCAGCATCATTTCAGCTTTTGCGGAATCAAGGATCTTGATATTGTTAATCGCCTCACCGAGCCCCATGTTTAAGACAATCTTTTCAAGACGGGGGACTTGGTGAAAATTCGTATAATTAAACGTCCCCTTGAGCTTGGCGACGACTTCCTGTTCGTATAACGTTTTCATCGACATTGATTTTCCTCCGGTATGCAGCCTTTATAACTACGCATCCATGTTTTCATTGCACTTAGGGCACACCCGTACTTTCTTGCCATCTTCTATGGAAAGCATACGTACCCGCACCGGGGCGACGCATTTATTGCAGACCACCATCACGTTCGACCAGTGAATCATGGCCTCGCCCTCGACGATGCCGCCCTGGCGATTATTCGTACTCGGACGCTGGTGGCGCTTGACCATATTGACGTGCTCCACCATGACCCGCTGCTTTTTGTGATCCACCCGGATCACCTTGCCGATCTTGCCATTGTCCTTGCCTGCAAGGACCTTTACCTTATCATCTTTTTTTATTCGACATTTATACTTATTCATGATCATGACCTTTAAGTTATAATACCTCGGGCGCCAGGGAAATAATCTTCATGAACCGCCGGGCACGAAGTTCCCGGGCAACGGGTCCAAAAATACGTGTGCCGATGGGCTCGCTGTTCGGGTTTATCAATACGGCAGAATTGTCATCAAAACGGATATACGTGCCATCGGGCCGCCGGATCTCTTTTTTGGTCCTGACCACGACCGCCTTGAGGATATCCCCTTTTTTAACCTTTGAATTCGGTATCGCCTCTTTGACGGATACGACGATGATATCGCCTACTCCGGCATAACGCCTCCGGGTACCACCGAGAACCTTGATACAGTATACAATCTTTGCGCCCGAATTATCCGCAACGGACAATCGTGTTTCCGACTGAATCATTTTCCTGCGTCCTTATATATTAAATCAAACCGCTTTTTCGATTATTGAACTCACGCGCCACCGTTTTCTGCGACTCAGCGGACGGGACTCGGCGATGACAACACGATCCCCGATGCCGCACTCGTTTTGCGCATCATGGGCGGCAAATTTAGTCCTTCGGCTCACATATTTCTTGTAAACCGGATGGCGTACAAGCCGCTTTACCAGCACAGTAACGGTTTTATCCATTTTATTGCTTAAAACCGTCCCCACCAATTGTCTTTTCATCCCACGTTTTTTCATGATATCCCGCTAAATCTAAATGATATTCTGTTGGTTCTGACGACGGATAGTCTTCACCCGGGCAATGTCCCGTCGGACCTGCTTCAACCGGCTGGAATTCTCAAGCTGCCCGGTCTTATGCTGAAACCTCAGATTAAAATAGGTTTCCACCAGATCCACAACCTTTGAGTCCATCTCTTCTTTGGTTAATGCACGAATCTCTTTTGCCTCCATTATCCCAGCCTCCTTTCAACAAACTTCGTTTTAACCGGAAGCTTGTGGGCCGCAAGACGGAAAGCCTCACGGGCGAGGTCACGATCGACACCCTCCATTTCGTAGAGAATACGGCCCGGTTTGATTACCGCCACCCAGGCTTCTGGAGTCCCCTTGCCTTTTCCCATTCTCACCTCCGCCGGCTTCTTGGAAATCGGTTTGTCGGGAAATATTCTGATCCACAGTTTTCCGCCCCTCTTGACCTTGCGGGTCATGGCCACACGGGCAGCTTCAATCTGCCTCGAGCTGATCCACCCGCACTCCACAGCCTGCAGGCCGAAATCACCGAAGTTCAAGGTCGAGCCGCGATAAGCCTTCCCTCTCATCTTCCCTTTTTGCTTTTTTCTATATTTAACTTTTTTGGGACTCAGCATAGTTTACTCCTGTAAATCACTTCCGGTCAGACGAGAGTGGGTCATTACTTAATATCTCACCTTTAAATACATATACCTTTACTCCGATAGCCCCGTAGGTTGTTCGGGCCACGGTATAGCCATAATCGATTTCTGCCCGGAGGGTATGCAGAGGGATCCGCCCTTCCTTATACCATTCGGTTCGGGCCATCTCGGCTCCGCCCAGTCGACCGGAGCAGATAATCTTGATCCCCTCGGCTCCGAATCTCATGGCCGTGGACACGCACCTTTTCATGGCGCGGCGAAAAGCGATCCTGCGGATGAGCTGGTTGGCGACATTCTCGGCCACAAGCTGGGCATCCAGTTCAGGCCTGCGCACTTCCTGAATATCCACCATGACTTCTCTGGATAAAAGCTTTCCAAGATCTTTTTTAAGCAACTCTATCTCGGAGCCCTTCTTGCCGATGATAATGCCCGGCCGGGCCGTGTATATCCTGATCTTTATCCGCGAGGAAGAGCGTTCAATCTCTATGCGCGAAACACCGGCGTGGTTGAGCTTCTTTTTCAGAAAGATCCTGATTTTATGATCTTCATATACGTAATTAGGATAATCTTTCCCGGCAAACCATCTGGAACTCCATGTACGGTTGATACCAAGCCGCATCCCTATCGGATTAACTTTCTGACCCAAACCCGTAACCTCCTTAAAAGTTTATATCCCTGCTTCGCCTACAACAACAGTAATATGGCTGGTCCGCTTAAGTATTCTTGATGACCGGCCTCTGGCCCTGGCCCTGAATCGCTTGAGCATGGGGCCCTCGTTCACGACTATATTTCGGATAACAAGTGAATCTACATCCACATCAGGGTGTTGATCCGCATTTGCTATCGCGGAATTAAGTATCTTGGCAACCATCGCCGCCGCTTTCTGGGGCATGAACTTCAGACGGTTCATTCCCATCTCCACGGGTTGCCCCTTGACCGCACCAACGATCTTCCGGACTTTCTGAGGCGATATGCGCATGTATTTAGCAGTCGCATTGACTTCCATATCCGCTTCCTTAGGCTGTTACTTTATTATCAACTTAAATAGCATATTGACTGAGTTCGTAATAAATGCGCCGTGCACAGACTTCTTCTCTGGCGCCATTACTTCATTTTCGACCTTTTATCTCCGGCATGCCCGTAAAATGTACGTGTGGGTGAAAACTCACCCAACTTGTGGCCGACCATATTCTCGCTCACAAACACCGGGATAAACTTTCTTCCGTTATGTACACCCAATGTAAGGCCGACCATTTCCGGAATAATTGTCGAACGCCTGGACCATGTCTTTATGACTTTGTTGCTCCTTGCCGACTGGGCTGCATTGACCTTTTCAAAGAGTTTGTCGTCTATGAAAGGTCCTTTTTTTAACGATCGCGGCATACTTCGCTCCTGATATTAAATAGCTGTTTACTTATAGCCTTATGTTCTACTTCCTTTTTGTCCGCCTTTTTACAATCAGGCGGTCGCTTGCCTTCTTTTTCTTGCGTGTCCTAAATCCCTTGGCGGGCATACCCCAGGGTGAGCAGGGATGACGGCCGCCCGATGATCTTCCTTCGCCGCCGCCCATGGGGTGGTCGACCGGGTTCATAACAACACCACGTACATGGGGTCGCCTGCCGAGATACCTTTTCCTGCCGGCCTTTCCAAGGGAAATATTGCCGTGATCCGTATTCCCCACCTGGCCTATGGTTGCCCGGCAGTTGATAAGAACCATTCGCATCTCTGAAGATGGCAACTTGATCGTTGCATAAGTCCCCTCTTTTGCCATGAGCTGCGCAAAACCTCCGGCGCTTTTTACCATCTGCCCCCCGCGTCCCTCCCGCAATTCAATATTATGAATATGCGTGCCCAGAGGGATATTAATAAGCGGCAGACAGTTTCCCGGCCGGATTTCAGCCTCGGGTCCTGACATAACGGAATCACCGACCGCAAGCTTTGCAGGACAGAGGATATAGCGTTTCTCGCCGTCTGCATAATTAAGCAAAGCGATGCGCGCCGAGCGGTTGGGATCGTATTCGATGGCGGCAACTATTGCAGGAACCCCGTCCTTGTTCCGCTTAAAATCGATTATGCGTAAAAACCGCTTATTGCCCCCACCTCTATGGCGGCATGTTATCCGGCCATTTGCATTTCTGCCCCCGGACTTTTTAATTATTTTCACGAGGCTTTTTTCCGGCTCTTTTTTTGTGACTTCTTCATAGGTCGAATAAGTCTGAGCGCGGCGCCCGTGTGATGTTGGTTTTACTTTTTTTATCGCCATTGATTTGCTCCGCTGCTATACGCCTTCAAAAAATTTAATCCGCTGACCCGGCATGAGTGTCACAACCGCCTTTTTCCAATCGCGGCGATGCCCCAGTATCCGCCCGCGCCGTTTGACCTTTCCCTTTACCTGCATGGTCCGAACCGCCTTGACCTTAACGGAAAATATCGATTCAACGGCCTTTTTAATTTCAACCCTGTTGGCCCTTCTGTCGACTTCCAGGCTGACCTGGTTGTTTTCTTCCTTCTGGATATTGGTCTTTTCGGTGTCGACCGGACCTTTGATGATATTATGATAACTCATGCGGCCAGCCTCCCTTCTATCCCTTCTATAGCTCCTTCGAGCAAAACAAGGTTATGATGATCGAGTATGTCATAAACGTTAAGGCCCGCAACGTAAAGAATCTTTACGCCGGGGATGTTTCTGGCCGAAAGTTCGAGCTTTTTATCTTTGGCCGGTATGATGATCAAGGGTTTTTTCATGTCAAGGCCGTTAAGTATATTCACCATCGTCCGGGTCTTGATTTCATCGAGATCGATCTTGTCGAGAACGATAAGTTCGTTATCCATGAGCTTTGAGGAAAGGGCCATTTTAAGGGCCAGGCGCCGTTTCTTCTTGGGAATATTAAAAGCATACGAACGCGGCTCGGGCCCGAAGGTCACGCCTCCACCCCTGCGCAGCGGACTCTTGATATCCCCGGCCCTTGCCCGGCCAGTACCTTTCTGACGAAAAAGTTTGGCGGTGCTCCCTGCAACATCCGAACGTCTTCTTACCGACGCCGTTCCACTCCTGCGTGAAGCGCGCTGCATGCGTACGACCTCGTGAAGAACACTTTTTTTCACCGGCACATTAAAGATTTCGTCAACCAGCTCACGTTCCGAAACCCTGTCTCCTGCTATATTTTTGACTTCAACGACAGCCATCATATTCCTCTTATTTTTATTTCCAAGCGACCATTTACAGGTCCGGGCACGGCCCCTTTGACAAGAATCACATTTTGTTCAGGCCGGATATCCACAACCTGAAGATTTCTAATGGTGTTTTTCGTGTTTCCATAGCGTCCGGGGAGTTTTCTTCCTTTAAAGACCTTGCCAGGCCAGGCACACTGCCCGATGGAACCGGGTTCCCTGTACGAATGGCTGCCATGAGTCTTATTGCCGAGTTTAAACCCGTGCCGTTTGGTTACGCCGGAAAACCCGCGACCCTTGCTGTTGCCGCTCACATCGATCCGATCTCCAACGGAAAAGATATCAAGGGTAACGGCCTGCCCGGCTGTAAATTCCTCCGGATTGTTCACCTTAAATTCCTTAAGATGGGCAAAGCATGCTTCCCCGGCCTTTTCAAAATGACCGGCCAACGGCTTATTCACCCGATGCTTTTTCTTTTCGGAAAAGCCAAGCTGCAAAGCGTTGTACCCGTCATTTGCAAGCGTCTTTATCTGGGTCACGATGCACGGCCCCGCTTCTATGACGGTAACCGGAATATAGCTGCCGTCGTTTGCAAACAGGCTTGTCATGCCCAGTTTTTTACCTAAAATACCTTTACACATATTAGTCACCGACTTTTCTACAATTTAATATCAACGTCAACGCCGGGCGAAAGATCGAGTTTCATAAGGGCATCCACGGTCTGCTGGGTCGGGTCTTGAATATCCAGCAGGCGTTTGTGAGTGCGCACTTCAAACTGCTCCCTCGATTTCTTGTTCACATGCGGCGATCTTAACACCGTATACTTGTTTATTCGGGTTGGCAGGGGAATGGGGCCAACTATTCTGGCGCCTGTTTTCCTGGCCGTATCGACAATGTCCTTGACCGACTGGTCCAACAGCTTGTGATCATAAGCCCTGAGCCTAATTCGGATTTTTGTATTTGATATCATAT
>JAADHK010000141.1 GCA_013151835.1 Deltaproteobacteria bacterium
ATCGGAAGGATCGTCTTTAACTATTGTCTCGCCAGACCCGGATGCAACAATGTCGCAATATGGCAATATCTCTTTGTGAAGAAGGTAAGTAATCTCCTTTTCAGAGAGTTCAAACTTCGGGTAGGCCAGAACTTTGAGGTATTCATCAATCATTTCTTTTGATGCTTGTGGTTTAACGCGCCCTTTTTGCCATAAAGGGATTAATCGCCCAGGTGTGCCTCCAAATAATAAAGCGGATATGATAACATTCGTATCAATAACGACTTTCATTTTTTTGACCGGGCCCATTGCATGGCTTCCGCGACACTGTCCTCCTTCAGTCCCAGTTGATCCATCTTCGATCGGATATGCTCAAGGGTCATCTCGTGAAACTTTACGGGATTGAGCGTGATTATCCCATCATTAAATTCGATGTCGAAGTGTTTTGCATCCGGTATTTTTTCTATGATTTTTTTGGGTATTGTAATCTGATTTTTTGATGTCATTTTCCCGAGCATTTTCCGCCCTCCTTGTTTCCTTATAAAAAGATTTTATTACAATATTACAGCTCGGCAAGGAAAAGTCAAGGGACTTGGCTGGCAGAACGTATCCTCATTCGCAACTTTTGGTGATCTGCTGCAATACCCGGCCGGCTTTGTTCCGTATCAACACGTGACAACGGTCATCATAGGGCGTTTCGGAAAGATTGATAATCGCTAAAAAAGCGCCGTTTTTCAGGGCTTCATCAGGCATCCGGGAAGCGGGGGAAACCACCAGCGTCGAGCCGATCACGATAAAGACATCAGAGGTGCGGGACAATTCAAAGGCCTGCTCAAGGAGGTTTGGAGGCAGGGACTGGCCGAAGGAGATGGTATCCGGTTTCAGGTAGCCGCCGCACCGGCATTCAGGTGCGGGTTCACCGTCTTTAATTCGTTTGAGGGTCTCGTCCAGTGGATATTCCATGCCGCAGGACATGCACCTGATTCGGCGGGTATTGCCGTGCAGTTCAATTACCTTTTCGTCCGGAAAGCCTGCCTCCTGGTGCAGTCCATCGATGTTCTGGGTGATCACCGTATCGACATATCCGCTGTCGTGCAACACGGCAAGCAGGCGATGCGCGATATTCGGCCGGGCCCCCAAAAGTTCCCGGTACAAGTCGATCTTTCTTCGCCAGTATTCGATCCGTGCATCTTTTGAATGCATGAATTCATCAAAATAGATCGGCTTGAACCTGTCCCATATGCCGCCCTTGCTGCGATAATCAGATATGCCGCTCTCCGTTGAAATACCCGCACCGGTGAACACGATATGTCTGCCTGGCCCGGCCAGTTTACCGGCAATCCGGGCGATGGAGTCTTTTACCGGTTCATCTTTCATTTTATTTCCAGGGCAACTCCCGCCTCATCCACCCCGTTGATGAGGATTCCAAATCCCGGGAAGCTCTTCATGAGAAGGGTATCGGCAAGTTCATTTGCAGAGCCGCTGTAATCGACTGAAAGTATGGCCTTATCCGGCGTCATCTCCGACATCATCAGGGTGCTTACCCCGGAAATCGTCGCGAGCACACCCTTAATAGCTTCCAGGCGCGCCAGGATATCCGTTCCGGTTACGGTGACTGTTATGTGCCCGGACACTACCGGCGTAGCCTTCCATTTAGCGAGCAGTCTTTGAACCAGGTCCCGGCCGGCGGCAATCCCGGCGCTTGAAAGTGCATTTTTATTGCCGGTTATCGGGTCTTCCCCCGTTATTATCGCTGAATCATTGATATTTGCGGTCTGTTCGCCGGTGTCGCATTTCAAGGCCCTGAGGCTGACGCTTCCTTTGTATGCGCGCAAATGCTCACCCAGTTCGTTGGGCATGACCTCGGCTGTGGCGGTCCCGACAACAACCAGTTCCGCGCCGAGGCGGCGGGCGAACGTGATGGCATCGAAATCGGTCGGAGCTGCGGTAAGCTTCAGGCCTTCGCCGGCTGCTGCTGTCTCTTCGGCCGCCATATCCGGTTCAATGACCGTAAACCCGTTTTCACGAAACACCTGGAGCATGGGCGGTGATGCGGCCCACCCGGAGAACGGGAGGCGGCCCTTGGTCCACCAGAAAGAATATCCGATATCATCCGCCTCTTTTTCGGCGACCATGAACAGGACGGCCGGCAAGGTTCCGCCCGCCGCAACAAGCCCTGCCGCCGCAAGGTCGCTTTTGACACTATCCATCATGATCGAGGTCTCAACGAGCACGGAATAGTCATTGTCTGTTTTAAATTCCTTTAAAATTCGGTATGATCCTATGAATTCACGCCGCCGTTCGGACACCACGGCGGAAAAGGTTTCAAACCCTTCCATCAGGTTTTGTCTGGAAAGAACGGATGCGGCGGCGGTTTGAACTGCTATTTTACGCGCTTCGGCTATGGCCGCAGTCCTTGCGGCTGTTATGTTATTTTTGTAGATATGGCTGTTGCCTATGGTTATCACCGTTTTGGTATCTGTTTTGCCAGCCTCCCCGGCGGTCGCGGCTTTCGGCATTGTCAAGCCACCCCATATCATCAATGCCCCTATGATATAGACGAGGTTGCAGAAGAGGAGAGGGGCGGACACTGTTTTTATTTTATCGGTCTTCATGGCGATCTCCCAATGGGTAATTATTTGTCCCTTTTCAATGCATACTCGGCCACTATCACAAGCAGATCCCTTGCCGGACATGATGGAAGCGGGGACAGGCTTTCTTGCGCGCGTTTAAGATAGGCATCAGCGGTTTTTTTAGAATAATCAATTCCATTATATTTATTTATCAGTTCAATGAGGCGGATAAAGTCGATTTTGGTAAAATCGGGGCGGCATATGATGCCTTCCATTTCAGTCCGGTCCTTTTCTCCCGCGTTTTTAAGGGCGTAAATAACGGGCAGCGTGAGTTTGCCTTCTCTTAAGTCGGCGCCTACAGCCTTTCCCAGCACTTCGGTGTCGGCGGTATAATCGAGGATGTCGTCCGCAATCTGAAAGACAATCCCCATATTTCGCCCGTATCCGGCCAACGCATCTTCCCATTTGCGGCGAGCGCCCGCCAGCATGGCGCCGGTTCGGCAGGCCCCCTGGATCAGGACCCCGGTTTTTCTCATTATGACATCAAAATACTCGTTTTCCGAAAAGAAAAGGTCTCCTTTTTTCATGAGCTGGTAAATCTCACCCTGGGACATCTGTTCCGTGACCTCGGCCACTACGGAAATGATTTTCGGGTTCCGGGTTTCGGATGCAATGGACAGGGCGCGGGCCAGGAGGAAATCTCCGGTCAGCACGGCAGTCGGCGCGCCCCAGATGGAATGTGCCACCGGCTTGCCCCGCCTGATGGAGGCGCCGTCCACGACATCGTCGTGGAGAAGGGTTGCGGTGTGCAGGTATTCGAATATTCCGGCAAACCGGTATACAAACGGGTCTTCAAACCCGCAGATCCTGGCCGAAAGGACGATTAAAAGCGGGCGGAGCCGTTTGCCGCCGGCAAACATGAGGTGCCCGGCGGTTTGGGCAACAAGGTCGAAATACGGGGTGAGGTTTGCCTTAAGCTCCTTTTCTATCTTTTCAATGTCCGGCCTGGCGCGGGCCATGAGGTCGTCTTGCAAACGGGTCATGCCGGAACTCCTTTAAGATCGTATTCAAACGCGTCGGTTATCCGGACGTCCGCGAATTCGCCGGGGGTTAAATCAACGGCATCGATAAAGGTGAGCCCATCTACCTCCGGGGCCTGGAACATGGTGCGTCCGCTGTAAAGTCCGGGCTCAAGTGATTCCTCCACAAGGACGGCGTAGGTTTTTCCGATGCGGGCCTCGTTTATTTTACGTGAAATTTCAGCCTGTTTTTTCATAAGAAGGGCATGCCTTTTTTCAGCGGTTTTAGCGGGCACGTGGTTTTCAAGACCATGGGACGGCAGGTCTTCCCCGTCCGAGTAAATAAACGCGCCCAGGTTTTCGAATTTTATCTTTTCAGCAAATTCCATCAGCTCTTTAAAATCCCGGTCGGTCTCGCCCGGAAATCCCACCATGAAAGTCGTCCGTACTGCGGCCCCGGGCAGGGAAGATCGGATATTTTCAAACAACTCATGGAGTTTTGTGCAGTTTCCCGTCCTTCCCATTTTTTTTAAGATCCTGTCCGAGGCATGTTGAACCGGAACATCAAGGTATGGGCAGATATTGGCATGATTCGCCATTGTTTGCAACAGGGCCGCGCTGATGCCGTCGGGATGTCCGTACAGGAATCGCACCCATGCGGGAGAGGCGGCGTCGGCGATTGCGTCAAGGAGATCCGCAAAGTCGCAGGCCTTATCGAGATCACGGCCGTATGATGTGGTATCCTGTCCGATGATGATGATTTCGGAAAAGCCGGATTCCGCAAGCATCCGGGCCTCGGCAACTACATCTTCTTTTGGCCGGCTTCGCAGGCGGCCGCGCAGTTTCGGTATGATGCAATAGGTGCAGCGCCTGTTGCAGCCTTCCGTGACCTTTAGATAGGCTGTGGGGCCTTTTTCTATAACGCGGGGCGAGTGGGCGTTTTGCAGGGGGAGTGCGTCCGGATCGGCAAAGAGGTTATCGGGCATGCATTTTCCGTTAATGGCATCTTCTATCCGGTTGTATGATCCGGTGCCGAGAAAAACATCGACTTCGGGCATGGCCTCTGCGCTATCCGGCCCGTATCTCTGGGAAAGGCAGCCGGTTACGATGAGCCTTTCGCAGTCTCCCTCTGATTTGAATTCGGCAAGCGAAAGGATCGTGTCAATGGATTCATCGGCCGCCGAGTCAATAAACCCGCAGGTATTTACAACGATGACCCCGGCGGTTTCAGGGTCATCGACAATCTCGTGGCCCGCAGCCGCAAGGCGGCCGAGCATGAGCTCGCCGTCCACCCGGTTTCTTACGCAGCCCAGGTTGCTTAAAAAAATTTTCATGTATGATCTCGCACTATTTTCCCGTAAATTTCGCTTTTCGTTTTTCGGAAAACGCGGTTATGGCTTCCATGAGGTCATCCGATGGAATGATATTCGTGCTCATGGAGGCAACGTATTTAAGGCCGTCTTCAATGGATTTGCCCACCCCGAATTTAATCACGTCCTTTGATGCCTGCACCGCAAGGGGGGAGTTGTCCGCGATCTGCATGGCCATGGCCCCGGCCCCGGCCATGAGCGCTTCCTGATTGTCATATACTTCGTTTACCAGAAGGATTTCTTTTGCTCTTGAGGCATTAAATATTTTGGCCGTGTATGCCAGCTCACGGGCGATCCCCTGGCCCACGATGAGCGGCAGTCGCTGAAGCACCCCCACATCGGCCACAAACGCCACTGCGGCTTCCTTTAGGCAGAAGCGGGCGTCTGCCGAGCAGAGCCTGATGTCGCACGCGGTGGCAAGGTCGAGCCCCGCGCCGATGCAAAAACCGTGAATTGCCGCGATAACCGGTTTGCGGCACCATTCCACGCAGCTCATGGTGTCCTGGAGGGCATAAATTTTTTTGATGAGCTGCCGTTTTATCCCGCCCCGCTGCCCGGAGTCCATGAGTTCCGGAAGGTCGGCCGACATGGCTATCAGGTCAATGCCTGCGGAAAAGCACGGGCCTTTTCCGGAGATTATGACGGCGCGTATATCGTCATCCGCATCCAGATCCTCAAAAATCGGGAGAGTCTCTTTCCATGCGGGCGGGTTCATGGCGTTTTTCTTCTCTGGCCGGTTCAGATACACCCATGCCAGCGGGGGTTTCTTTTCCACGAGATAGAACTGGTAGTCACTCATTTGTGTCCTCCGGAATCGGGTTATTCCTTGATGTCAGCCTCTGTTTCCCATATATATTATTGGTTAGTATTGCGGTAAAGGGCGGACGTTCGTCAAGTATTTTATTGCGTGCGTCGTTATTGTGCGAACACGGGGGTTCGCCCCTGCGGGCGTGCCGTGAATTTCCCGTAGGGGCGCGCCCCTGTGCGCGCCCATGGTCGATAACGGAGTCAATAAGATTGTTAAACATAGATAAAAGATTAAACACCCCCCTGCGCATAGGGAACAAAATGATCCAAAACCGGCTGATCATGGCGCCCATGGCCGGTCTGACCCACGTGGCGTTACGCTCGCTTGTGCGGCAATACGGCGGGTGCGGGCTCTATTTTACCGAAATGTGCATGGCAAGGACACTGCCGGCTGAAAACAGGGCGGTGTCCCCGGTATTTAAGTGGAATGATCCTGAACTTAACACCCTTGTGTGCCAGGTCGCGGGCGGTGATCCGGACGCCATGGCAGAGGCTGCCCGGCGGATCGAGGCCGAGGGGTTTTTCGGGGTGGACATCAATTTTGGGTGCTCGGTGGCCGTAATCTGCAAGCAGAACGCCGGGGCCGCTCTTTTAAAAGAGCCGAAGCAGGCCGAAAAAATTGTAAAAGCCGTCCGGGCCGCAGTCTCCATTCCCGTGCTGGTCAAGTACAGGACCGGGTGGGTCGATAATCCGGCCGGGGCCGTGGACCTGGCAAAGCGGTTTGAGGATGCGGGCGCGGACGCGCTTACCTTTCATCCCAGGGTTGCCCCGGACCGGCGGTCCAGGCCTCCTAAACAGGCGTATCTCGGCAGAGTCGTCGATGCCGTACAAATCCCGGTATTCGGAAACGGCGAGGTGTTTGAGGCCGATGATGCGCGGCGGATGTTGGAAACCACCGGATGCATAGGAGTTTCTATCGGGCGCATAGCTGCGGCAAAGCCCTGGGTTTTTGCACAATGGACAAAGGGCTATGTTCCGGTCCCGGACATTTACCGCAAGTGCGGCCACCAGATGGTTGAACTTCTGTATTTTTATTTTGATCCGATCACGGCAGGGAAGCGATTTCGTAAATGGGCCCTGTTTTTTTCCGCATCATTTCAGTTCGGCCACGCCTTTTGCCTTTCACTCTGCCGGCGGAAGACGCCCGAGGGTATCCATGCCGCCATGGACGTTTTTTTCGACCAGTCACCCCGGGTCAACACAAGGCCCAACATGAACCTGTTTCGATAACACGATGGGCTATAACATTTTCTCCTTTACAAACCAATGGGTATGTGCCTACAAAAATAATTTATTGTATTAAAGTCGGTTGTTAATATGTCTCTTACTATACGTGAAAAATTTGAAAAAAGGGAAGACGGGTTTATCTCCTCTTTCGGGGTCCGGGCCTCCTGTTCACAGGGCCGTGTCCGGCCTGAAGAATCCTGCCCGGTGCGGACCGTATTTCAGCAGGACCGGGACAGGATCGTTTTTTCAAACGCGTTCAGGCGTCTTAAGCACAAGACCCAGGTCTTTTTATCCCCCATGGGCGATCATTACAGGACAAGGCTGACCCACACCCTTGAAGTCGCGGAGATAACCCGGACCATAAGCCGGGCCATGCGCCTGAATGAGGACCTCGCCGAGGCCATCGCCATGGGGCATGATCTCGGGCACACCCCTTTCGGGCACAGTGGCGAGGCGGCCTTAAAAGAGATTTATCCTCCGGGGTTTACCCACAGCGATCAGAGCCTCCGGGTCGTGGACATACTCGAACGAAACGGGAAGGGACTTAACCTGACCCTGGAGGTTCGAGACGGCATATTAAAACATTCAAAGGGATTCGGAGATATTATTCCCGCTGATCCCGGTGCAATGTCATTTACGGTCGAGGGCCGGGTCGTGCGGTTTGCCGACGTTATCGCGTATCTGAACCATGACCTTGACGACGCCATCCGCAGCGGCGTGGTCACGACGGATCAGATGCCGGAAGACTGCGTGGAAATACTGGGAAAAAATCACCCCCGGCGGGCCACTACCATGATTCGCGATTTGATCTATTCGAGCCGGGTTGTTGACGGGGAGTTGAATTTCTCGTTTTCAGAGTCCGTTTTTTCGGCCATGTCGAATCTCAGGCGGTTTTTAATCGATAATGTTTACAGGTCCCGGCAGGTTCATGCCGAGTTTGTAAAGGCAAAGAAAATCATAAGCGAGGTTTACGTTTATTTTCTCGATCATCCCGAAGAATTGAAAATCAGGCTGGCTTCCATGGAAATGGCGAATGCATTTGCCGATGACGTGCCCGTTGAAAGGGTGGTATGCGATTATATTGCAAGCATGACCGACAGGTATCTTTTAAACCTTTACAATGCGATTTTCGTGCCGAAACCGCTGGTGTAGGTGGAACGGATGATTGAAAATTTAAACACCCAAAACCTTGCCCCGTTTTTGGATGAGCTTGATGTTGTTTTTAACGACATGGACAAAGAGTTTGAAGATGCGGCAAAATATTACGGGTTTTCCTGTGCGGGATGTGACGACAACTGCTGCAAGAGCCTGTTTTATCACTATACGGCGGCGGAATATCTCTTTCTTGCCAGGGGGATGGACGGACTGTCCGATGGTGAAAGAACATCGGCATTCGAGCGTGCCGACGCCTATGCGTCCGCCATGGCCGGGGCGCCCAATGGAGGCAATTCGCCGCAACGGATCATCTGCCCTTTAAACGTTTTCGGCGGGTGTATACTCTACGGGTTTCGGCCGATGATTTGCAGGCTTTTCGGGCTTCCCCACGAGTTCACCCGGCCGGCCGGGGGCAGGGTGTCCGGACCGGGATGCGACCGGTTTTTAGAGGTATGCAAAGAAAAAGAGTACCGCCGGTTTGACCGTACGCCATATTACGCGCGTCTGGCCGGGCTGGAAAAGTCTTTGCGGAATGCGACCGGAATAAACGGAAAGATCAAAATGACGGTGGCCGATATGCTGGTGTATATGGAAGCGGGAGTGAAAACGTGAAATACATTAAAACCGATGCGCCAGGTAACGTGCGCGAAAACATGCTGAAGCCCGGCGAGCGGTTTTCTTTCAGGTGTCACCCCGGTATTTCGTGTTTTAACCTCTGCTGCCGCAATTTAAACCTTTATCTTTACCCCTATGATATCATCCGGTTAAAGCAGAACCTCGGCATAACGTCGGCCGAGTTTATAGATAAATACACGGATGTGGTTCTCCGGAGCGGCCATGCTTTCCCGGACGTCATGCTGAAAATGGCGCAAAACAATGAAAAGACCTGCTCGTTTTTAACAGGCGGGGGCTGCGCCGTCTATCCCGACCGGCCCCAGACATGCCGGACCTTTCCCCTTGAATACGGCCTTTTTTTCGATGCTGAAAAAAACAGGTCGGAGCAGGTCGTGTTTTTCCGGCCCCCTGACTTCTGCCAGGGCAGGCACGAGTCAGCCACGTGGACGACGGCTTCATGGGAGGCCGACCAGAACGCAGCTTACTACAATCGCATGACCGGGCAATGGGCCGAACTTCTCCGCCTTTTTTCAACAGGCGCGGCAAGTGGATTCGACCCTGGAAGCGAACAGGGCCGCATGTCCTTTATGGCGGCATATAACATGGATGAATTCAGGGAATTTATTTTGAACAGCTCCTTTCTCAAACGCTATTTGGTTAAATCCTCTTTGCGCGTAAGGCTCGGCTCGGATGACGCAGCCCTTCTTACGCTGGCCATGGCCTGGATCAGGCTTTTTATATTCAATATCTCATCGGGTGAAATTTCGGCCCGCAAAAAAGGGGGGCTATGATGTCTGCCGCAAGGTTTACGCCCGCTGTCCCAAGGCCATTGCTTCTTTTCGTTTCCGGACTCATGTGGAGTCTCGTGGGTATCATGCTGTGCCGCATGGCGTGGCTCTGGATATTTCCCCTTGAAACGACGCTGTTTTTCGCGCTCCTTTTTGCCGGGTGTGCCGGGGGTTGGCTTGTTTTTTATTTCGGTTTTTCAAGGATCGCCCAAAAGAATATCGACCGTTTGTGCCTGCTTCCGGCGCGGGCCTGTTTTTTCGCGTTCCAGGCATGGAAAAGTTATTTTATCATCGTATTTATGATCGCGCTGGGCATTACGCTGCGCCATTCTCCGATCCCCAGATCCCTGCTTGCCGTGGTCTATTTTATCATTGGAGGCGGCCTTTTTTTATCCAGTTTTCGTTACTATTTACGCATTTACACCATGTCCCGCACCGGGAGCGAAAACCCCGGTGACTAAGGTCAACTGCGGCCTTCCGGCATATCTGATTTTTCATGTTGAAAATTACAGGATTTCAGATATCATAGATAGATGCCGGTTGGGCATTGTTGTTGCGTGACATGTTCTTATCATGATTTACCCCGTCATCCTCATCCATGTTCCGAGGGAACGATGAAATACCAGAAGCTTCTCAATTTTCTCCAGAATGTCGGGAAGGACCCGTCCGTCCTTATCTTTGAAGACGAGCTTACCGGTTTAAACAACCGGCGCTTTCTCTTAAATTACCTGAAAACCGGCGTCAACTGGGAGAACACGGATAAGACCCCTTTTTCCATCGTGATGATGGATATCGATTATTTTAAGCGGATAAATGATCTTTACGGGCATGATATCGGTGATCAGGCCCTGGTTCACGTGGCGGAGATTTTAAAGAAAATTTCCGCAGGCAATGGCATACCCATCCGTTTTGCCGGTGACGAGTTCCTGATATTGCTGCCCGGCAAGAACAAGGCCGAGGCGCTTTCAATCGGTGCGCGGCTCGTGCAGATTGTTCAAGAGAACCCCTTTTCACCGGGCGCAGGCACCACAGCCATAGAGATTACGGTGAGCGTGGGGGTTGCCACCGCGCCGGATGACGCCGTGAACGGGAAGATACTTATCACCCAGGCCGATACCGCCATGTATTCGGCCAAGCATTCCGGTAGAAATATCTATGCGGACGCCGGGGCCGTCAATCGGAACGTTGTGTTTCCCAGGATTGCCGTTCACTACCTGGAGGACGCCGGCATCACGGGTCGCAAGGCCCAGCTCGAGGCCATAAGCCGTTCGCTGCGTAAGGTTGGCGAAGGGGAGAGCAGGTTCGTAATCGTTGACGGGGCTTCAGGGATGGGCAAGACGAGCCTTTTAGATACGATCTGGCGAAACCTGGAAAAGACCAGCCTTTCTCCTATCCGCATTGCCGGTGTGGTGCAGGAAGCCTGCAGGCCGTACTATCTCATGTCATATCTTGCCCTGGCCCTTATGAACCAGTGCGAGGACAAGGGGCTTTCCGTTCTTTCGTCCATGGATGAAAAAGAGGTGGGCCACCTTGCCGGTATCCTGCCCCAGTTAAGTGGTTCGGATATAATTCTAGGCAAAAGCGGTCCCGAAGACCGGAAGGCCCTTTTCGCCGTATTTGTAAAGTTTCTGGTAAAGCTGGTGGGAAGTCGCCCATTGGTTCTTCTCATCGACGACCTTCATTTCGCCGATCCGGCCTCGCTTCACCTCTTGCGCTTTATTTTTCGGGAGCAGGCCATCCTCCTGTTTGTATGCGCTACCGCAGCCATGGAGGATGCGTCCGGCGCCGGAACCCTTCCTTTGGAACTTTTCCGCACGGCGTACTCGCAGGAGATGGAAATTGAGACCGTACCGCTTACCCCCCTTTCAGCGCCGGATATTTCCTCGCACCTGGATGCCATTTTCCCGGGCATTTCGATCCCAAGGGGGCTTATGGACCAGATTATCCGCGTCACCGAAGGGAACCCGTTTTTCATGGTTCAGCTTATGCGCAAGATGGTGGAGGACGGTAATATTGTGGAGACCGGGAACAAATGGTCCATAAAGAGGGTCAGGCGGTCTTATTTCCCCGCTTCCATAGACGAAATTATATATCAGCGCGTGGCCAGTCTGGACGACGACAGCCGCCGGTTTTTAAACAGGGCATCCGCCTTTGGTGAGTCTACATCGCTTTCCATGCTGGTGGGAAGCGGAAGCGAGCAGCCCGGCGAGGCGCATGATTTCTTAAACCATGTTGTGGACAAGGGGATAGTAAGGAGCGATTTCGAACAAAACGATGAAAACGTAAGATTTTCCAGTAAGCAGGTCCGTGATGTCGTTTACGACAATATCGGGCCAGAGGATAAAAAACGGCTTCACAATGTCATTGGAGAGTATCAGGAGAAACTTTATCAACAGGATGTTCTCCATTCCCCCGCGTACCTTGCCTATCATTTCAAACGTTCGCATAATAAGGGGAAAGCCGATAACTATGAACAGCTCCAGGATGCCTGGAACAAGGACATATTCAACGAAAGGGAAATCTTCCATTATACGGGCGAAGATGCGGCGGACAAGGATGAGCTCGAAGAGGAAGAAGGCCTGGGAGATGAAATAGCAGACTCCCCGGTAAGCGAGGACTCAATGAAGCGGATTCCCGGCATGTTGAGGGCGCTGCTCATCGCTATCCGCAACACCATGCTGTATCCCGCGTCGAGCAAGTCTGTCCAGGATGCCATGTCCCAGTTCATGCGCCGGCTTGAACCCATTTTGGTGAGTGAGGATCGCTTTTCGATAATTGTGGAAAAAAAAGATATCCTGGTAAATGGGGCAAACGTGGATGTCGTCGAGATCCAGTCTATCTCCGAAAAGATAATAAGTTTGTGGCGGGGTCTGGAATTAAAGAGCCTGACATTTATCAAGGGCACCACTGAAAAGGAGGTGAAAGCCCTTTTAAACAGGATCAGCACGGTTGAGCGAAAAGCCATAGCTCCCGGTTTCTGGAAATGTTTTGCCGAGGAAAACAAGCTTGTTACATTGATTCCAAGGCAGGTCAGGTACAGGAAAATAAGGAGTGATGAGGAGAGTTCGGCATCCGCCCTTCCGGTTGACATTCCCCTGGACCGCACGGAAAATGCCGAAGACGCCACAATAGATAAAACAGAGCTTATCCGCATACAAAGGGTTATTACCTCCCTGCTGGGCGCCGTCAGCAAATTAAAGCTATATCCTGCCACCGGCCCCGTGGCCAAAAAGGCCATCAGCCATGTGCTTACTGAATTAAGGGGGATATTTGAAGCAAGGCCGGCGCTCTCCATTGCAAGGGTGGATGACGCCCTTTTGTTTGACGGAATAAAGGTCGATATGTCCGGGTTTGAAACCCTTGGAAACGGACTTTTAAAATTTCTTGCGGCCGCCCATATTAACAGCTTGACCTTTGTGAAAAACCTTACGTTAGAGGAACTGGTCGATTTTTTGTCGGCTTTTTCCAACCGTCCGGACGGTGAGATGGCACCCACATTCTGGCGGGATACGGCAAGGGAAAAACAGATTAAGAATATACTTTTTGATTATGGGGTTTACGGCGATATAGGGGCCGTGCCCGGTGCATCGGGACCTGTCGGCGCCAAGCCTGTTTCCGGCGATCATGAGAAAACGGATAATTCGGATCGGGCTGAAAAGGTTGATGAACAACAGGCGACTGCCGGCCCATCGCCTGCCGGTCCGGGGCCGGAGCTGGCCATGGAGGGTCAGCCGCTGGAGATGGCCGCTTCTGGGCCGGAGGACAGCCAGGAAGCCGGATCACTGGAAAAGCGGGTCCGGGACCTTTTTTTGCAGGAAGATAAAAAAGGGGCGCAGGCCCTGGTGGAAGGATTGTTAAACGATTATAAGAGGGCGGATGCGCGGGAAAAGGCCGGGGTTCTTGAGCATTTTTCAGGACTGCTCAACCCTGAGGAATGGAAACCCGGCGCCGAGTATTTGCGGCTCGTTACCGATCCTCTTGTACGACTTTTAGAGGCTGAACCAGATGATGTGCTTGCGAAGCGGGCTGCGGCCATGCTGACCGAGGTTGCGGAAAAGTTCATACTTTTTTCGGATTACCGTTCCGCCACCCGGATTCTGGCAGGTGTAAAAGCAAAAGCGGGGCACGATCAGGTTTTCGAATCCGGGGAGCTTTCTCAAAAGGCGGCCGAGGCCGTGATGGAAGATTTCAGGGCCGGGGATACGGAAAAACAGCAGGCCGCATACCAGCTTGCAAGCAGCCTGGGGCCTGCAGCCCTTCCCATGCTCGGGGACATGATCCGCCGTGTGGACAGGCTCCGGGTAAGGCAGCTTGCCGCTGAACTGATCGCAGCCCTGGGGGCAGATGGCGAAAAATTTATCAAATTCACGCTCATGGGGGAGAGCAGGCCCGACTACCGGGCACGGATCCTGGATGTTGTCGATGCCGTTACCACCGACCTGCTGACGGAATTGACCTTTTCGTTTTCCGATACCTCCGATATCGTCTGCCGTTCGGCATACAGGCTTGCCGAACGGATTGCTACCCCGGAAATCGTTGGAATCCTCATGGAGTTTGCAAAGGGCGAGGATGAAAAAACAGCGGTTTTCGCCATCAGTTCCCTTGGCAAAATCGGGGACAGGTCGGCAATCGACACCCTTATTCATGTGCTTGAGGAATCATTATCTGCCGATGTCCAGATGGCAGCCTGCCGTGCCATGGACCGGATGTCCGATCCCGCGTTTCTTGCCCCCCTTGTCAGGCTTCTCCTTCCCAAACGCAAAAAACTCTTTGGTAAAAAATATGAGCCCCCGGTCCGCGTGGCCGCCGCCTACGCCATTTCAAAAATCCCCGACAGCCGGGCCGACACCATCCTACAGGGCCTTGCCAACGATTCCGACCCCCGTGTCCGCGAATCCGCACGCCAGATACTTGCCGCTCGGGGATAATGGGTGAATTGTTATTTGGAGGGATCATGGAGGGGCAAAAATGAAGATTAATACTGAATTCTTCAACAAATCCTTGGAAAGTGTTCCCCGGCCGGCATGTCGACAATCCTTGATGGACTCGTAAAAAGGCAGGCAACCCGGTTACGATGGCTAAGTAGAAAGTTCCATATACAAGGCGTAGTGGTGTCGCGAAAGCGGAGGCATACATATAGTATTCCGAATATAGTATTCCGAGCATTTCGCGACCCGCTACAACGCAGTAGATGGGACTTTTTACGACGCCATCATCCTTGACCGCGCCACCGAAATACCGTAGAAAAGGGCCATGAAGCCCAACTCAATCCTTTTTTCATACATTATCCGGGAATTAATCCCCCCGTTTATCATGAGCCTGGCATTTTTCATGTTCGTATTTCTGATGCGCCAGGTTCTTGAAATGACTGATTTGATCGTGAATTACAGGGTCGGCTTTTCCCCGTTTCTTTTGATGATTGTCTATTCTCTCCCTTATTTTCTGGTTTTTATCATCCCCATGTCCGTTATGCTGGGTGTTTTGTTCACTTTTTTAAACATGTCGGACTCAAACGAGATAACCGCGTTAAAAGCGGGTGGCGTAAGCCCATGGTCCCTTCTTTGGCCGGTCATGACCTTCGCGGGTTTTGCCATGGTGTTCACAAGCGCCCTGGCCGTATTCGGCATGCCGGCGGGTTCGGCGGCCTATAAGAATCTGGCCGTTGAGGTTGTACGCTCCAATTTCAATATCGGGCTTAAGGAAAACACCTTTAACGACAATTTTGGGAATATGATGTTTTTCGTCAGGGCCATTGACCGGAAATCCGGAGAACTTGAGGGCGTGTTTATCGAAGATTCCAGGAAAGCCGGGATCAGCAGCACGGTGGTGGCCCCCTCTGGATATTTCCTGCCGGATGCGGGCAAGGACTCCTTTGTATTAAGGCTTGAAAACGGCATGATCAGCCAGGTGGAGCTGGATAAAAAGACCACGCACGCCATCGGGTTTCGCACCTGTGACATGCGTATAGATATTTCAAAGATGATTTCCGGAATGCGAAAAAAGGCCCATGGAATAAAGGAGATGCGACTTTCAGAGCTTGCGGGCGCCGCAAAAAAAGGGGCGGGCACAAGGCAGGGGCTGTCCGCGCTCATGGAACTGCACCGAAAATTTTCCATCCCTTTTGCCTGCATGGCCCTTGCCCTGCTGGCCGTACCTCTGGGCATAGAGTCCGTAACCGCGAGGAAATCCGCCGGGCTCGGCATAGGACTTTCATGTTTCCTTATCTATTATATGTTGATTTCAGGCGGCATGGCTCTGGCCGGGGCCGGGATCTGCTCTGCGGGTGTCGGTATGTGGGCGCCTGACCTGATCATGGGCGGACTTGGGATATACCTCATGGTCCGGACGGCAAACGACCGCCCTCTGGATCTGTCGGGATCACTCGCCCACGGAGTTTCCCGGGCGTTTGCATTCTTTTCCCGGCTCCTTTCCATATCCGGGCCGCCGGATGGGGAGAAAAATTTCCCATGACGGTTATCCATCGTTATATCACGAGGCTTTTTTTCAAATACCTGGCGCTTGTTTTAGTCGCGGTGGTGACTCTTTATCTTTGTGTGGATTTTTTTGCGCGCATAGACAAGTTCATGGTGCGTGAAATAGATCCCATAAAAATCGTGTTCTATTTTATATACAAGATACCCCTGATCATTTCCCAAATAACGCCTGCGGGCATCCTGCTCGCGGTTCTTTCAGTATTCGGACTCATGGGGAGAAACAACGAGATCATAGCCCTTAAAAGCGGAGGGGTAAGCCCGTTTTACCTGCTCAGGCCGGTAATCGTCATCGGGATTGTTTTAACTCTGTTTCTCTTCGTGTTTTCCGAGATCATCGTGCCAGTGACGACCGCCAGGGCCAACCGGATAGCCATGGGCGAGAAAAAACAAAAGCGCGCTCTCGAATCCATGCAAAATAATATCTGGATCAGGCAAAAAAACGGCATTGTGCATGTCAAGTATGTGAGCCCGACGGACAGGAGCCTGCTCGGAGTGACACTCTATGATTTTGATTCATCGTTTAACCTTGTGCGCCGGGTGGACGCCAGGTCCGCAACCTGGGAGAAAAATGGCTGGGTCTTTTCCAATGCCCTTGTCCAGAGTTTTGACCATGCCGGCAAAGGAGGGAAAACCGGGTTTTTTGATCAAAAGAGGATATATCTTGATATTTTACCCGATGAATTCAAACCTGTGGTAAAAGACACGGACGAGATGAGTTTTGCCTCGCTTCGAAATTACATCCGGCGCATGGAAGCCGATGGGTATGACGCCACCCATTACAGGGTCGATCTTGATGCCAAGTTAGCATTCCCCTTTGTCTGTCTTATTATGTGCCTCATGGGCTCCGGCATATCGCTTGCCGGAAAGGCAGTTGACGGCATGGCCGCAAGCTTCGGGTACGGCATCGTGATGGCCGCGATCTATTGGTCGGCATACAGCTTCTGCCTTTCGCTCGGTTACGGCGGCGTACTCCCGCCGGTTATCGCGGCGTGGACTGTGAATATTCTCTTTTTCTGCGCCGCAGCAATCCTCATATTGCGCCTTGAATAGGTAGCCCATGGGTCTTTTTTATCAAAATATTGAAAAGATCATGAACGGCCCGTCCGGGCCTGACAGGGGCATGACTGAAAGGGCGCTGTCCCTGATGTCATATATTTACGGGGGACTGATCCGGCTCAGAAACAACCTCTATGACAGGCGCATGCTCCCGGTAAACAGGCTGTCATGTCCCGTGATCTCGGTGGGCAATATCAGCGCGGGCGGTACCGGCAAGACGCCAATGACTGTTTATATTGCGCGAATGTTGCGTAACCGGGGTCTGCGGCCGGTCATCGTGAGCCGTGGCTACGGGGGGGAAGGCGTGAAGCACGGGGCCGTTGTCAGCGACGGGAACAGGCTGTTATGCGGCCCGGATATCTCGGGGGACGAGCCGTATCTCATGGCGTCCGCTCTTTTTGGAGTTCCGGTGCTGGTCGGCGCGGACAGGTTCAGGAGCGGGTCTGTTGCAATAACCAGGTTTTCGCCATCCGTGATTATTTTAGATGACGGGTTTCAGCACCGGCGCCTTTTTCGGGATGTGGATCTCGTCCTGGCGGACGACCGTAAATTTCTCGGAAACATGCGCCTGATTCCCAGGGGTATGCTCAGGGAGCCGGTCTCTTCTTTATCGCGTGCGGATGCGCTTATCCTT
Organism: Deltaproteobacteria bacterium; assembly: GCA_013151835.1. Lineage (GTDB taxonomy): Bacteria > Desulfobacterota > Desulfobacteria > Desulfobacterales > Desulfosalsimonadaceae > JAADHK01. The sequence continues at coordinate 17,718 of JAADHK010000141.1, forward strand.
ACCCGGACCGGGGATACGCCGGTCTCCATTGTGCGAGCAAAAGCATGTGCGCCCGGGAAATCGGTTTTTGTTTCAACACATGTCCCGGTATGTTACGGAATATTTAAGGGTAGCGCCCCGCTTTTTGCCGGGATTGAGGAGCGAAACAAGGCACAGCGCCTTGATGTTTTGCGGACAGCCCGGGTATTCGGATTTTCAGGGATCGCTCAAAATGATGAGTTTTTGCGAACCATCAAGGATGTGTCGGGAAGCCTGGCCGGGTTTGTTACCTTTTCCGACCATCATCCATACACGGACGGCGAGCTTTTGCGGATATCGCAAACAGCCCGGGAAAAATCGGCCGATTATATTGTCACGACCCGCAAGGATTACGTGCGGGCCGCAGGCCGTATCCCAGGGGAAATTCCAGTGGCTGTGATCGACGTGGAAATTTCGTTTCCAGGGGAGTCGGCCATGCGGTTTGCGGAGTTTGTGGCCGAAAAAATTTCAGAAGCGTCCTTAATGTTGCCGGGGACGCATTTATCGGAGGCTGGTGACGATGCATAAAAACAGGCCCTTTACACGGGCCGGGATTGTCCGTGGTCAGACAAAATTTCTGGCCCGGGGAAGATGGGCAAATGCCGACCTCATGTTGTGCCGTGTGGCCGGAAGCCACTGGGTGGTCAAGGATTTTTCCGCCTGCCCGGACCCGATAAAAAACACCTGGGGCGTATGGATGGTCCGGCGGGAGTTTAATGCTTTTTTGCGACTGGCCGGACTGGACGGGATACCGGCACAACCCTTTCTGGTTGACCGGTACGCAGTGGCCTACAGGTTCATGCCCGGAAAGACCCTTCGGGATATTTCACCTGATGTCCTGACGCGCGAATTTTTCCTTTCCTTCGAATCCCTGGTGCTTGAAATGCATGCAAGGGGGCTGGTTCATCTTGACCTGCGCAACCGACGCAATATTCTGTTTATGGACAACGGAAGGCCGGGTATCCTCGATTTCCAGTCGTATATTAATCTTTGTTTCGTCCCCGGCTTTCTCCACAGGCTTTTAAAGGAAATCGATCTTTCCGGCGTGTACAAGATCTGGAATAACAGCCGGCCGGACCTTATGGACAAAGCCCGCATGGACCGGCTTTTCGCCATGAACCGAAAACGGGGGCTCTGGGTCTTGAAGGGGTATCCCATGGGGACTAAGGGGAGACGCAGGGGTGAAGAATGACGGCTCCGCAAAAATACCGTGCGCGGGATAATCAGCCTTTAACGAAGTTGTCGGTCGTGTTCTTAAACGAGCGATTCGTACAGCTTTTGTGTGACAACACGAGGGTGAGGCTGCGTAATTATAGATGTCGACTCTACATCCTACGCAAACATCTTTTTAGCCACCGTTGCCACCCGTTCGCCCAGTTTTTCCGCATTGGCGACAGCGTCGGTATCGGGCGCGCCCACGCAGGCCGTGCCGTAATGACCGGTGGCTGACATTGGATCACCGACGATGATCATGCCGTAAATAAGCATGCAGCATATGATCGACATCATGGTGGTCTCCTTTCCGCCCGTGGGGTCACCGGAAGTGGCAAAGGCGGCGCCGATCTTTCCCTCCATCTTCTTGCGCGTTCCCACGAAATCGTCGAATACCTTTTTAAGCCCGGCGGCCATGACTCCGAAATACACGGGTGAGCCCGCGATAACGCCCGAAGCCTCAAGAAAATCATTTTTTGTCACATCCGTGGCGGACCTTAAGATCGGCTCCGCCCCTTCCACCGACAAAACACCCCGGCCTATGGCCTCGGCCATTTTTTTGGTATTTCCGCCCTTGGAATAATAAAGAATCAGGATTTTCATGATTTGTCCTCCCGTGATGGTTTTTGTATGCGAAGGTTTAACATTTCAACACATAGGGAAAAGGCCATGGCAAAATAGATGTAGCCCCTGTTGATATGGCGGCCGAATCCCTCGGCGATGAGGAATATGCCCACGAGGATCAGAAACGAGAATGCCAGCATCTGGATCGTGGGATGCTCCATGACAAAACGGCTGACCGCGTTGGTAAACACGAGCATCAGTATAACGGATACGACAATGGCGATGATCATGATCCATAGGTGTTGGGCCATGCCAATGGCGGTGATGACGCTGTCTAGTGAAAAGACGATGTCTAATATCATTATCTGGACCACGGCGGAAGTAAATGTAATTCCGGCAAAGTCGTTTGTCGATTCTTTTTTTGCGCCCTCGACCCTTTCATGAATCTCGGCCGTGGCCTTGCCCAGTAAAAAGAGCCCCCCTCCCACCAGAACGATATCCTTGCCCGACACTGTGTGCCCTAAAATCGTGAAAAGCGGGACTGTAAGCTTTAATATCCAGGCAAGCACCAGAAGCAGCGCAATCCGGCTGATCATGGCAAGCCCGATCCCCAGCCTTCGCGCCGATCGCTGCCGCCGTTCTTCCACCCTTGAGGTGACCACTATGATAAACACGATGTTGTCGATGCCGAGCACAAGCTCAAGGCCGGTCAGGGTAAGCAACGCAGCGATGTTTTCGGGAGTTAGAAGTTCCATAAGTCACTGATATTGGTGCCCCCGGCAGGAATCGGACCTGCGGCGCATGGATTAGGAATCCATTGCTCTATCCACTGAGCTACGGGGGCGATGATAGGTCGCGTTATTCCACGAAAAGAGTCTGGCCGGGATAAATACGGCTCTTATTGGACAGATGATTGAGTCGGAGCAGGCGGTCTAAATCCATATTATGTTTCTTTGCAATTGTAAACGGGGAATCGCCCTGCTTCACACGGTAAATATTGAGGCGTTGGCTGTTGCGGCCCGGTATGAGGAGCTTCTGCCCGATGTGCAGGTTTACGGACTTCAGGTTGTTTAACTTTTTTATCCGCCCGGTAGTCGTCTGGTAGCGTTTTGCCAGCACCCATAGGGAGTCGCCCCGGCGGACCCGGTATGTACTGATTTTCGGGGGCAGGGCGATTTTGCCTCTTGCCGCAAAAACACCGGTTTGGGGAATTTTCAATAACTGACCCGCAACAATATAGTTTTTACGGAAAATATTATTGTACCATGCGATTTTGCGCGACGTTGTGTGATACCGTCGCGCGATGGTCGAAAGGGTTTCGCCGGGCCGGACCCTGTGGTAGACGATGTTGTTGGGGCTCTGATAATATTCTGGTATCTTGTCGATTTTGGCCAGCACTATAGCCTGTGATTCCGGCGGCAGTTTGAGCATGTATTCATGGTTCGGCAGCACCTTGTACCGCAGCTCGGGGTTTAAGTCGAGCAATTTTTGTTCATTGATCCCGCAGGTTTTGGCAATGTCCTTGATCGATGCCTGCCGGTCGAGCTTGACCTCGGCAAAAGTTATCGCGGGATCGACTTCTATATCCGCCATTCCGTATTTGTCAAGATTCTTTACGATCTGGAGCGTGGCCAGAAATTTGGGGACATATCTTGCTGTCTCATAGGGGAGCCGTTGGTAGAGATCCCAGAAATCATCCAGATAATTGACGTTTTGATTTCGGATGACCCTGAGAACCCGGCCTTCGCCGCAATTATATGCCGCAAGAACGGTTTCCCAATCCCCGAAAATCTCATGGAGTTCCTTTAAATATTCGATGGCCGCCTTTGTCGCCTTGTAGGGGTCGAGCCGCTCGTCAACGTACCGGTCCCGCTTGAGACCGTATTTGTAACCGGTTGATGCAATGAACTGCCAGAGACCGAGGGCGCGTGCGTTGGATAGCGCCCGGATTTTAAATCCGCTTTCGATCAGAGGGAGCCAGGAAAGCTCCGGCGGCAGGCCTGCCTTTTTCAGTTCTTCTAATATAAAAGGACGGTAGCGGCCGGATCGTTTGTATGAATTGATGAAAAACTTGCGGCTGTTCCCTTCGGTAAGTGCTTTCAGTTCTTTTTCGACATGGGAGTTTTCCACAAGGGGTATGGCATTATGGTTCCCCTTCACGGTGGTGTAGCGGGATGCGTAAATTTCCAGTATCCGCTTGGAAATCATGAACCTGAGATCGTCTTTCTGCTGGATGTATTTCGGGTCGTCTGACGTATTCGCATCGGTTATGAGTGCATATGCTTTGTCAAGGGAATCAAGCGCGTTGTCCATGTCGCCCTTTTGCCAGAAATCCTGTGATGACTGGTAAAACTCCAGGGATTTGTCGAACTTGGACTGTATATACATGCCGCCTGTGCTTTCCGGAGCGCTTTCAACGGCATCCTCGGCCCGGGTGACGGTCTCCGTGGCGCTTGTATCCGGGGTTCCGGTTTCGGCGGTGGCCTCCTCCAGGGGGATCAGTGGCAGAAATTCGATCTCTTCAGATGAAGGGGGAAGGGAGACCGGGGCCAACCGGGTATTGGAATCCACGGGTTGGGAAGCACGACTCTTCATGCCGGGTAAAGGCGCAGTTGCGTCAGGACGGCCGTTTAAGGCCGCACATCCGGAAAAGAGGAACGTCAGGCCGAGCAACAGGCCGAAAAAAACAATCGCTGCTCCCTTTATTTCAAGTGAAATTATTTTCATCTATTTTTAGTATAACTACCTGATTTATTGTTAAATAAATTAAAATTCAGCATAAATAATTGCCTTAAAATAGCCTAAGCGCCCATGGGTGTCAAGACTTTCCGGCTGTTTCGCATTGTATCCGGTTTCCGGGGTGTAAGCCCCTCCCTGGCGTGGAGATTCGTGAGCCGATTCGATTTTTTTCGCTGTAATGGATATATTTTCAAAAAAAATGAAATTTAACTTGAAATACGATTTTTCATTTGTTAATAAGGACGACTTTATGGGAACTACTTGGATACACTAAGAGGCCAGCGTAGCTCAGCTGGTAGAGCTACTGATTTGTAATCAGTGGGTCGGGGGTTCGAGTCCCTCCGCTGGCTCCAGACCGGATGCTTTAGAAAATATGCTTCAGGGCTTTTCCCATGGGTTTTTAAAGACTCGTGTTTGTATCCATTGCTCTGGCGACATAAAATCTGGTGGGGTTCCCGAGCGGCCAAAGGGAGCAGACTGTAAATCTGCCGGCGAAGCCTTCGGAGGTTCGAATCCTCCCCCCACCACCATCGTAAAACCGGAGGTTTGATGTAGGAGATTCCTGCGGGACGGGAATTGCTATAAACTACACGGCTATAAATTCCAAATCCTATAAAATGGTTATATTTGAATCTGCCTGAAGTATAATCGGCGGTTTTGGATTTTTGCGTGATCAGGCAGGTGGCAGGACCGGGCGGGAGTAGCTCAGTTGGTAGAGCTTCAGCCTTCCAAGCTGAATGTCGCGAGTTCGAGTCTCGTCTCCCGCTCCAGATATTTTTTGTGCCCACGTAGCTCAGCAGGTAGAGCGCTTCCTTGGTAAGGAAGAGGTTCACCGGTTCAATTCCGGTCGTGGGCTCCATTTGTACAATGCAGAAACCGGGTTGATAGAATACAGGATGCTACCAAAACACGGGGAGGACGATTACAATGTCAAAGAAAAAGTTTGAGCGGACCAAGCCGCATGTAAACGTGGGAACGATCGGGCACATCGATCACGGGAAGACCCTGACGGCAGCGATCACAAAACACTGCGGTCTGAAGGGAATGGCGGAATTTATTCCGTTCGACAAGATCGACAAGGCTCCCGAGGAAAAGGCCCGTGGAATCACAATCGCCACGGCGCATGTGGAATACGAGACAGCCACCCGTCATTACGCCCACGTGGACTGTCCGGGACATGCCGATTATATCAAAAACATGATCACGGGAGCGGCACAGATGGACGGCGCCATCCTCGTGGTGGGCGCCGACGACGGTCCCATGCCCCAGACCCGGGAGCATATTCTTCTGGCCCGTCAGGTGGGAGTTCCCCGTATCGTGGTTTTTTTGAACAAATGCGATATGGTGGACGACGAAGAGCTGATCGAGCTTGTGGAACTTGAATTGCGCGAGCTTTTGAGCTCCTACGATTTTCCCGGCGACGACACGCCTATTATAAAGGGGAGCGCGCTCAAGGCCCTTGAGAGCGATGATCCCGACTCTGAAGCGGCCAAGTGTGTTTTCGAGCTTCTGGACGCCGTCGACTCTTATATTCCCGAGCCCAAGCGCGATATTGACAAGCCTTTTCTCATGCCCATCGAGGATGTTTTTTCCATCTCGGGTCGTGGAACGGTTGTCACGGGTCGCGTGGACCGCGGTATAATCCACGTGAACGATAAGGTCGAACTCGTTGGAATCACCCCGACCGCAAATACTGTTTGCACAGGGGTCGAGATGTTCCGCAAACTTCTGGACGAAGGCCGGGCCGGAGATAATGTGGGCCTTCTGCTTCGCGGAACAAAGCGTGACGAAGTCGAGCGCGGTCAGGTTGTTGCCGCTCCCGGATCGATCACACCGCATACGAAGTTCAAGGCCGAGGTTTATGTGCTGAGCAAGGATGAAGGCGGGCGTCACACGCCGTTCTTCTCCGGTTACCGTCCCCAGTTCTATTTCCGGACAACGGACGTTACCGGTATCGTGACCCTGCCTGAAGGCGTGGAAATGGTCATGCCCGGCGACAATGTTACCGTGGAAGCCAATTTGATCACCCCCATCGCCATGGAGAAGGAACTTCGGTTCGCGATCCGCGAAGGCGGCCGTACGGTCGGCGCCGGCGTTGTCAGTGAAATCATAGAGTAAACAAGAGACTGGAGTAGAGAAGTGAGAGTAAAAGTTACCCTTGCGTGCAAGGAATGTAAACGGCGGAACTATTCGACCACGAAGAACAAGCAGACGACGCCGGACCGCCTGGAATTCAAAAAGTACTGCAGATTCTGCAGGATACATACCCCGCATCGAGAAATAAAATAGATGCATTTTTTTTAATACAGGCCAGTAGCTCTAACGGCAGAGCGTCGGACTCCAAATCCGGGGGTTGGGGGTTCAAATCCCTCCTGGCCTGCCACAAAATCTGGGCCTGCCACAAAAGTTGGCAGTGGAAAGCTTAAAAATTGCGATTCCGGATTCAATATCTTTTCGTTATTGGCAATTTTGAGCGTTCAATACATTAGGAGCCGAAATGGCGCGTTTGCAGAAGAGAAAAACGATTTCCAAAAAGAAGCGAATTGATTCGGGAAAAACTCGGCTCGGGAATGAGGTCGCAGCGTCGGATGACGCCGAGGCCATTGACGGGAACAAATCCCTGAAAGCCGGACCCATGGGGAAAAAACAGAAGATTCTTTCCACTGCGGCCCGGGCCGGGGGAGAGCCGTCCGCGCTGATGAAGCTCGTGGAGAGGTATTTCGGCACATGGATTCAGTTTTTACGCGAAGTCAAAGTCGAACTCCTCAAGGTCACCTGGCCTTCGAAAAAGGAGACGGTTGGCACCACGGTTGTCGTAATCGTGTTTGTTTTTGTGATAGCGGTTTTTCTCGGCTTTATTGACATCGGGTTGTCAAGTCTGATTCGAATCATTATTTAGGTCGTAAAGGAGCGATACGACGTGGCGCTGAAATGGTATATCCTCCATGTGTATTCCGGCTTTGAGAACAAGGTGAAAATAAACCTTGAAGAGCGGATTGAGGCCAGCGGGCATCCGGAGAAATTTGGTAACGTGGTTGTGCCTACGGAACAGGTGGTGGAACTGGTCAAGGGGAAGCGTAAGACCTCGAACCGGAAGTTTTATCCCGGGTATATCCTGATTCAGTTGGATTTGGATGAGGAGAGCTGGCATCTTGTGAAAAATACGGCCAAGGTGACCGGTTTTCTTGGAGGAAGGGATCGGCCGGTCCCCATAACTGACTCGGAAGCCGAAAAAATATTAATGAGGATGGAGGCCGGAAAGTCCAAGCCAAAGCCCAAGTTTTTCTTTGATATCGGTGATGATGTTCGTGTTATTGACGGTCCCTTCAACAGCTTTAACGGCACGGTCGAGGACGTGAATCCCGAAAAAGGGAAACTCAAGGTCCTGGTCAGCATTTTCGGCCGGGCAACGCCGGTGGAGCTTGATTTTGTCCAGGTATCAAAAAATTGATGGTGCCGTAAAAAACATACAGGAGCTATAAGAATATGGCTAAAAAAGTAATCGCGCTGGTTAAGCTTCAGGTGGCGGCCGGAAAGGCGAATCCCTCACCGCCTATCGGACCGGCACTGGGGCAGCACGGCGTAAATATTATGGATTTTTGTAAGGCGTTTAATGCCCGGACCGCGAATGAGGACGGTATGATTATCCCGGTCGTTATCACCATTTTTAAGGACAAGTCTTTTACGTTCATAACCAAAACGCCGCCCGCAGCGATCCTGCTGAAAAAAGCAGCCGGTATCGCAAAGGGTTCGGGAAGTCCGAAGGCGGAAAAGGTCGGCAAGGTCACCTGGGCACAGGTCCAGGAGATCGCCAGGCTCAAGGAGCCGGATTTAAATGCCGGGGACATTGAGAATGCGTCCAGGATTATCGCCGGTACGGCTAGAAGCATGGGGCTTGAAGTAGAGTAACGTCAATAAGGAGTAAGGTAAAGACGATGCGGAAGCGAGGCAAAAAATACACGGATGCGAAATCAAAGGTCGATTCCCGGCAGAAGTATGCGTTTAATCAGGCCGTGCAGGAAGCCGTTGATTCATCTTTTGTAAAATTCGATGAAACAGTCGACATCGCGGTCAAGCTGGGTGTTGATCCACGTCATGCCGATCAGATGGTGCGAGGCACTCTCCTTCTCCCGAATGGACTGGGCAAGGAAGTTCGGGTGCTGGTTTTTGCAAAGGGTGAAAAGGAAACGGAAGCCGCCGATGCGGGAGCTGATTTTGTCGGCAATGATGAACTGATTGAGAAGATAAAGGGTGGGTGGTTTGATTTTGATAAGGCCGTAGCCACTCCCGATGTCATGGGCCAGGTGGGCAAGATCGGACGCGTTCTCGGTCCCCGCGGACTTATGCCCAACGCCAAGACCGGCACCGTTACCTTTGATGTGGCAAGGGCGGTCAATGAGTTAAAGGCCGGTAAGATTGATTTCCGTGTTGACAAGTCCGGAATTCTTCACGCTCCCATGGGAAAGGTTTCCTTTGGGCCGGACAAGTTGATGGGTAATGTCAGGGCGTTTATTGACGTGGTTGTCCGTCAGAAACCGGCTTCAAGCAAGGGCACATATATCAAAAGCATTACGGTTTCAACCACCATGGGGCCGGGATTCAAGGTTGATCCCGCCGATGTCAAGGAAATCCTGAAGTAGAACGTAAATCGCTGATTTACTCAATTTCAGTTTTGGGCGTAATTGAAGTTTTAAAATACATCTGTCAAAGACCGCAGGTCCGCCAGGCATTGTATGCAATGTTGCGGATAATCGGAGTATTTCCGGCCTGCCGAGGCGGAACATGAGCGTCAGCCCTGGTTTTTACAGGTTATGAAAGGGGGTGTGTGATACATGCTTAATCTTGCTCAGAAAAAGGAAGTCGTTTCCGCACTGCACGATAAATTTACAGAGGCTAAAATAGTCATTATAGTCGATTGTAAAGGATTGAACGTTCCTAAGATTGTTGGTCTCAGGAGACGGCTTTCGCAAGCCGGAGTGGAATTTAAGGTGGTCAAGAATACGCTGCTTATCCGGGCCGCCAAAGATACTGCCGTAGCTATGGTGGATGAATATTTTATCGGACCGAGCGCGGTTGCGATGAGTTACGATGATCCGGTGACGCCGGCAAAGATATTAAGTGATTTTGCCAAGGAAAATGACAAGCTTGGAATCAAGGCCGGCGTTATGCCGCCGGGCAGGGTACTGGATATTGATTCAATAAAGAGTCTTGCTGCCCTGCCGTCCCGCGAAGTGCTCCTTTCACAGGTGCTTTCCACCATGAACGGCGTGCCTACGGCGCTGGTACGCGCTTTGAGCAATGTTCCGGAGCGGCTGCTGTACGCACTTACGGCCATCAGGGATCAAAAGGAAGCGGCTTGACGGCCGTGCATTTTTTCCATCAACCGTTACAAAAAAATACCAAAATTTAATATATGCTGGAGGATACAACCATGGCTGATGTTACAAAAGAAGATGTAATTGAGTTTATCGCAAACATGTCTGTTCTGGAGCTTTCGGAACTCGTAAAGGAGCTCGAGGATAAATTCGGTGTTTCAGCCGCTGCGCCGGTTGCTATGGCGGGAATGCCCATGGCCGGCGGTGATGCCGGTGCTGCTGCGGCGGAAGAGCAGACTGAGTTCGATGTCGTTCTTATATCGTTCGGGGACAAGAAGATTCAGGTCATCAAGGAAGTCCGCGCAATTACGGGACTCGGCTTAAAAGAGGCCAAAACCCTTGTGGAGGAATCACCCAAGGCGGTCAAGGAAGGAATTGTAAAGGACGAGGCCGAGAAGATCAAGGAAAAGCTTGAGGGTGTTGGAGCAACCGTGGAGATCAAGTAGTGCTACAGTTCTCTGTGTGTGATTCAGACGCCTTTATTGCCCGTACCTCAGAGAGTAACGGCTTCGTAAAAAGTTTTATATGCAAGGCGCGCGAGCCGGGAAAGGCGGAAGCGTACTTTTTGTACGTTGAGCATTTTCACGGCGAAGCGCAACGCCGCAGACGGACTTTTTAAGAAGTCGTCAATGATGAAAAACGGTGCCGGAAGTCCTCCGGCAACCGCTTTTCATTTTATTTTTCAAGTCTTTTTTCGGAGACGCCATGACAGGTAACCCGCCTAAATACAGACGGTTCAGAAAGAGTTTCGGTCGAATCAGATCGATTGTCGGAATCCCCGATCTTATGGGAATGCAGCGGGATTCCTACCAGCGATTCCTGCAGATGGGCATACCGCCGCATGATCGGGAAGATAGTGGTTTGCAGTCGGTCTTCAAGTCGGTATTTCCCATCAAGGATTTCACCGGGACTGCATCGCTGGAGTTTGTTTCCTACCGGTTCGGGGAAGTCAAACACTCCGTCAATGAATGCATAAACCGCGGAATGACCTATGATATTTCCGTTAAGATCCGTGTCCGCCTTGTTGTATACGATATTGACAAGGATTCAGGGGTCACCAATATCAGGGACATCAAGGAACAGGAAATTTATTTCGGTACGATTCCCTTAATGACCGAGCGAGGCACCTTCATCGTCAACGGGACGGAGCGGACCGTTGTGAGTCAGCTCCACAGGTCATCCGGGGTGTTCTTCAACCATGATAAGGGCAAAACCCATTCCAGCGGAAGAGTTATATATACGGCGCGCATCATCCCTGTTCGGGGTTCCTGGATTGACATGGAAATCGATCCAAAGGATATCGTTCATATCCGCATAGACAGAAGGCGAAAGTTTCCGGTAACATTATTGTTCAAGGTGTTCGGGTATACGGACGTCGATATACTCTCCTATTTTTACGAAACCGAAAAGATTCAAATACGTTCAGGCTGTTTTTTCAGAGAATTAAATCCGGATTTTCTCAAGGGCCATAAGACCGGTGAGGACATCGTCGATCCCGAAACCGGGAAAGTGCTTTTGAAAAAAGGGCGGGCCTATAACAAGAAGGCGATTCGGCAGATTGAATCTGCGGGCATCCGCTTTGTACCTGTCCAGGAAGAAGATGTGTGTGAAAGGGTGCTGGCGGCCGATGTCCTTGATCCTGAGACCGGAGATATAATAGCGCCTGCAAACAGCGATATCGACAAGGATATGGTGGAACAGCTCAGGACCGCAGGTGTCGGGTGCGTGGAAATCCTCGTGATGGGGGGGCAGTTTGCCAGTGATTCCATCCATAAGACATTGATGCTCGACAAGGTGAGCACCCAGGAAGAAGCCCTTGTGGATATTTACCGCCGGCTGCGTCCCGGTAATCCGGTTACGCCGGAAGTCGCCCTTGAATTCGTTGATCATCTCTTTTTCCGTTCGGCTTATTACGACCTGTCCGGTGTTGGACGGGTAAAGATTAACCATCGACTTAAGATTAAATCACCCATATATTTAAGGACATTGCGCAAGGAGGATATACTTCTTACCGCAAAGATGCTTGTTGAGCTGCGAGATACACAGGGTGCGGTGGATGATATCGACCATCTTGGCAATCGGCGGGTACGCGCGGTCGGCGAACTCCTTGAAAACCAGTATCGTATCGGGCTGGTGCGCATGGAGCGCGCCATAAAGGAGAGGATGAGCATGCAGGAGGTCGATGCCATGATGCCCAACGACCTCGTGAACCCCAAACCCGTATCGGCGGTTGTAAAGGAATTTTTCGGGACTTCCCAGCTCTCGCAGTTTCTGGATCAGACCAACCCATTGTCCGAAACCACGCATAAACGAAGGCTTTCCGCTCTGGGCCCCGGTGGGCTCACACGGGACAGGGCCGGATTCGAGGTCCGCGATGTACATCCTTCTCATTATGGTCGGATTTGTCCCATTGAAACCCCGGAAGGGCCGAATATCGGTCTCATCGTATCGTTGTGCACCTATGCGCGCGTCAACGGCTTCGGTTTTATTGAAACCCCTTACAGGGTGGTTAAAAACGGGATAGTGACCGATGAAATCAACACGCTTTCCGCATTCGAGGAGCAGACGCATCCCATTGCACAGGCCAATGCGCCAATGGATAAGAACAACCGGTTTGTGAATCCCCTGGTGACCTCCCGTGTCAATGGCGAGTTCATGATGGTGGAGCATGACAAGATCGAATACATGGACGTGTCGCCCAATCAATTGGTGAGTATTTCGGCGTCCCTTATTCCGTTTCTTGAAAACGATGATGCCAACCGTGCGCTTATGGGCTCCAACATGATGAGGCAGGCCGTGCCGCTTCTCCAGCCGGAAGCTCCCCTTGTGGGGACCGGTATCGAGGGCATTGTCGCAAGGGACTCGGGTGTAACCGTAGTTGCAAAGCGTGATGGTCGCGTGGTGGATGTCGATGCGTCGAGAATCGTTCTGCGCCACGACCCGTCGGATAATTCCCGTGAAAAGGACGTTACCATCTATAATCTTTCCAAGTTCGTCCGTTCAAATCAGAATACATGCTTCAACCACCGGCCCATCGTGAAAAAGGGCGAATTGGTGCAAGCCGGAGAAATAATCGCCGACGGACCCGCCACTGAAAAGGGTGAGCTCGCCCTTGGCAAGAATGTGACAGTGGCCTTCATGCCATGGGGAGGATACAATTTCGAGGATTCGATTCTTGTAAGCGATCGTCTTGTCAAGGACGGCGTTTTTACCTCTATCCATATAGAAGAGTTTGAAGTTCTGGCAAGGGACACCAAGCTCGGTCGTGAAGAGATCACCCGGGATATCCCGAATGTCGGTGACGAGGCGCTCAAGGATCTGGATGAAAGCGGTATAATACGCCTTGGTGCGGAAGTCGTACCCGGGGATATTCTCGTGGGCAAGGTCACGCCCAAGGGAGAATCACAGCTTTCCCCCGAGGAGAAATTGCTTCAGGCTATTTTCGGTGAAAAGGCGGGTGACGTCAAGGATACCTCGTTGCGGGTTCCGCCGGGTGTAAGGGGAATAGTCATAGACGCCAAGGTATTCGCCAGGCGGGGAATTGAAAAAGACGATCGGTCCCGTTCCATTGAGGACGATGAGATATCGGCGCTTGAAAAGGACCGGGACGACGAACTTGCGATCATAGAGGAGATGGCGAAAAACGAGATTGTCTCGCTTCTTTCCGGAAAAGAGTGCGCACAAAGCCTTATGGATGGGAAAAAGATCCTTATCCGCAAGAGTACGCGCATGGACAAAAAGACATTGCCGGCGATTCCCGTGAGTCGGTTTGAGGGAATCGTCCTTAAGGATACAAAAGCCGAAGAACGGGTGGCCGGAGTCATCGTACGTTTCAAGGAGCAGTCGGAGCATGCCAAAAGCGATTTTGAGACGCAGGTAAGCGCAATAGAGCGCGGGGATGACCTGCCGCCCGGTGTGATTAAGATGATTAAGGTTTATGTCGCCATGAAACGGACCCTTTCCGTGGGTGACAAGATGGCCGGTCGCCACGGAAACAAGGGTGTTGTTTCAAGGGTCCTCCCGGAAGAGGATCTCCCGTACTTTGAGGACGGCCGCACGGTCGATATGGTTTTAAATCCCCTGGGCGTGCCGTCACGTATGAACGTAGGCCAGATTCTGGAGATACATCTGGGCCGGGCCGCCAGGTGTCTCGGGGACCAGATAACGGTCATTCTGGAATCCCTTAAAAAAGACGGCTTAAGAAAGAAATTCAAAAATATATTTGCCGGCCGGGATGAAGAAAAAAAGATTGACGATATGAGCGATGAACAACTCATTGATTTTGCACAATTTTATAAAGATGGTGTCGTGATGGCGACCCCGGTATTTGACGGCGCCGAAGAGGAGGAGATAAAATCCCTGCTTTCCGAGGCGGGTGTCAGCCCCACCGGCCAGGCCACCCTTTTTGACGGTCGCACGGGCCAGCCTTTTGACGGAAAGGTAACTGTCGGCACCATGTATATGCTCAAATTGCATCATCTTGTTGCCGACAAGCTCCATGCCCGCTCCATCGGCCCGTATTCACTGGTGACCCAGCAGCCGCTGGGCGGCAAGGCACAGTTTGGCGGCCAGAGACTCGGGGAAATGGAAGTATGGGCCATCGAGGCATATGGTGCGGCTTATGCCCTCCAGGAGTTTATAACGGTTAAATCCGACGACATGGCGGGGCGTACCCGCATGTACGAGAAAATAGTCAAGGGCCAGAATGTGTTTGAGCCCGGCCTGCCGGAATCCTTCAGGGTCCTTACAAAGGAACTGCAGGGTCTGGGGCTTGATGTCAACCTGATAGAGAAAGACCAAAAGTGATGGCGTCGTGGAAAGTCCCATCTACTGTGTTGTAGCGGGTCGCGAAATGCTCGGAATACTATATGTATACCTCCGCTTTTGCGACACCACTACGCCTTGTATATGGAACTTGCAACGATGCCATCCTAACAGGATTGACGGACTTTTTACGAGTCTGTCTTATTTGATCCGCACAAGCGCATAAGGAGAAGATATTGGAAACGATCTACGATTTCTTCACCAAACCGAAGAATCCGAATCGTTATAAAGGGGTTCAGATAGCCCTGGCATCGCCGGAGCAGATCCGGAGCTGGTCCCACGGCGTGATAAAGAAACCTGAAACCATAAATTACCGCACATTCAAACCGGAGCGGGATGGGCTGTTCTGCGCCAAGATATTCGGCCCGATCAAGGACTACGAGTGTAATTGCGGTAAATACAAGAGAATGAAGCACCGCGGGGTTATCTGCGAGAAATGCGGGGTCGAGGTTATCCAGTCCAAGGTAAGGCGGGAGCGGATGGCCCATATCAACCTCGCGGCCCCGGTCACCCATATCTGGTATTTGCGGAGCCTGCCCAGCAAGATTGGAAATCTCCTTGATCTCACGTTGAAGGGCCTTGAAAAGGTACTTTATTTCGATAATTATATTGTTATCGATCCAAAGGATACCGGCCTTGAAAAACTTCAGCTTTTGTCCGAGGAAAAGTACCATGAGGCGCGGGGCATTTACGGGAAAAAATTCGAGGCTGGCATCGGCGCCGAGGCCATCAGGAAACTCCTTGAACAGGTGGACATAGAGACTTTGTATCAGGAATTGCGGGTTGAAATCCTTGCCACCGGTTCGGACGCCAAGCGCAAGAAGCTGGCAAAGCGGCTGCATGTGGTGGATTCATTTCGGAAATCAGGCTTAAACCCCATCTGGATGGTTTTCGACGTTGTCCCGGTATTGCCGCCCGATTTAAGGCCCTTAGTCCCCCTTGAGGGCGGGCGATTCGCATCCTCTGATTTGAATGATCTTTACCGGCGGGTGATTAACAGGAACAACCGGTTGACCCGTCTTATGGACCTTAATGCACCGGACATCATCGTCCGTAATGAAAAACGGATGCTCCAGGAGGCTGTAGATGTCCTTATCGACAACGGCCGCCAGGGAAGGGTTGTCACCGGGACCAATAAAAGACCCCTGAAATCATTGAGTGAAACCCTGAAAGGGAAACAAGGCCGATTCCGACAAAATCTCCTCGGCAAGCGTGTCGATTATTCCGGCCGAAGCGTTATCACCATAGGGCCCGATTTGCGGCTCCATCAATGCGGCATCCCCAAGGAAATGGCACTGGAACTTTTTAAGCCATTTATCTTCAACCGGCTCGAGAGAAAAGGAATTGTCTCCACCGTCAAGAGCGCTAAAAAATGGGTGGAAAAAAGGGGTGAAGACGTCTGGGACACATTGGATGAGGTGGTAAAGGAATACCCGGTGCTCTTAAACCGTGCGCCTACGCTCCATCGCCTCGGGATTCAGGCTTTCGAGCCCGTACTTATCGAGGGTAAGGCCCTTCAGCTCCATCCCCTGGTTTGCACGGCCTTTAACGCGGATTTTGACGGTGACCAGATGGCGGTTCATATACCCCTGTCGCTGGAAGCACGCATCGAAGCCCGTATTTTGATGCTTGCGTCCAACAACATCCTTTCCCCGGCCAACGGAAGCCCCATCATCGTGCCGACTCAGGATATCGTGCTCGGTATTTATTACATGACCCTGGGATTGCCGGGCGTCAGGGGCGACGGTATGAAGTTTTCGGATCCCGAGGAAGTTCGGGCCGCCTACGATGCCGGAGCGGTTGATATCCATGCCAGAGTGAAGGTCAGGATAAACGGCCGGATAGTCGATACGGCCGTGGGTCGCATACTATTGTGGGAGATCATTCCCAAGGGTGACAGTTATATCCTCAGGCATATAATGGTTGAAGAGGAAGCGGACGCCGGACAGGTTTTAAAAGAACTGGCCAAAGGTAAAGGTTTCAGGGCGCTTGTGGGAACTCATTCAAAAGCCTTTGATAAGATGTATAAAGGAAATATAGGGCTTCTTTCAAAAGATGAATTCATCGATATTTACCGGGTTGAAGACGCGGTTGCCGACGGGGTCTTTAACCTGCGGGACAAGGAGGTCAGCCCCGTTATAAGTTCCGGGGGGGCGTATCATTTATTTCAGGTAATTGAACGGCGGCCCGAGATATCCTTTGACATGGTAAACAAAGTCTTAAACAAAAAAGGATTGAGAGAACTCGTCGATTACACGTACCGGCACAAGGGACCCAAGGCCACGGTTATTCTCGCGGACCGGCTCAAGGATATCGGATACGCTAATTCAACCGCCGGCGGCCTTTCGATTTCAATCGATGCCATGATCATTCCGGACGGCAAATGGGATATATTAAATTCTGCGGAAAAGGAAGTCACAGAAATCTACCGGCAGTACACAGAGGGGTTGATTACCCAGGGTGAAAAATACAATAAGGTGGTAGATATATGGGCGAAAGCCACCGACCTGGTTGCCGACAAGATGATGGAGGCCATGGAACAGCCCTTTGGAAACGAAGACACCGTCCGCTCGGCGGACGAGCTTATTGACGATAAAAGGCTCTTTGGACCTGACGGTGTCAAGAGCGGGAGCATCAACCCCATTTTCATGATGGCTGATTCAGGGGCAAGGGGGAGCAAGGACCAGATGAGGCAGCTCGCCGGCATGCGCGGACTCATGGCAAAGCCGTCGGGTGAAATCATCGAAACGCCGATTACAGCCAATTTCCGCGAAGGGCTTTCGGTCCTCCAATACTTTATATCCACACATGGCGCCCGAAAAGGGCTTGCCGACACGGCATTGAAGACGGCGAATTCCGGTTATCTGACCCGGCGGCTCGCCGACGTGGCTCAGGATTGCACCATCAACGAGCATGACTGTGGAACCGTCATGGGGATAGAGGTACAGGCTCTGCTTGAGGGTGGAGAGGTGATCGAACCCCTGGAGGAAAGGATACTCGGGCGTATTGCCTTAGAAGATATTCTCGACCCCTTTACCGATGCTGTTCTCGCCCACGCCGGGGACGAACTGGACGAGGCCGCAGTGGATATTGTCAGCCATTCCGGCGTGACCTCGGTCAAGATACGTTCGGTTCTGACCTGCAGATCTGCCCGTGGCGTCTGCGCCATGTGTTACGGTCGGGATCTAGCCCATGGCGGTTTTGTGGAAATAGGTCAGACCGTCGGGATTATCGCGGCGCAGTCCATCGGGGAGCCCGGCACTCAGCTCACCATGAGAACTTTTCATATCGGTGGAACAGCCAGCCGCCGGGTGGAGCAGGCGGACATCAAGGCCCGGGTGGAAGGAATTGTTAAATATAACAAGATGGACGTTGCGGTTAATGTGAACGAACGGTGCATCGTAATGAACCGCAGGGGCGGGGAGTTTTCCGTGCTTTCCGATACCGGTCGTGAGCTTGAGCGATATCCGGTAATTTACGGAGCCCAAATTCTCGTGAAAGACGGACAGCGTATAAAGCCGGGAGAGCTTCTTGCCGCCTGGGATCCCTTTACGACCCCGATTATTACGGCGGTGTCCGGGAAGGTCAAGTTCGGCGATCTTTTCATCGGAAAGACGCTACAGGAAAAAGTTGACCCGGTGACCGGAAAATCAAGCCTCACGGTTGTCGAGGCCAAGGGGCTGGATGTAAGACCGCGCATTTCAATCAAGGATGAGAGCGGCAAGACCGCAGCCGTCCCGGGTAGCAGTCCTGCCAGGTATGCCCTTCCGGTCAACACCATCCTCATGGTGGAAGAAGGCGATTATATTCGCGCCGGGGACATCATTGGAAAGATTCCGCGGGAAACAACCAAAACCAAGGATATTACCGGTGGTCTTCCACGCGTAGCCGAACTTTTTGAGATCAGGAAACCGAAAGAGGCCTCGGTGTTAACCGAGATAAACGGGTTTGTTTCCATTTCAAAGAGTACAAAGAAGGGGAAGCAGAAGGTCACTGTAACCCCGGTCGACGCCGGTGATGCAAAGGAATACCTGATACCGAGGGGGCGGCATATCAGCGTCTATGACGGTGATTATGTCAAGGCGGGTGAGCTTTTGACGGCCGGAAGTCCGAATCCTCAAGATATTTTAAATGTCAAGGGGGAGGTCGAACTTGCCAAGTATCTCTTAAACGGTGTGCAGGAGGTCTACCGGCTCCAGGGCGTGCGCATTAACGACAAACATATTGAGGTGATTATCCGCCAGATGATGCGCAGGATCAAGATCAAGTCCGTGGGGGACACCGATTTTATTCCCGAAGAACATGTGGATAAGAATCGTTTTGAAACAGTCAACCGCGAGGCGGTTGAAAAAGGCGGCAGCCCGGCGGTTGGCGAACCCCTGATCCTGGGGATCACAAAGGCATCGCTTTCGACGGAGAGCTTCATCTCTGCGGCGTCTTTCCAGGAGACGACAAAGGTTTTAACAAATGCAAGTATTGCCGGGGCGCGTGACGACCTGATGGGCTTAAAAGAGAACGTAATCATGGGGCGTTTGATTCCTGCGGGAACCGGACGGCAGGAGTACAATCGACCGGACATAGAGGTTGGTGCTGACGGCTGAAAAAAAACTATGCCGGAATGTATAAAAAACTTGACACGTAAGGGTCATGCGCGTATAAATTTTTAATTTGTGCTTGGCCTGATTTTTTTAATACGTTTATTTACGATCAAGGATGTGGAAAAACTATGCCGACGATAAATCAACTCGTTCGAAAAGGCAGAAAACGGATCAAGAAGAAGACCGGTGCACCGGCCCTTAAAGGTTCGCCTCAGAAAAGGGGTGTCTGTGTACGGGTATATACTGCTACACCAAAGAAACCGAACTCGGCGTTGCGTAAGGTGGCAAGGGTTCGTCTCACGACGGGGATCGAGATTTCAGCCTATATTCCCGGGATCGGACACAACCTTCAGGAGCATTCCGTGGTCCTGGTTCGCGGAGGCCGCGTAAAAGACCTTCCAGGCGTTCGTTATCATATCGTCCGCGGGACCCTCGATACACTTGGTGTTTCGGATCGGAAGCAGGCAAGGTCCAAATATGGGGTAAAACGACCTAAATAACATTATTTTTTTGATGAAGGTGCGATAAATGCCGAGAAGAAGAGAAGTCCCCGTAAGAAAAATTATACCTGATTTCAAATATGACAGCCCTTTGCTGTCCCGCTTTGTCAACAGCGTGATGAAGGACGGCAAAAAGAGTACGGCCCAAGCCATTGTCTATGAAGCGCTGGCTATCATAGACAAAAGGATGGATGAGCCCCCGATCAAGGTTTTCGAACAGGCCATTAATAACGTCAAGCCTCAGGTTGAGGTGAAATCAAGGCGTGTGGGTGGGTCGACCTATCAGGTGCCTACGGAAGTCCGGATAGGACGGAGGCTTGCCCTGGCAATTCGCTGGATTATTACTTATGCAAGGATGCGCCCTGAAAAGGGGATGGCGGCAAAGCTTGCCGGTGAGTTCATGGACGCCTCCCAGCAGAGGGGAGCAGCCATCAAGAAACGTGAAGATACCTACCGTATGGCCGAAGCCAACAAGGCATTTGCCCATTACCGATGGTAACCTTTTTTATTTTTTGCGGATAATTGACTCTAAATTGCCCATTCCGTGGATGTTTCGGATGGGCAAAATATATTGATGATAACCGGATGCCTTATATGGAACCCCTTTTTTTCGCCTAAGGGAGGACGATTACAATGTCAAAGAAAAAGTTTGAGCGGACCAAGCCGCATGTAAACGTGGGAACGATCGGGCACATCGATCACGGGAAGA
>JAADHK010000065.1 GCA_013151835.1 Deltaproteobacteria bacterium
CTTTATCCGGGTCCGCCTTGTTTTGGAAGATGACGGAACGTTTATTGCGGAGCCGATCCTGGGCAAATCCGGGCTCATCCGCACCATGGTGTCGGCCGACGGTTTAATTGAAATCAGCATGAATACCGAGGGGATTGACAAGGGTGATGAAGTTGCGGTTATTCCAATTTGACGGCTCCGTAAAAAGCTGCTTATCCCGCGTAGCGGAAGGCGGAAGGCTGCGCTCTCGTAGCGGAAGGCTTTAGCCTTCCAGTTAAAGGCGGCCTGAAGGCCGCCCCTACGAGGGCAGTACAAGAAAAACAACAGCTCGCAAGGACCAAACCGGACACTACTGATAATGACTCCTTACCGCAAAAAAATTCGGTTATTTTTTTTTATACTGACTCCATGGATTATGCTCACAGGATCAGCCCTCGGCGGCACGATACATGACAACCCCAAGGAGAAAAAAGTGGGTACGCTTTCTTACCTTGCCGAAGGACCAACTCCCGGGCGCTGAAAAATATCCTTTTCAGCTCATAAAACAATTTGAAGACATGGCGACCCGGCGCGGTGACGCTTACCGTCCAAGGGCAGAACATGTGCGGCCCGACGGCTATCCGGAATATACAAACCGGCTCTTTCTCGAATCAAGCCCCTATCTTCTCCAGCACGCCCATAACCCGGTAAACTGGTATCCCTGGGGCGATGAGGCATTCAACCGCGCGGCAAAGAAAAACCTGCCGGTGTTTGCGAGCATCGGTTACTCCACCTGCCACTGGTGCCACGTGATGGAAAAAGAATCGTTTGAAGATACGGAAATCGCCGAATACCTTAACCGGCATTTTATCGCAATCAAGGTGGACAGGGAAGAGAGGCCCGACATAGACGCCGTTTACATGAACGCCGTCGTGGCAATGACCGGCCGGGGAGGATGGCCCTTAAGCGTGTGGCTTACGCCCGATAAAAAGCCGATCTACGGGGGGACATATTTCCAGGCAAGGGCCGGAGACAGGCCGTTTGGCGCGGGTTTCCTGGATATGCTCAAATCCATAAACGATATTTACCACAACAGGCGCAAAGATGTGCTTGCCCAGGCGCTTAAAATCACCCAGGCCGTGGAAAAGATGTCGTCTCCGGGCGAAAAAGGCGATAGCATAGACACCTCTTTGCTTAAGACTGCCGTGATTTATTATAAACAGGCATTTGATCCTGTTTACGGCGGGGTAAAGGGCGAACCCAAATTCCCCGGGACCCTGCCCGTTGATGTTTTGTTCAGGCATTACAAACGGACGGGTGATAACAGGGCAAAACAGATGGCGGAAACAACACTCGAAAAAATGGAAAACGGGGGGATACACGATCAGGTCGGCGGAGGCTTCCATCGATATTCCACGGATGAAAAATGGCTTGTCCCCCATTTTGAAAAAATGCTTTACGATAACGCGCTTCTGGCAGCAGATTACGTAGAAGGATACCAGGTCACCAAAAGAGAGGACTTCAAGCAGACCGCCGAAGATATACTAGAGTTCATTAAACGGGAAATGACTTCCGGGTCAGGCGGGTTTTATTCCGCCATGGATGCGGACAGTACCGGGCCTGACGGCAGGCAAGAAGAAGGCTATTTCTATACCTGGACAAAAAAAGAAATAAATGATGCCCTTGGCGAAAAACAGGCAAAACCTGTTATTGACTATTTCGGTGTAACGGATACCGGAAATTTTGAGGGGCGTAACATCCTGTGGATTCCCAATCGCCGCCCGGCTGATTTTGACCTGCCTGAAGCTGAAATCAACACCGCTGTCCGAGAGGCGAAAAAGGCCCTGTACAAAAAAAGAGAAAAACGGCATCGGCCTTTGACCGACAAGAAGATTATTACCGCGTGGAACGGCCTTATGATCTCGGCATACGCGCGTGCCGGGCTCGTTTTTTCAAATCCGGACCATACCCGCGCAGCGCAAATTGCCGCGCGTTTCATCCTTTCAAATCTCCACATAAAAAACAGGCTGTACCGAAGCTTTACCGAAGGCCGTGCAAGCCGGCCGGGATTTCTTGCCGACTATGCATATTTCACCGCCTCCCTGCTTGATCTTTACAAAACGGACCACGATCTTTTCTGGCTTACGTCCGCAATCGAACTCGACCGCGAGCTTGAAACAAATTACGAGGACAAAAAAAACGGCGGATTTTACATGACCGCAGAAGATCAGGAAAAGCTTATCACACGGGAAAAGCCGCTTCACAACGGTGCGCTTCCTTCCGCGAATTTCGTATGCGTGTCAAACCTGTTGCGGCTTTACCATATTACCGAAAAAGATCAGTATCTCAAACGTGCTCAAAATGGGTTTGCCTCCTTTGCTTCGGCCGTGTCCCGCAGACTGCCCGCACCGGCGAAAATGCTTGAGGCTCTTGACCTTTATACGGATACGTCAAAGGAAATCATCATCGTAATTCCGGCGAAAAGCAGCGATTATAAAAATCCGTTTATGCCGGTCATTTCCAGTACATTTCTTCCGAACCATGTTATTGTGGTGGCAAAAGAAGGCGATCAGGCAGCGCTCGCCCTCATACCGGCCCTTGGGAACAGGCCGGCCATTGATAACCGCCCGACCGCCTATGTGTGCGAGAACAGGGCCTGTCTTCTGCCTACAACCGACCCGGAAGTCTTTGCCAAACAGTTTGGACAGTAAGACGAGGATTCTGATTTATAAGCAACCCCGGTCATCCCGGAGAAAACAATGACAAACAAACGCAATATCTACTTGAAAAAAAAGTCCCTTAAAGAGGCACGGCAGATTATGTTTGATGCCTTTTTGCCAGGCCTTGATACGGGATCTGAAACCATAAATACAACAGTTTCCGCAGGCCGGGTGCTGGCAAAACCCGTCTTTGCGGCGATGTCCTCCCCTGGCTTCAATGCATCGGCCATGGATGGAATAGCGGTGGCGGCGGAAAAGACCTATGGCGCAAGCGAAACAAGTCCGAAAACCCTGGAAGTGGGAAAAGACGCATTCTTTGTCAACACCGGCCATGTGCTGCCAAAAGATACAAATGCCGTAATCATGATCGAGCATGTTCAGGAACAAGACGAAAGCAGCGTCATTATAGAGGCTCCTGCATTCCCCTGGCAGTACGTCCGAAAAATGGGTGAAGACATTGTGGCAACCCAGCTCCTGTTCCCGAGTTTTCATAGGATCACGCCCAGTTGCGTGGGCGCGCTGATAACGGCCGGGATTTTTACAGTCGAGGTCATCAGGAAACCCAGGATTCTCGTCATGCCCACCGGATCAGAACTGCTGGATGCGTCCTGTATCGGCACGGAAGAGCTCCCTTTGGGAAAGGTGATAGAATCCAACTCCTACGTTCTTTCGGGTATGGCGGAAAAGAGCGGGGCCGAATGCGTGCGACACCCGATAGTTGCCGATGATTTTTCCGGCATCGGCGATGAGGTCAAGAACGCCGTGTCGGATGAATTCGACATGGTCCTGATCATAGGGGGATCGTCCGCCGGTTCGGAGGATTTTGCACGTGCGATAATAGATGAAGCAGGAGAAACGCTGATCCACGGGGTCACCATAATGCCGGGCAAGCCTGTAATTGTCGGAAGGGTTGGAGATAAACCGGTATTTGGAATGCCCGGATATCCGGTATCGGCCATAATTGCCTTTGAACAATTTGTCCGGCCGTTGATTTATGCTGCCTTGCACATAAACGAGCCCGAAGATAAAAATATTATTGTGGCAATCCCCCGAAAACTGCCTTCACGACTCGGAATCGAGGAATTTGTCCGGGTAAAAATAGGCCGGGTGGACGACCGTTTTGTCGCCAATCCTCTGCCCCGTGGCGCAGGGAGTATAACCAGCATAACGGAAGCGGACGGCATCATCAGGATAGACGCCCACTCAGAGGGGATAGCTGCCGACGAAACGGCTCCAGCCCGGCTCCTTACGGATAAAAAATCCATACAAAACACAATCATGGTAGTGGGAAGCCATGACAACAGCCTTGATGTCCTTGCCGACCTGATCAGGAGAAAATCAGGGAGATTCAGCCTTTCATCAAGCCATGTGGGAAGCATGGGCGGGCTTGCGGCTGTTAAAAAAGGGCTCTGCCATCTGGCGGGAACCCATCTTTTAGACACAAAAGACGGATCATACAATGTCTCGTATATACGCCGCTATCTATCCGGCACGGATGTGCGGCTCATTCATCTGGCCGGCCGGGATCAGGGCCTGATCATCGCAAAATCAAACCCTAAAAAAATTCAAGGCATTGAAGACCTCATACGCGGCGATATCCGGTTTATAAACCGGCAGCCCGGCTCGGGAACGAGGATACTTTTCGATTTCCATTTGGATCAAAAGGGCCTTTCGGCCCCGGACATAAATGGGTATACTGACGAAGAGTTTACACACATGGCCGTGGCTGTCTCGGTCCTTTCGGGAAACGCGGATGCCGGCATGGGCATTTTCGCGGCGGCAAAGGCATTGGGGCTCGATTTCATTCCTGTGGCGAGGGAATCCTATGATCTTCTTATTCCCGAACGCTTCATTGACTCTGAACCGATCCGTGAACTCCTGGATGTTATCCGATCTGCAATATTTATCTCGCGGGTTTCGGCCCTGGGGGGCTATCACATGGAAGAAACCGGAAAAGAGGTCTTTTCTTGTTACGAAAACCCTGATAAAATAAAATCATGACGTGTCCGTTAAACTTTATAACCATGAGGAGGGAAAAATGAATCCGGAGATATTCAGGGAATACGACATCAGGGCCATTGCCGGCACCGATATCACGGACGACGAGGTGGAGGCGGTCGGCAGGGGCATCGGCACCTACATGATAAAACACGGCTGCCGGTCGCTCTCCCTTGGAAGAGACTGCCGCCTTACTTCCGACCGGTATGCACAAAAAATGATCGCCGGCATGATAGCAACCGGCTGCAATGTCATCAACATAGGGGTATGCCCTACTCCCGTGCTCTATTTTTCCATCCTCCACCTTGAAACAGACGGCGGGGTCATGATTACCGCAAGCCATAACCCGCCCCAATACAATGGCTTCAAGATATGTCTTGGACCGGACTCCGTCCACGGCAAAGAGATTCAAGCCATACGCCGTTTAATCGAAAACAAAGAATTTGCATCCGGCAAAGGCGAAGTTTCCGACACCGACGTAATGACCCCTTACAAAGATTTCATCATTAAAAACATCAGGATAACCAAACCCTTAAAAGTCGGAATAGACGCCGGAAACGGAACCGCCGGAGTGGTGGCCGAACCCATACTTAAAGCCCTGGGCTGCGATGTACGCGCAATTTACTGCGATATGGACGGAAATTTCCCGAACCACGAGGCGGACCCCACTGTCTTGAAAAATATGACCGACCTGATTGATCTGGTAAAAAAAGAAAAACTTGATATCGGAATCGGATATGACGGGGACGGGGACAGGATCGGCGTTGTGGATGAGCTTGGAAAGATTATTTACGGCGACAGGCTGATGATAATATTCGCCCGTGAAATCCTTTCAAGAAAACCCGGAGCTGCCTTTATCTCTGAGGTCAAGTGTTCAAAAACCATGTATGACGACATCGGAAAACATGGTGGAAACGCCATCATGTGGAAAACCGGCCATTCCCTGATAAAAGAGAAAATGAAGGAGGAGAAGGCCGAACTGGCAGGCGAAATGAGCGGGCACATGTTTTTTGCCGACCGGTACTTCGGGTTTGATGACGCGGTCTATGCATCATGCAGGCTCCTGGAAATCCTTGCCGATACAGGTAAAACAATAGCGCAGCTTCTGGCCGATGTGCCCCGGACCGTATCAACACCCGAGATCCGTGTAGACTGTCCCGACAGGGTAAAATTTGAGGTGGTGAAAAAGGCCACGGAGATATTCAGAAAGTCATATGAGGTCATAGACATCGATGGCGCCAGGATAGTATTTGACGATGGCTGGGGTCTTGTGCGGGCGTCAAATACCCAGCCGGCCCTTGTTCTTCGCTTCGAGGCCTTCTCGGAAGCCCGGCTTTCGGAAATCAGGGGCATGGTGGAATCAACGATAGATAAAATCCAAAACGAATTATAACAAAGCAATTAGAGAAAGGGAAAGATCATGTCTGATACCACGGGCGAAGATTCAACCAAACGGGCGGGGCGCGAGGCCATAATGCCCAAAACAAATTTTGTCGCGTTTATACTCTCCTTGAACTCTTCCGCGCTTGTTCACCTGGGCGCTGAAAACGATCCCATGGCCGGGACCCGGACAAAAAATCTCGCCCTGGCAAAACAGACAATAGATCTTCTTGTAATGCTTGCGGAAAAAACCAGGGGCAACCTTGAAAAAGATGAAGAGAGGCTGTTGACAAACGTCGTATATGAATTACGGTTGTTGTACGTGAAGGAAAAAAAAGCGGACTGAACCGGATAAACGGTGAACAAACCGGCAAAGGCCCCGCCAGCCGGAATCACGGCCGACGCAACAACCAAAAATTCATAATCTAAGGAGATCGGATAATGCCACCTAAAATCAACTCTCTGAAATGGCCGTTCTGTCTAATCGCAACTATTGCAATAATTACATTTTTTATCATGCCGGTCCTGGGAAACAGTTCAAGCGCCGCAGCCGGGTGCAAGCCCGGGGAGCATATCCAACCAGGAGAGCCGATCCAGCCGGCAGCAATAGTCAAACCCGGGCAACCTGTTGTCATGGTTCCTCAAAATTTCACACAACTTGCCAAAACCACCGGCCCCGCCGTTGTCAACATCCGGACCGTTAAGACCCTGAAATCCCAGGGCCCGGTATTCAGGCATCGCTTCAACATGCCCGGGCAACGCGGAAAATCCCCGTTCGACAATTTTTTCGGACAGTTTTTCGGCAATATGCAACCCAGACAATACAAGCAAAAAAGCCTGGGTTCAGGCTTTATCATCAGCTCTGACGGCTATATCATCACAAACAACCACGTGGTCAAGGACGCAGACCAGATCAGCGTCAAACTGAAAGACGGGGATGAATTCGATGCAACGGTAATAGGCACGGATGAAAACACCGACATTGCGCTCATCAAGATCAAGACGGATGTAAATCTTCCGCATCTTGCTCTGGGTGATTCGGATAAATTACAGACAGGGGAATGGGTCGTCGCCATTGGTAGTCCCTTTGGACTCGAACAGACAGTCACGGCCGGAATCGTCAGCGCTAAAGGCCGGGTCATCGGCGAAGGGCCCTATGATGATTTCATCCAGACGGATGCCTCCATCAACCCGGGAAACAGCGGCGGGCCACTGCTTGATCTGGAAGGCGAGGTCGTTGGGATCAATACTGCAATAATCTCCGGCGGCACGGGAATAGGCTTTGCCATCCCTTCGAACCTTGCCGAGGATATAATAGGACAGCTCAAAAAATCAGGCCACGTCACAAGAGGGTGGCTGGGTGTGAGCATCCAGGATCTGGATCACGACCTTAAAGACTATTACAAAGTTGACTCGGGGGTACTGGTGACGGAAGTCTTTTCCGGGGACCCGGCCGACAAGGCGGGAATAAAGGCAAAAGATATAATCACATCAGTTAACGGCAAACCGCTTGATTCATCAAGAGGACTCTCCAGGCTGGTGGCGTCTTTCAAGCCCGGCGACGAGGTGAAAATCGACATTGTCAGGGAGGGTGATAAAAAAACCGTCACTGCAAAGCTTGCTCTCCGAAATGACGGCAAACTGTCAGAAGGCCCCAAACCGGCCAAAGGTGCCGGGGATGAACTCGGGATTGAAGTCACTGATATAACAAAAGAGATTGCCGCGCATCTTAAGCTGGAAGACACGCGGGGCGTGGTGGCAATAAATGTTGAACCGGGCAGCTTAGCCGACAAAGCCGGTCTGAGAAAAGGAGATATCATAAAGGAAATCAACCATCAGAGCGTCCCCTCGGTCAGGCAATACAAGGATATTATCGGATCATCCAAAAAGGGCGACGACCTCCAATTTTATGTTCTTCGCGCCTTTCAGGGCGTAAAAATCATCCGGATCACCCGGTAAGCCGCCCTACGCATGAAGGTTCACGCGCACGCCAAGATTAACCTTTTTTTGCGCGTGATACGAAAACGGCCTGACGGATATCATGAAATAGAAACGCTGATGTGCCCCATAGAACTCCATGATACCGTCAGGCTGTCCTTTAATAAAAACGAGATTTCGGTCTCCTGCACAGGCCCGTATATACCCGACATACCCGAAGGCCGGGAAAACATCGCCCGCCTTGCTGCGGCACGGTTCTTTGCGGCAACCGGAAAGGACGGCGGCGTGCATATCGAAATCGTAAAACGCATTCCAGCCGGTGCGGGGCTCGGGGGCGGAAGCTCGGATGCAGCCGCCGTACTTTCCGGGCTTAACAATCACTATTCCCGACCCCTTTGTAATGCTGAACTGAGAAGACTCGCAGCCACCATAGGGGCCGATGTACCGTTTTTTATCTCCTGCAAACCGGCTGTTGCCACGGGCATCGGGGAGATTCTTTCACCATGCCCCGATCTGCCCTCCGCTCACCTTGTCCTTGTCTACCCCGGTTGTGCTGTCTCAACCGCCCTGGTTTATAAAAATCTTAAAATTGGATTGACAAAAAGCAAAAAAATAAATAAAAAGATTAATTTTAGTCCACCCGGGCCAGATTGGGGTCGGTCCGGGTATGGTCGCGGGTATTTTCAGGAATACCTGCATAACGATCTGGAACCGGTAGCAACAAAGATATGCCCGCTTATAGCGGATGCGAAAAAAAGGCTTCTCGAGTGTAATGCGCAAAGCGCATCCATGACCGGTAGCGGATCAGCAGTTTTCGGTCTATACAGTGATCCGGATAAGGCCGGGCATGCTGCCGCAAAGCTTGCCGGAATTAATGAATGGTCGGTATTTCTGACCCGGCTGATGGTGTGACGGCCCCTTTATATACGAATAATACATGCTGAAAAATTTATAAATCCGGGACGGCAAAGCCCTTGCGGATTTAAAAAAGATTGCAAACCGGTTTTTTGCATTGCTGGGGCGTAGTCAAGCGGTAAGACACAGGATTTTGGTTCCTGCATTCGGAGGTTCGAATCCTCCCGCCCCAGCCAATTTCAAATAGACACATAACCTTAAAAAAGAGTGAACTTCGCAGACATGGAAAAGGACTTGATCGTTTTTACGGGCAATTCAAACCCGAAACTCTCGGCGGCTATTTGCGGTCATGTGGGACAACCACTTGGAAACGCGACAGTAAACAGGTTCAGCGACGGCGAAATTCAGATTGAAATCAACGATAACGTCCGCTCCAGGGATGTCTTTGTCATCCAGTCGACCTGCGAACCCGTCAATGAGAACCTGGTGGAACTTCTGTTAATGATCGACGCCTTAAAACGCTCGTCTGCAAAAAGGATAACCGCCGTCATCCCCTATTTCGGGTACGCCAGGCAGGACAAAAAAGTTGCGCCAAGGGTTCCCATCAGCGCAAAACTGGTTGCAAACCTTATCACCACTGCGGGCGCGGACCGGATAATCACCATGGATCTTCATGCCGGGCAGATTCAGGGGTTTTTCGACGTCCCGGTTGACAACCTTTTTGCAGCGCCGGTTTTGATCGATTACATGAAAGAAAATTTCGGCAGCGATATCGTTGTTATATCACCCGATGCTGGGGGTGTGGAACGGGCAAGGGCATTTGCCAAGAGATTGAATGCCGGACTCGCCATTATCGACAAGCGCCGGTCCGCCCCGAACAAGGCAAAGGCCATGGCGGTCATAGGGGATGTACAGGGAAAAAAGGCGGTTATTTTAGACGACATGGTAGATACCGCCGGGACCCTGACACAGGCCGCCAACGCCGTCATGGGAAATGGGGCCAAAGAGGTTCATGCCTGCTGCACGCACCCCGTCCTGTCGGGTCCCGCCATAGAGAGGGTTAACGCGTCGGTATTAAAATCCCTTGTGGTTACCGACACGATACCCATTGGAAAAAAATGCGGTGAATGCTCAAAAATAGAGATGCTTTCCATCGCAGATCTTTTTGGCGAAGCCCTGATACGGAGTCATTCCGGGGATTCGGTCACGTCACTCTTTGTTTGAAAAAACTTTACCCGGCATACAAGTTCCGGGGCTCGCGATAAATTTAAAAAACAGCAACACCAAATAATAACGGAGGCAAACTCTTGGATATTGTATCACTTAATGCAAAAATCAGGCAGGGCCGCGGCAAGGGAAAGGCACGAACACTACGCGCAGGCGGCCGCATCCCGGCCGAACTTTACGGCGCCGGCAACACTTCCCTTTCAATCAATGATCATGAGCTTGAATTAATGCTGAAAAATCCTAAATCATCACGCGGCCTTATCAGCCTTACTGTCGAGGGTGGCGACAAGCTCAACAGGACAGTAATGATCAAGGAAATTCAAAGGGACCCGGTAAAAGCGAACCTTATCCATGTGGATTTCCATGAAGTCAGGATGGACCAAAAGATCACGGCCACAGTCCCGGTCACAACCACCGGTATTTGCATAGGGGTGGAAAACGGGGGCGTACTCCAGATCGTCCGTCGCGAACTTGAGATATTATGTTTCCCCGGCGATATTCCGGATCAGATTGAAATCGACATCACCAATATTGATATAGGAGAATCGATTCATGCCGAGGACATCACCCTTTCAGAAAAAATAGACCTCCCCCATGATACCAACTTCACAATCGTAACGATTGTCAGCCCGAGGACGGAAGAGGAAGAGGCTGTGGAAGAGGAACTTGAGGAAGGTGAGGAAGGTGAAGCCGCTGAGGAAGGTGAAACCGCTGAAGAATCATCTGACGACGATTCCAAGTAATCGCGCAAACCCGTGGAGGATAATAATAACAGCATAAAGCAGGGCCATGGGCCCTGGCTTATCGCCGGATTAGGGAATCCGGATAATCAGTATGAGCACACGCGTCATAATATCGGCTTCATGGTGGCGGACCGGATATCGGAAAAATTCGGCATATTGGTTGACCGGAATAAATTTAAGTTATTATACGGAAAGGGTAAAACAGGATTACGCATTGTTTTTATAGCCAAACCCATGGCGTATATGAACCTGAGCGGGCCACCCTTAAAAAAGCTGTCCGCATACTTTGACCTCGCGCCTGAATGTATGCTCGTCATACACGATGATATCGATATCGAGTTAGGTAAAATCAAAATCAAGGCGAAAGGAGGACATGGAGGACACAACGGCGTACGATCGATTATCGAGGCATTTGGATGCGGGGATTTTCCAAGAATACGAATCGGCATCGGCCGTCCCGACAGTGAAAAATCCGTAACCGGCCATGTGCTTGGAAGTATCCTCGAGGATGAAAAGCTGATTTACACGCAGGCCATCGAAAATGCCGCAGATGCGGCCGCCACGATCATCGATTCCGGCATTGCGTATGCGATGAACCGGTTCAACAAGGCTTAATGTTTGTTTTTGCAGTATAACTTTTTATCAACCTTTTTTATCTGTTAAGGGAGGAATTATGAATGCATTATTGGCTAACATCCCGTTAACATGCGCGCTCGTCGGCGTTATCGGAATTCTTTACTCACTGGTCCTTGCCGCTGTAATCAAGAGGGCGCCGGCCGGTAACGAAAGAATGCAGGAAATCGCCAGCGCGATCCAGGAAGGATCAATCGCGTACCTGAACCGCCAGATGAAAACCATGGGGATCGTCGGCAGCATCATCTTTGTCATCATCTACTTCACCCTGGGACCCATCTATGCGGTCGGTTTTGCAGTTGGCGCCATCGCATCTTACCTGGCCGGGTACATCGGCATGAGAGTTTCGGTCATTGCAAATGTGCGGACCGCAGAAGCAGCTAAGAGCGGGCTGGCCAAGGCGCTGAGCATGGCTTTCCGCGGCGGCTCAGTCACGGGCATGCTCGTGGCCGGACTGGCATTGACGTCCATTGCAGGCTATTACGCGCTGGTGAGAGATGTCGGACCTTTGATCGCGCTTGGTTTCGGCGGCAGCCTGATCTCCATTTTCGCGCGTCTTGGCGGCGGTATTTTCACCAAGGGCGCGGATGTTGGCGCCGATCTCGTGGGTAAGGTCGAAGCCGGAATCCCGGAAGATGACCCGAGAAACCCGGCCACCATCGCGGATAACGTCGGGGACAACGTCGGCGACTGCGCCGGCATGGCAGCAGACCTGTTTGAAACATATGCTGTTACAGTAGGCGCGGCAATGCTTCTGGGCCACCTTCTCTTCCCCGGATCCAAAATGATAATCCTATATCCCCTGGTACTCGGTGCGGTATCCATTATCGCTTCTATTATCGCCACGTCATTTGTCCGCCTGGGCAAGAGTGAATACATCATGGGCGCCCTTTACAAGGGCATGTTCGGCGCGGCGATCATTGCGGCAGTGGCCTTTTATTTTGTAACGACAAAAATGATGGGCGGCATCAAGGGTGTAACTCCAATGAACCTTTATTTCTCCACCCTGGTCGGTCTCGCGCTTACTGTGCTTATCGTTATTATCACCGAATACTACACCGGGATTTATGGTCCCGTTAAAAAAATCGCCGATGCATCCACCACCGGGCATGGAACAAACATCATTGCCGGGCTGGGGATCAGCATGCAGTCAACCGCAGCTCCGGTGCTCACCATCTGCATGGCCATAGGGCTTGCACATCATTTTGCAGGTCTGTATGGAATCGCCACCGCAGCTGTTGCCATGCTTTCCATGACGGGCATGGTCATCGCCATTGACGCCTACGGTCCCATCACGGACAACGCCGGCGGCATCGCAGAAATGGCCGATCTTGACGAATCCGTCCGGGCCGTAACCGACCCGCTCGATGCGGTCGGGAACACCACAAAAGCCGTAACCAAAGGGTATGCCATCGGATCAGCCGCCCTTGCGGCCCTGGTTCTTTTTGCGTCATATACCCAGGAGTTTGCGCTCCACGGCAGCACCGGCAAACTCTTTTTTGACTTGAGCAATGTTAATGTAATCATAGGGCTTTTCATCGGCGGTCTGTTGCCTTATCTTTTCGCCTCAATCGCCATGAGCGCCGTCGGCAATGCCGGGGCCGCCGTTGTGGACGAGGTCCGGCGCCAGTTCCGAGAGATTCCCGGAATCATGGAAGGAACCGCGAAACCGGATTACGGCGCATGTGTTGATATCGTTACCACATTTGCCTTAAAGGAAATGGTTATTCCGGCGCTTCTGCCTGTAATTGCACCTCTGCTGGTAGGATTCTTCCTTGGCAAAATCGCCCTTGGCGGACTTTTGATCGGAAGTATTGTAACCGGTCTGTTCCTGGCCATTTCAATGACCACGGGCGGCGCGGCATGGGACAATGCAAAAAAATACATTGAAGACGGCTACTTCGGCGGCAAGGGAAGCGATGCCCATAAGGCTGCTGTTACCGGTGATACCGTAGGCGACCCCTACAAGGATACCGCCGGCCCGGCAATCAACCCCATGATCAAAATATTAAATGTGGTTGCCCTGCTTATGGTGCCGTTTCTGCTGTAAGAAAATAATGCCGAAGGAAAACTGCTAATTTTCCCAATTTCTGTGTTGGGCTCAAATTGCATCCTCAAAATACAATATGTATTACTACGGTTAAAATTTTTGTCCGCCTTGAACTTGAAAAAATTTTCGGGTTTTCCTTCAGGCATTAAATAATAATCCGATAAAAATGGGTCGGTGGAAACACCGGCCCATTTTTTTTATTGCTTATACTTTACGTTTGTGTTAATTTTTATTCTTTGGAATAAGTTTTGCATTAATATGGAAGGGTTTGGTGAAAAAATGATACAAAAAGCATGTTTAAGCAAAAAAGAAGATGATACTCGTTTTGAAGTGGGTAATCTTGCCGTATATCCGGCCCATGGAGTCGGCCGTATCGAATCCATAGAAAGCCGGGTAATAAACGGAGATGAGCACAATTTTTATATAATGAAAATAATCGACAACGGCATGGTGATCATGATTCCCACTACAAATGTCGATTCCGTGGGCTTAAGAGATGTAATTACCGAGGGCGAGGTTGATGATATCTATGCAGTCCTTACGGCGAAAAAAGACGACCTTCAGGACAACCAGACCTGGAACCGGCGGTACAAGGAATATATGGACAAATTAAAAACCGGCTCCCTGGCGGACGTTGCTGAGGTTTTCAGGGACCTGTTTTTGTTGAAGAACACAAAAGACCTCTCTTTTGGGGAGCGAAAACTGCTTGATACCGCCAAGGCCCTTTTGCTGAGGGAAATCTGCACAGCCAAAAATGCCCCGGAAGAAACGATCTGGACCGAGATTGAGGGGCTGTTCAATAGTGAGAATTGAGCAAAACATCCTTGAACGACTGTGAATTTAGATTAACGGCAAACAAATCCGATGCAGGCAAACGTCTGGACCGGTTTATGACAGACCGACTGTCCGGTGTTTCCCGCTCCTGTGCGGCCGACCGAATCTCAAGCGGCCAGATCCGGGTGGACGATAAAATCCGCAAGCCCTCGTTTCGCATCTCCGCAGGCATGACAATCACCGGCGCCATTGCCCGTAACCCGACCGGCAACCCCTTTCTGCCCGAACCCGTCGACTTTGGCATCCTCCACGAAGATCCGACTTTTATTGTCATCAATAAGCCTTCCGGCCTCGTGGTGCATCCCGGTTCCGGCAATCTTAGCGCAACCCTTGCAAATGGCCTGATTCACCGCTATCCCGAGCTTAAAAATGTGGGCGCCGATACCATCAGACCGGGGATTGTACACAGGCTCGACAAGGACACCTCGGGCGTCATGGTCATTGCCAGAACTCCGGCTGCCTATGACAACCTCGCCCACCAGTTCGCCGAAAGGCTTTTGCACAAGACATACACGGCATTTGTTTACGGGGAAGTAAAACAGGAAAGCGGCAGGATGGAAATACCCATCTTTCGGCATCCGGTTTTTAGAAAGAAAATGGCGGCACACCCGAACGGGCGGCCCGCCAAAACATTGTGGCGTGTAATCAGCCGGTTTACCGTAATCACCAAAATGGAATTTGTCATCATGACCGGCCGCACCCACCAGATCCGGGTTCATTGCGCGGCCATGCACCACCCGGTTGTGGGTGATTGCCTCTATGGTTTTAAAAGGCCTGAAAAGGCATTTTCCCTGCACGGTGCTTTGCTTGAGGCCATAAGAAAGGTGGACCGGCAGATGCTCCATGCCCAAAGCATTGAGTTTTTGCATCCCGCAACAGGTGAGCGCGTAAGTTTTTCAGCCCCGGTGCCGGAAGATATGCTCGCGTTTGAAGCCGAGCTTAAAGCATGATGAGGGTTGGTTGCATACTTGATTGATGGCTAAGTAAAAAGTCCCATCTACTGCGTTGTAGCGGGTCGCGAAATACTCGGAATACTATATGTATGCCTCCGCTTTCGCGACACCCCACTACGCCTTGTGTATGGAACTTTCTACTTAGCCATCTTTACCGGGTTGCCTGACTTTTTACGAGTCCGTCTTGATTAATTGTGGCGATTAATTGTGGCATGGCACCTTCCTGTTTTGTTCTATTTATATCCAGTAGTGTCCGGTATTTATCTTTCCAAACCGGAAAAGAGGGCTGAAAAATGCCCATCTGGTGGATTCGCCTCTTGACGGGGTCTGAAGTCTAATGGAACGAAAACGTACGCTAAGGAATATCGACCAGCAATACCAAGCTATAAAATAACACAGAG
>JAADHK010000121.1:0-2390 GCA_013151835.1 Deltaproteobacteria bacterium
GGAGCTGGTCCAATTTTCCCAGCGAACTCCGCTCTACCTATCGTGGAAGCGTGGCCCCGGATTTCAAGGTCAATTACGTGGGATTCAGGGTCGTCATGACGACTATCAGCCGTAAGCGAACCTGAGTGCCCCGGCAGTCTGTTTTTTACAATATGTCAAATTGCCTTCAGAAAGCACAGAAGGCATCCCCTTTCCCATCCGTGACGTTTTTTGATTTTGACGGCTCCGTAAATAGTCCGCCTGCTATATTGCTCTCGCCGTGAAAGAGTTCAACTCACAAAAAGTACGCCTTCGCCCTTTCCCGACTCGCGCACCCTGCATTTGGAGCTTTTTATGACGCCATCAATCAATAGCTACTGCCAGAATAAGGAAAGCAGATGACAAACCAGCTAACCACCCGAGATGAACTGACGGAGTTTTTGCTCTACACCACACCCAACGGCAAGGTAAAGGTTGAGATTTTTTTTCATGATGAGAACATCTGGCTTACCCAGAAGCGGATGGGTGAGCTTTTTGGGGTTAATGTCCCTGCCGTCAGCAAGCACTTGAAAAATATTTTTTCAACCGGCGAGCTGGATGAAAATTCAGTTGTTTCCATTTTGGAAACAACTGCCGAAGACGGCAAAAGCTATAAGACAAAATACTATAATCTTGATGCCATTATTTCCGTGGGTTACCGGGTTAATTCAACACAGGCCACAAGGTTCAGAATCTGGGCAACCGAGCGGTTGAAAGAGTATATGCTGAAGGGCTTTATACTCGATGATGAACGGCTGAAAAACGGTCGCTATTTTGGGAGGGATTATTTTCGGGAACTCCTGGAAAGAGTCCGATCCATCCGGGCGAGTGAACGGCGGATTTATCAACAGATAACCGATATTTTTGCCGAATGCAGTATTGATTACGACCCGCAGTCAAAGATTACCAAAGATTTCTACGCCACCATTCAAAACAAGTTTCACTATGCCATTTCCGGTCAAACCGCAGCGGAAATCATCTATGCCTGCGCTGATGCCGACAAGCAATTCATGGGGCTTGCGACCTGGAAAAACAGTCCTGAAGGCAGGGTGTTACAGTCAGACGCCAAAATTGCCAAAAACTATCTGCAGGAAAAAGAAATTAAAAAACTGGAACGAACCATCACCGGCTTTTTTGATTACATTGAAAATATCATTGAAAACAGAACCGCCTTTACCATGAAGGAGTTTGCGGCAAGTGTTGATAGATTTCTCTCTTTTAATGAATACAAAATATTATCCGGAAAAGGGAGCATCTCCCATACAAAGGCCATGGAAAAAGCCGTTCTCGAATATGATAAATTTAACAAAATACAGAAGATAGAGTCGGATTTTGATCGCGAGGTGAAAAAACTTTCCGAGCCCTTAGGGCCCACGCAAAAATAACTTCACATTTTAAGTGCCGATGCATCCCGCCTGGCTGCGTTGCGAAAGCTCGGAATGTTCCCGATATTCCTGCACTTTCGCGCCTTGTCAACCGGGCGCCTCAACACCAAAAATCTATGAACTTATTCCTGCGCGAGCCCTTAGGGAAAAAGCATTTCAAATCCGGTTAATATATGCACTAATTCTATCCAGTCGAAGGCCGAAAGTTTTGAAGCGGATTTCGGATGTGAAGGCCCCGGCAATTTTTTTGCAAGCGCTCTATTCCCGACATGTTCAAGCAGCCTGACAAATGTGTCCGCCTGTTCCGGTTGCCATTGGTCTGCAACCCGGCCGGCAAGGGCCGCCAGTTTATCCATACGGCCTTCTTCGCAAAACCCGGGGTTTGCACAGGCAAGACTGGGGCCGCCGCTTTTCCCCAACAGGTCAAATTTCTTTCCCGAAGTGCGGAAGGCCTCTCCGTCCCCGGCCGTGACATTTTTGGCCGGGACATAATCAATCCCGCCGATGCCGATGGCCATCCGGGTATCCAGTCTGGACCCTGCGGGGGATGAAGCGATCAAAAAGGCCCTTACAAACAGGGCCGCCCTGAGGCAAAGCCGGGGTTCGGCCACAAGCATCTGCCATCCGTCTCCCCTGAACATCGATATGTCATACGCAATCGTTTCTTTAAAAATTTTCCTGATCCGCGCACTACACCTGGCCATGAGCCCGTATGTGCTTTGTCGCGTTTCCAGGGAGAGTTGTTTGAACCCTATGATATCGCCTGTGATCACGGCGTAATTTCTGTTGGCGTTAATTTTCATTGCCGGAACTCCTGGCAGACCGGGTTTCTTACCCGACGATTGACAAAACATGTTCAGCACGGGCGGGGATAAACCCCGCCCCTACAAGGGGTGTTGATGTTGATGTGCGATAAAATATTTCTCCCGCACAATATGGATGTCCGGATATGGCACACCGTGCAAATTGCCTCGGTTGTCGTAGGGG
>JAADHK010000121.1:2474-8335 GCA_013151835.1 Deltaproteobacteria bacterium
TTTTACGAGTCCGTCAGGGAAGAAGAGCGGGTGCCGGTGAAAAAGAGCAGCATCCCCGCCGCCATGATGACCCCGCCGGCGAAAAAAGCATATTTCAGACAAAAAAGGTCCATAATCGCGCCTGCCAGCAGGGAGCCCGCCATCATGCCCAGGCTGTGCGCCGTGGTTACCAGGGCCATTACCGACCCCATGGCTTTTTGTTTATTTCCCCGGATAACCGCCATGGCCGTTAGAGACGGTATGGCGATCCCGCCGCCGATACCGAAAATAACGTTTGAGGCAAAAAGATCGGTAAATCCGGTGGCCGCGCCCATGATAATCATGGCGATGACAACCACGCCTCCCCCGAATATTACAAGATATCGTTTGTTCCGGTTGTCCGCGACAATTCCCATGGGTACGTGGATGAGCCCTGAAATCGATATTCCCGTCATCAGGAGTATTCCTATGGATGACCCGGAGAGCTTAAAGGAGCTGTCCGCGTAAATCGGCAGGAATCCCCAGATTATTCCGATACAGGTGGTGTAGACAAAACGGAAGAGAGAGATACTTATGATGATGCGGTCCTGGAGAAGTGTCCTCCAGCGCACCGGGTGATAGCCCGACACTGCGCTCCGTTCTTTTGCCGGGGACGGGAGAAATGCAAGGCTTGATAAAAAAGCCGCAAGCGCAAGGCCGCCCATGGTTCCAAAGGCGGCTTGAAGCCCCCAATGGTCCTTTATGACACCCCCCAAAAGCGGGCCTATGCTCAGGCCGAAAAAGACGGACATGTTAAATATTCCCATGAAAAAGCCTTCTTTTCCCTCCGGGGAGATATCCCCCACATAGGCCTGGGCCACCGGCATGATCATGGCCGAGGCAACGCCCTGGATGATTCGCAGGCCTATCAGGGCATTTACACTGTGGGTGAGCATGAACGCCAGGGAAATCAAGAAATACGAGAAGAGTCCGAAAAGGATAAAATGTTTACGGCCTTTTCTGTCCGAAAGGCGTCCGAAAATGGGCAGGAAAAATGAACGGCTCAGGGAAAAACCCCCGAAAATCAATGCGATATATATGCCTTTTGCGCCCAGATTCCTCGCATAAATCGGGAGCAGGGGGACGACGATTCCCACGCCGGTAACTGTGGCGAACAGGGAGAAAAAGAGCGTCGAAAAGACCGCAGCCCGGTTTGTGGATTTAGTCTCCATGCGGGCATTGTTATCATTCCGGAGAGCGCACGACAAGGTCGAATATGTCAGTCGAATTTTATTGACACAATAAAGCCGATCGCCTATTCTAAGATCTTTTGTACAAAATTTATGGGGAGTTTATATTTAATTGGATATATAATAATATGAATATATTGAGTGGATAGCGGGAAAGCCTGCAAACAACGCGGCCCTTTGCGGCAAGGGAGGAAATATGGAGAAAAATATACGGTTTTTTAGCCTTTTGCTGTTCTTTATGATTTGTCTCTTGTCTCTTGCTTCCCCAAGCCTTGCCGGAACAGACCCCGGGCCCGTCGTCGGGGGCGGGGAACACGCATGGTGGTTCTGGCCCGTTATCCTTTTTTTCGTCACATTTGTAATGGGCATATTCGCGGTTCTCGGCGGAGTCGGGGGCGGTGTTTTATATGTTCCGATCATCAGCGGTTTTTTCCCTTTTCATCTCGATTTTGTCCGGGGCGCAGGCCTTCTTGTGGCCCTTTCGGGAGCCCTTGCCGCAGGACCCGGTCTGTTGAAATCGGGCCTGGCAAGCCTCCGTCTGGCAATGCCGGTCGCCCTGATCGCGTCCACCTGCGCCATAGCGGGCGCCGTTATCGGGCTTGCCCTTCCCACCAATGTCATCCAGATATCCCTTGGCATAACCATTCTCGGCATATGTGTTTTGATGCTGACGGCCAAAAAATCGACTTATCCATATGTGCCTAAATCAGACCGTCTCTCTTCCATCCTCAGGATTTACGGTGTTTATTATGAGGACAGCACGGGAGAGGATATCGACTGGAAGATTCACCGCACCCCCATCGGCCTGGCCCTTTTTATAATCATAGGGCTGATGGCCGGCATGTTCGGCCTCGGGGCCGGGTGGGCCAATGTCCCGGTCCTGAACCTGGTCATGGGAGCGCCCCTTAAAATCAGCGTGGCCACAAGCAAGTTCCTGCTTTCCATAACAGATACCTCGGCCGCATGGATATACTTAAACAAGGGATGCGTAATCCCCCTTCTGGTGGTGCCGTCCCTGGTTGGAATAATGCTCGGCTCCATTGTTGGCGTGAGGCTGCTCAAGGTGGCAAAGCCGACCTTTATCCGGTGGATGGTCATCTGTATACTGGCGTTTGCCGGGGCTAAGGCTCTGTTAAAGGGATTGGGGATTTAAGGGCGATACGGCA
The DNA here is from genome assembly GCA_013151835.1 of Deltaproteobacteria bacterium. GTDB lineage: Bacteria > Desulfobacterota > Desulfobacteria > Desulfobacterales > Desulfosalsimonadaceae > JAADHK01. The sequence continues at coordinate 4,849 of JAADHK010000121.1, forward strand.
ATCTTTACGAGCCCGTTGCCGGTCTTTAACAAGGAGGAAGGAGGAAAAATCATGACTGGAAATGAGAAATACGACAAGTATGTCACTCAAGATCAACTTCGGTATGCGTCCGTGCTGGGCACGGGGATGTATCTCGGCCTGCTGGCGCTCCTTATCACTTTTGTTATCTATACCCTGGGCATTCTTACTCCCTATATTCCTTTGGACAAGCTTTCAGCCTGCTGGCACATTCCCGCAGCGGAATATCTTCAATCCAACAACATACCCGATGGCTGGGGATGGGTGAGAATGCTGGGTTATGGCGATTTTTTAAATTTTATCGGGATCGTAATGCTCGCGGGTACAACGATCATTTGCTATATGGCGGTGGTTCCGGCCTTATTTAAAAACAGGGATTATATCTATGCCGCGATTGCAGTACTGGAGGTCGTTGTCCTGGTTGTGGCGGCGAGCGGTGTCATAGCCGTGGGCGGGCATTAATCGGACTTTTTAAGTCTTACCATGGTTGCGCCCCACCCGCCCGCACCGGGCGGGGCAGGTACATGGGATAAAACCTTCGGGTTTTTATCAAGAATGGATTCCACGCGTTTTTTCAATATCCCCCGGCCTTTGCCGTGAATCACCCGCACCGTGAAAATGTTTTTTTTGATGCATTCGGAAAAATAATCGTCCAGGAGTCCCTTTACCTCTCCCGGCCTGAAGGTGTGCAGGTCTATGACATCTCCCACGGGAAACACAACCGGTTTTATATCCTCATCTTGATTCATTGTATTCCAACCTGATATGAGTATAATAAAGAGAGCCCGGAAAAAGTCAGTCAACCCGGTTGACGATGCCATCAATATTATTAGGAATTTGTATATAAATGCCGGAACAATATCTTGAGGCTATGGTTCTGCTGATCTTTGCCTATCTTCTCGGCTCAATCCCATTCGGCCTGGTCCTGGCCCGGATATTTGTCCGCGTTGATCTCAGGAGCCTGGGGAGTGGCAACATAGGGGCCACAAATGCAAAAAGGGCCGGGGGATGGGGCCTGGGGCTTGCAACCCTTGCGGCCGACATGGCAAAGGGAGCGGCCCCGGTCTGGATTGCATCAATTCTTTACAATAACACCGGGTCCGGTGAAATTATTTGCGCGCTTGCGGCAATATCGGCCTTTTTGGGCCATCTCTACCCGGTATACCTCGGTTTCCGGACAGGCGGGAAAGGCGTGGCAATCGCTGCCGGAGCGTTTGCCGTTATCTCTCCTGCTGCCCTTCTTACATCCCTGGCCGGATTTTTTGTTCCGGTTCTTATTTTTCGAAGAGTGTCCGCAGGTTCGCTTGCAGCCGCTGTCATTCTGCCCGCAGCGGTGTTTTTTACCTGCCAGCCCCGGGCCTTTTTTATCTGCGCCCTTGTAATCTCTGCCTTTATCATATGGCGGCACCGGGAAAATATCCGCCGGCTGATTGAAGGAAAAGAGCCTCCCCTCTGGTAAAGCGTTTTTACGAATTTACCAGCCACGCCCCCGATCACCGCCAGCACCCCCGCCGCAACAAAATGGGATTCCATCAAAAAGCCCCGCCGCACGCCGGGGAAAAAATCACCTCGTTCATGGGCGCGAAGAAACAAAAGCATTGATATGGGACATGCGGAAAGAATCGACCATTGCCATTTTACGATATGGAGGAGGGCCGCTGCCGGCAAAAAGAGCGCCATTGAAAAAAGGATGATTTTCAGCAACCGCATGGTCTTTTGTTCCCCCAAAAAAGTGGGAAAGGTCTCCCGACCGGCGATGCGGCTTCCCTGCATATCCAGGATATCAAAATAGGCCGTGCGGGCAAACACCAGGGCCGATGTCCAGATAAACGCCACAACGGTAGCCTGAGTAATCCGCCCAGATTCGTAAAGTGCGGGAAAAATTGCCACTACTATGCCCCATGCCAGGGCGACCAGGACCGTCTTGGAGCCGGGGATGTTCTTGAGCCTGAACCTTCGAACCGCTGAAACAGGGGGCACATCAATATCGATGTTGTAAAGCACCCCGAAAGTACTCATGCAGGCAAGAAGGATGAAAAAAAGAAGACCCAGGCCATATGCCGCCACCAGCGCGCCCGCGCCCGCCACGGCCGCAAGCGTGTAGAGAAGCACTTGGTTTTTTTTGTAAAAATCGGAGCGTTCAGGATCATTGTACCGGTCCGATTCCCGGTCGAGCATGTGGTTTACGGTATGCATGCTCAGGGCATACAGGGCCGCGATCATCAGGCATGACGGATTTGCCCCAAGGCCCTGAATCCCTGCCCCCGCATATGCGAGACAGGCTGCCCCGAGCGCAAGGTAGAGGTTTGTGAGCATCAGGTTGCGCGAGAGTATAAACCCCCACAACCGCAGGCGTCCTTTTCTCTTTATGAGCCGTGATTCCAGCTCATGGTAAACCTGTTTTATTATCCAGTTGGGCGTGGACGCTCCGGCGGTTATCCCTATGCGCCGGGCTGCGGCAAGGTCGTCCACCGGGAGTTCGTCTGCGGTTTCAACATGAAAGGCCGGTGTTCCGGTCTGTTTTGCAATCTCGGCAAGCCTCCGGGTATTGCCGCTCGTATGCCCGCCGATGACCACGACCGCGTCTACCCGGGATGAGAGTTTGCAGACTTCGGCCTGTCGCTTTCCGGTTGAGTCGCAGATGGTGTTGAAGACTTTGTATGCGGGGTGACGTCGTACGGCCCAGTTTTCGACCTCTTTGAAAAAAGCTGTGTTCTGGGTGGTCTGGGCCACGATGATGGCACGGTCAAAGTCGGGGAGGTTTTGTAAAGCGTCCATGCTGTCAACAACGATCCCGGAATTTCCCGCATAGCCTAAAAGTCCCTTTACCTCCGGGTGGTCCATGTCTCCCGCGATGATGACTGTAAATCCCTTGCGGGCGTGGCTTGCAATGATCGACTGAACCTTGATGACGCGCGGGCAGGTCGCGTCCATGACGGAAAATCCCGCTGATTCAAGTGCATTGCGGTCTTCCGGCGCTATCCCGTGGGCCCTGATTATTACCGTGCCGGACCCTGATTCAGGGATCGTTTCAATGACGGAAATTCCCTTTTCCCCGAGGATTGAAAGCACCTGGGGGTTGTGAATCAGGGGGCCGTAAGCGCATATGGGCGCATCCCCGCGATTGGCTGCGTCAAGGGCCATTTCCACGGCCCGGCGCACTCCCATGCAGAAGCCGGCGGTTTTTGCAATGGTTGTTTTCATTTTCAAATCACATCGGCTCCGTAAAAAGGCCGTCTGCGGCGTTGCGCTTGCCGTGAAAGGGCTCAACGTACAAAAGTACGCCTTCGCCTTTCCCGGCTCGCACGCCTTGCATACGGCGCTTTTTACAAAGCCTCCAACAACGAGTAACGACTTGTCCTTGCAAGGTTGCTAATCTTGATGATCTCGTAAAAAGTCAGGCAACCCGTTAAAGATGGCTAAGTAGAAAGTTCCATATACAAGGCGTAGTGGTGTCGCGAAAGCGGAG
>JAADHK010000121.1:8407-23520 GCA_013151835.1 Deltaproteobacteria bacterium
GTGAAAAAGACCTTATGCTCCACAAGAGACAGGGAGTGGATTTTGCCTTTTACAAATTTCTGCTCCCCGAAGATATTGAGCAGGCGATAACCGTCTTCCTCGGGTTCCACCGAGTCCACGGCTTCCATGATAAGCTCTTTGTTTTCCCCGTCGATGATGTATGCGTTTGCTTCACACATTGTATAATCCTTTTGTTGCTATCGGTTTTATATGATTTTCCACGAGCCGGTCGATTAAATGGGGCAGCGGCTCGGAGACTACGCCCACGATTTCAAGTCTTTCCCGGGTCAGGGGCAGGAGGATTTTTTTCGCCAGGCTCCCGGCGATGGCTTCGGCCATCTTCGGCGTAATTTCACCCATCATGGAGTGTGCCGCAAGGATACTCACAGGCCCTATGATGATGTCCGCCCGGGCCACGGTTCGGACGATGGCGTTTTCGCCGGAAGCCCCTTTGTTGGCCCTGGCCTTTAGCATTTGAGATGTTGCAATGGCGTTTGTGCCCAGGGCGATGATTTCGACCCTGTCTTCAAAAAGATCTTTTAACCGCTTTATAACAGCGGCCCCTATGCCTCCGCCCTGGCCGTCGATGACGCAGATTATCATTATCGGCTTCATGTTATAGTTTTCCCGTCTTTTGCAGGTGTTGCCGCGCTTTTTTGGGCGGCCGCCTTGAAGGCCCTTTTTTCACTGTGTTGCCGGACCAGGGGCTGTCATCGTTTTCGTCGTCTCCTGATATTTCAGCTCCGAGCGCCATCTCCATTCGCTCCTCGAACGTTTGCGTCCCCATGGTCGCGGCCCCGAATGTTTCCGCCCGGCGGCACACCTCATTGTCCGAACTGACCACAACGGCCCTTTGGCGTTCTTTTTTCGCCATGGCGCAGATGACTTCGTCTGCGGTTTCACCATGCCTGGAAAAACGGAGTCCGATCCCTTTTTGGGAAAACGCGGGCCCCTGAAAGTAAAATTTTTGAGAGCCGTCAAAAACAACGGTGATCTTGTGGCGTTTTATCTTCTTGTAGGCCGAAAGCTTTTCAACCAGGGCGTCCCGTCCCAGTTCAAGGGCCGTGCGGTCAAGGGGTGAAAACCGACCGGACCGGAGAATCAGGTTATAGCCGTCTATGATCACATGGAGAGACACGAAAAATCCTTATCAGGTTTTCAAAAGCGAAAGCAGGCGGTCCAGGTCCTCGTTGCCGTAAAATTCTATCTCGACTTTCCCCTTTTTACCCTGCCTTTTTATCTGTACCTTTGTGCCGAAATGCCGGCCCAGTTCTTCTTCCACACTTGAAAAATAGATATCATCAGGCCCTTTCTCGTTTTGTTTCGGCATATCTTTTTGAGCGTTCAGCTTAACGACCAGTTTTTCCGTTTCCCGCACAGACAGGTTCTTTGACACGACCGTTTGCCAGGCCGTTCTCTGGATGGCGGGAGTTTCGGCAGCCAGAAGGGCGCGGGCATGCCCCATGGCGAGTTTTCCTTTTCGCAAAGACGCCTTTATCTCATCCGGAAGCTGGTTTAAGCGCAGAAAATTCGCAACGGCCGACCGGCTCTTGCCGACCCTTTGTGCAACCTGTTCCTGGATAAGCCCGAACTCGTTGATGAGGCGGTGATAGGCCTCGGCCTCTTCCATGGGGTTTAAATTTTCCCGCTGGATGTTTTCTATGATGGAAAGTTCCAGGAGCTGGTCGTCTTCGATCTCGTGGACAATTACGGGAACGTCTTTGAGCCCGGCTATCTTCGCGGCCCGAAGCCGTCGTTCGCCGGCGATAAGCTCATACCCGTCCCCGGCGCGTCTCACCAGAAGCGGCTGGAGCACACCCCTTGATTTTACGGAGTCAGCAAGCTCTGCCATCTCGTTTTCGGCAAACTCCCGGCGGGGCTGGTAGGGGTTTGGCCGGATTTTTCGCGTATCACAGAAAAAATAATCCGCATCCTTTGTTTCAGATACCTTGCCGATATCCGGGAACAGAGCATCCAGGCCCTTGCCGAGCCCCATCCGCTTTCGTTTTTTCTCTTCTTTTGCCATGTCACAACCACCTGTGTAAGTTGATTGTCGGATTACGCGCAGCTTACCGACCTGCGGGTTTATCCTTTTGCCTTTTTGCCCCGGTGATTAGAGAGAATCTCCTTTGCCAGCGCAAGGTATGCCGCTGCCCCCGGGGATGCCGGGTCATAGGAGAATATCGGTTTTCCGAAGCTCGGGGCCTCGGCCAGCCGGACCGTTCTGGGAATACGGGTTGAAAAAACCAGGTCGGCGAAATACTTGGACGCATCGTCGGCCACCTGGCCGGCAAGGTTTGTCCGCTTGTCGTAGAGGGTAAGCAGTATCCCCTCGATTTTAAGGTCCGGGTTCAAGTGCTGCTTTACCCTCTTGATGGTTCCAAGTAGCTGCCCCAGGCCCTCTAAGGCGTAAAATTCGCTCTGGAGCGGGATAAGCACGCTTTTGGCCGCAGTCATTGCGTTTAAGGTCAGGAGGCTCAGGGATGGAGGGCAGTCGATGAGAATAAACTCAAACTCATCGGCAACCGGCGAAAGGAGCCGGGCCAGGATATTCTCCCTTTCACGGTTTGTAACCATCTCCACCTCGAAACCGATAAGCTCCACCGTGGACGGGACAATCCAAAGATTTGGAATTTCGGTCCGGATGTAAATATCCTTGATTTCGGTGTCCCCGATCAGCCCGTTATACAGGGTTGCATCCAGGGCAGACTTGTCTATGCCGAGTCCAGTGGTGGCGTTGGCCTGGGCGTCGCAGTCCACAATCAGCGTCTTTTTCCCGGCCATGGCAAGCGCCGCCGACAGATTGATTGCGCTGGTCGTTTTGCCGACGCCCCCCTTTTGGTTTGCAATACAGATGATATGTGCCATAATGGTTCTATCCTTTAACATAAAAGTAAATGTTTGCAAAGTAGTCAAATTGTTCCCGCAGGATACCTGAAATCATGCAAAAGTCCAGATATATGGCGGCCCTTATGGCGTTTTTTTTCGCTTTCGGCTTGATCATGCCCGGATACGCAACCGCCATCACCATATTCGAGGAAAAAAAGCTCTGGGATGAATTTTACCAGACCCTCAGCCAGCAGTATACCATCATCGATGATCCGGTCATTAACCGCTATGTCAACGGGCTGGGGAAAAAGATTCTTGCGGCCGCGCCGCCCCAGCCGTTTGAATTTCATTTTCATGTGATCCGGGAAGATGCAATCAATGCCTTTGCCGCGCCCGCAGGTCATATTTTCGTCTTTTCAGGACTGTTTGCGATCATGGAGAACGAAGATGAACTGGCCGGCATTCTTTCCCATGAAATTGCCCATGCCACATGCCGGCACATATCCACCATGATCGAGCAGTCGAAAAAGACGAACATGCTGACCCTGGCGGGCATTGCCGCCGGAATACTCGTGGGCCTGGGCGGCGCGGCGTCCGCCGGAAGCGCGCTCACCTTTGGCTCCCTTGCAACAGGCCAGAGCATCTCTATCGCCTACACCCGGGAACACGAGATGCAGGCCGACCAGATCGGGAGAACCTATCTCGAAAAGGCCGGGTACTCCGTTTACGGGCTGATCAACGCACTTAAGAGCATCCGTTCCCGGGAATGGTTTGGCAAAGAGTCGGTACCTGCATATCTGATGACACATCCGGCCACCGGCGACCGGATCGTATACCTGGACAACCTGGTCAAGGGTAAAAAGGCGCCCACACCTGTGAAATCATATGTATTCGACCTGGCACGGGCCCGTCTGATCGGCATGTATGAAAGTATCGACACGGCCGCCGCGCGCCTGTCGGACATGCTTGCAAAAGATCCGGAAAACCCCGCCGTACTCTACGGGTACGGGCTTGTGCTAACGCGCAAAGGGAAATTTGAAAAAGGGGCGTCCATGATTCAAAAAGCCCTTAAAATCAAGGATGATCCCGTCATGCGCATAGAGCTCGGCCGCATCGCCTATCTTTCCGGAAAGACCGACCAGGCCGTGGAGATACTTACGGCCATTCCCGGGCTTGAGCGCCTGGGGCCGTTCGGGCTTGTCTATCTTGCCCGGGCGCTTCTGGATAAAAAAAAGGTTCCTGCCGCAGTTTTGATCTGTGAAAAGCTCCTGGCCGCATACCCCGAAAATGCTCAAGGTTTATATGTCTGCGGCCGGGCGTTCGGAAGTTACGGAGACATGGCCAATGCACATTTTTATCTCGGAAAATACTATGCAAAAACCGGGGATATCGCCAACGCAATCTTTCATTTCAATCAGGCCCTGGCCGCGACGACCGATGACGGACGGAAGAAGGAGATTGAAAAGTTATTGTCTGACCTTTCTCACAGGCGGCGGCAGCCGGTCCGCCGCACGGACGAGGTCGGCATGTAGATCATGCAGCAGGAGTTTGATACCATATTTTGACAGGACTTTAAATTTGCCATGGCAAATTTAAAGTCCTGTCAAAAGAAGCCTTGATTTTCCCATTTAAACAATATAAATTGTTTAAATGGTGATTAAACGACATATCAGCAAAATAGCCTTTTCCAAAGATTTCGGTCGGCAGATGCGTTTTATTATCGGTCCCCGGCAGACCGGAAAGACCACTGCTGCAAAGGAATTCCTCAAAGGGCAGAACTGCCTGAAGCTTTATTATAACTGGGATGACCGTAAAACAAGGGATCGGTATATAGCTGACTATCATTTTTTCGTTCGGGAATTATACAATGTAAAGCCATCAAATGGAAAGCGATGGCTATGTATGGATGAAATTCACAAGTATCCTGAATGGAAAAATGTCCTGAAAGATTTTTTTGATTCGTTTGGAGAAAAAAACGGCTTTATAGTCACCGGATCTGCCAGACTCGACATGATGCGTAAAAGCGGCGATAGCCTGGCAGGCAGATATTTTACCTTTCGTCTGAATCCTGTTACCTTAAGAGAACTTACGGGCAAATCTTTTCTTGAGCCTCCGGCAGATGCAGGCGACTGGATAATGCAAAAACTGGATCATCCAACATATAAAGAAAAAGAGCTTTCCGCATTGTTGCGGTTTAGCGGGTTCCCGGAACCCCTGCTTTCTACTTCCGTTCGTTTTCACAACAAGTGGCGAACCGATTATGTTGACAGGCTTATTCGCGAAGATATGAGGGATTTGACCAGGATACAGGAGCTTGAAAACATTGCCGTTCTTATGCATCTGCTTCCCTCAAAAATTGCTTCGCCTTTATCTATAAATTCCTTGACCTCAAATATTAAATGCAGTTTTGCCACACTCTCCAACTACCTGAAGGCTATGGAACTGGGATACCTGATATTCAGAATTTCGCCATATTCTAAAAAAATTGTCCGGTCCCTGACCAAGGAAAATAAAGTGTATTTTTTTGACTGGACAAGAATAAACAATCCTGCCCCACAATTTGAAAATTATATAGCTGTTGAGCTTAAAACACTTTTGGAACTTTGGACAGATGCGGGAATCGGCAATTTCGACTTGCATTTTATACGCGACCGTGACGGCAGGGAAACCGATTTCCTGATACTGCGGGACAAGGAGCCATGGTTGATGGTTGAAGCTAAACTTTCCCGTTCAGCCATAGATTATCATCATCGCAAGAACAGGAACACATTGGGTGGGATTTCTTTTGTTCAGGTTGTCAGACAGGAGAATATTGCCGAAAAAAGAGAGGACGGCCTTTACCAGATGTCCGCTTCAAGATTTTTTGCATAAATATTTGGAATTTATGGGAGCTCCGGGGGGCATAGCTTGTCAATTAAGTAAGACGTCCCCGGATTACACGGGAGAATAGCTCGTCTGACGGCTCCGTAAAAAGCGCCGTATGCAAGGCGCACGAGCCGGGAAAGGCGGAGGCGTACCTTTCGTACGTCGAGCATTTTTCCGGTGAAGTGCAACGCCGCAGACGGCCTTTTTACGGAGTCGTCACACCTTGTCGAAGTGGGAGAATTCCATGGTGAATGTCCCCCGCCCCTGGGAGGCGGAGCGGAGCGCGGTGGTGTAGCCGAACATTTTTGAAAGGGGGAGGGTGGCGGCGATGACCTGGCTGTCGGCTTTTGCCGCGATCGACTCGATCTTTCCACCCCGGGAGTTCAGGTCTCCGATCACCTCTCCCATGAAGGCGTCCGGAACAAAGAGTTCAACCTTCATGATGGGTTCGAGTAAAAACGGTTCCGCCTTGGCAAAGGCCTCCCGGCAGGCCATGGATGCGCTCACCGAAAAGGCAAGGGGAGAGGCGGAGGATTCCCGGGCCTCTCCACCGGTGACCACGGTCTCCACGTCCACAACCGGGTATCCCATGAGGGTTCCATACTCCATTGCCTCGCTTACGCCTTTTGCAACGTCCGGCATGAACTGGGCGGCAATAACCTCGTCCGCCACATCAAACCGGAACCGGTTGCCCGTCCCCCGGGCAAGGGGTTTTATGGTCAGTTCGACTGCGGCGAAATGATGGCGGCCCGCGACTTCACGGTCAAACACCGCACGGGTCGAGGCCGGCGCTGCTATTGTTTCCCGGAAGACCACCTGGGGCTTGCCCACATTGACGTTGGTATTAAATTCCCGTTTCATGCGGTTAGTGACGATTTCCAGGTGGAGTTCGCCCATGCCGGAAAGTATTGTCTGGCCGGTATCTTCATCATGGCGGACCGTAAGGGTAGGGTCCTCGGCCATGAGCTTGTCTAAAACCGGACCGATCTTTTCCTGGTCATCCCGGGTCTTCGGCTCTATGGAGACCGAGATAACCGGCTTTGTGAAGAGCATCTGCTCTAAAAGGACGGGGTTGTTTTTATCGCAAAGGGTTTCGCCGGTCACGGATTCCTTGAGCCCCACAACGCCCACGATACTTCCGGGGCCGGTGGCCTCTATCCTTTCCCGCTTATTGGCATGCATTTTTAAAATCCGGGATATTTTTTCAGATTTTTTTCGGCCCGGGTTGTAGATATCGCTCCCGGCAACAAGCGTTCCGCTGTAAATCCTTACAAACGAAAGCTTCCGGCCCTCCGTCATGGAGACTTTGAAGATAAGCGCCACGACCGAACCCTTTGCATTCGGGGGAAACGCCATCCTTTTGCCGGTTTCGGGATGCCGTCCCTGGACCGGCGGTGCGTCGGCCGGGCTGGGCAGGAACCGTATAACGGCATTGAGCAGGAGACGCACCCCCTTGTTTTTAAGGGCCGACCCGCAGAGAACCGGGACCAGTTTAAGGCCGATGGTGGCCCGACGAATGGCGGAGAGGAGCATTTCATTGGTGATGAGAGATTCATCGAGGTAGGCTTCCATGATTTCATCGTCAACCTCGGCCACGGACTCGATTAGTTTTTCCCTGTATATTTCAGCATCCTCAATCAGGGATGGATCAATCGGGGTTGTTTCGTACATGATGTCGGGGTCGTCAGATGCCCAACCGAGCTGTTTCATTTCCAGAAGGTCGATCATGCCCGTGAATTTGTCCTCGCTTCCCACGGGCAACTGGAGAATCAGGGGATTTGCCTTCAGGCGGTCCTTCATCATTTTTATGGTGCGGAAGAAGTCGGCGCCTACCCTGTCCATCTTGTTGATAAAGGCTATTTTCGGCACCCAATACTTGTCGGCCTGACGCCAGACGGTTTCGGACTGGGGCTCGACCCCGCCCACGGCGCAGAATACGCCCACTGCGCCGTCGAGCACCCGCAGGGATCGTTCCACCTCTATGGTGAAATCCACATGCCCCGGGGTGTCTATGATCTGGATATCGTGGTTTTTCCACTGGCAGGTGGTAACGGCCGAGGTGATGGTAATCCCCCGTTCCTGCTCGTCGGGCATCCAGTCCATCACGGCCTCGCCGTCATGGACCTCGCCGATCTTGTGGGAACGTCCGGTATAATAGAGTACCCGCTCGGTCACGGTGGTTTTCCCCGCGTCGATGTGGGCGATAATGCCTATGTTTCTGATCCGGTCTGTTTTTTCGTTTTTTTTCATGGCAAGTGATTGGTCCTGGTCCCTTATGGATTTGTCCTTCCGGGCAAGCCCGCGAAAAGCCGGGCCCGGAAGTAAAGCCGTATAGGCTGAATCCGGATGCCCGAATCGGATATGCGAAAGCGATATCTTAGGGCAGGGTTTTGTTTATGTCAATCCAAGAAAGATTTTGGGTTGAATATGGCGGCGGTGATGATAAAAGGATGGGGTATGCGTATTTGACGATTGCCATTTAAGGATGCTTCGATAATGAAAATAGCCCGCAGGCCGGAAAAAATTTTGCAGGTCAAAGGAAAAATACTCGACCATGCCCTTGATATCATCGCCAAAAGCGGTCTCGACGGCCTTACCATGCGAAGGCTTGGCGCAAGCCTTTCCATGACCGCACCGAACATATACAACTATTTTTCATGCAAGGAAGAGATATATCTGTCCATTGTAATTCGCGGGTTTGAAATGCTTTATGTAGATATGAAAACGGCGTGTGTGCACGAAGGGGGAACCATGGCCAGGGTCCGGGCCATGACGGATGCGTATATGAAATTCGGGCTGACCCATCCGCAATACTATGGCATCATGTTTACAAGCCCCACTCCCAAGTACAACGATTATGTCGGGACACCGTTTGAGCCGCTTTCCCAAAAGGAGCTTGAATTTTCCATGAAGATCGCGGAAATGGCGCTCAAAACCGCGTCCACGGTCATGGGGATTCCCGAGGGGCACCCGGCCGTGCTGCGCCGGGTCATTCATGTCTGGAGTCTCATTCACGGCATGATTTCCCTTCAAAACAGCCATGTTGTCGATTATGTGATCGAATCTCCTGAAACGGTTTTTAACGAGATCGTGGACGAGGTGTTGGCTTACCTGTCAAATCCATCGTAGGGGCAGGCCCCTGTGCCTGCCCATTTCCGGCCCTGACAATGGATCCAAAAAATAATAGGGCAACCACAGGGGGTTGCCCCTACGGGTGCGGGTGATCGGTGAAACGGAAAAAAATAATAATATGAAATACAATCCGGATATTCATCACCGCCGTTCCATTCGGTTAAAAGGGTATGATTATTCACAGACCGGGTTATATTTTATCACCGTTTGCACGCAAGACCGTTTGTGTTTGTTCGGGAAAATTGAACATGGTGAAATGTTGACAAATGATGCCGGCAAAATGATAAAAATTGTGTGGGAGGAAATCTCTTCTTATTATCCATCATTTAAGGTTCATGAATTTGTCGTGATGCCAAATCATTTCCATGGGATCATCCAGATAAAAAATGAATCCACGATGTCGTTGCCCGACATTGTGCATCGGTTTAAAACATTAACCACAAAACGATATACGGATGGGGTTAAAAACAATAATTGGTCACGGTTTAAGAAAAAATTATGGCAACGCAATTATTACGAACACATTATCCGTAATGAAATATCCTATCATCAAATTTTAGAATATGTCCAAACCAATCCTTTGAAATGGCAGGAGGATACATATTATGCCTAAAATTACCGCATCCGCCGTTAAAAAATAAAAATCCGTAGGGGCAACCCCCTGTGGTTGCCCGAACCCATGCATAACCATTCTTGCCATAAGCCTTAATCGGAATCGAGTTCGTGCACACGGACAAGACCTTTTCCTTTGATATTGCGCGATTCTTCAACGACCTGCCTGTGATGGGTAAAAAGGATGACCTGGTTTTTTTGCGCCAGTTCGGCGAGAACCCCAAGGGTCGCACGCGTTCGGGCATCATCAAAATTAATCAGAATATCGTCCACGATAAATGGCATGGGCTCGCTGTTTTGCAGGCGTGATTCCAGGGTGGCAAGCCGCAGGGCAAGGTAAAGCTGATCACGGGTGCCTGCGCTCATTTTTTCCACGGCAAGACGCGTATCATTTTGCCTTACCCCCACAAGAATCGATGCGCCCTTATCATCAACATCGGTCCTCAGCCCGGCAAAAGAGCCGATGGTAAGTTCGGCAAAAAATCCGGATGCGATCTTAAGCACCGGGTCCTGATGTTTTTCACGATACCTTTCAATTTCGTCTTTCAGCACGGCGGCGGCCAGTTTGATTCGAATATATCGGTCCACCAGGCGTTGTATCAGGGCCGCGACCCGCTCCATCTTTTCCGCCGCCTCGGCCGCAAGCCCACGGCCGTCCATTAGCCGCAGCTCCCTGTCTTCTTCTCCTATGATCCGTGAAGCAGCCTTGATTCCGGGATACAATTCATCATCGATCCGCCGTTTAAGTTCCGCGATCAGACCCGGCAGCTCGTCTACAACCACTTCTTTGGCCTGTTGTTTGAGGTCCTCAACGGGAACACCGTCGCTCATCTTCGCCAGGGTGGCTTGGGCATCGGAAATTTTTTCCTGCAACCGTCTGAATTCAGCAGATTTTAAAATGGCATCAGCAAGCTCGGATGCCTTGTCGCACCCGGCCGCTGCCAGCAGCTCCGCCACCTGTTCATCAAGGCTTGCCAGGGTTTTTTCCGTGTTTTTTATTGCGGCTGTCAGGCGCTCCGCTTCAGCTTTGTTTTCTTTGATCAGCTCATTGTCCTGCCGGGCCTTTCCAAGCATGGTATGCAGACGCAGGACCGCCTGGTCCGCCTGATCCGGCGGGGTCAGGCTCTTCCGGCCGGGTGCCGCCTGTTCCACCAGCATGCGGACATCTTCGCTGAATTTTGTCACATCACGGTCAATGCCCTTGATGCGGCTTTGAAACTCCCTTGCCTTTTCCAGCTTCTCAAAACAGGCGCTGATTGTTTCAAGAATATCCATCGCTTCTTCGGGCAGCACCCGGCCGCCAAGGCCAAGGCCGGCTATGGCCCCGGACCAATCCGCCAGCCATTTGGTTTTGGCATTTTTTGCATCCTCCAGGTCTTTTTCGGACTTGTCCAGAGCCCTTTGTGCCTGCGCCTGTTTTTCCGTAAGCCTTTCTACGGCCGCCCGGTTTTTCTCGATTTTTTCGAACACCTCTTCGGCAAGGAGCAAAACCGGTGCAAGTTCATTTTCCGGCAAATCCCTGTTTTCGTCCAGGGCTTTGAGCGCTTCTGACAGGGCATTGCGATATTGCTGTCGTGCCGTATCCTTGTCGGCAAGCTCCTTTTCCCTGCCGGTGATTTCAGATACCCCTGCCCGGAGTCTGTCAATATCATTGAGCCATGCGAGCATTTCAGTTGGAGAGAGCGGTTTGATTTTTAAAGCTTTCCAAAGCTCTTGCCATTGTGCGGCAAGGCTTTGTTCACGACTGCCTGATTCCTGTTCCTGCTGGAGAATATCTTTGATCGTCTCTTCAAGTCTTTTAATTTCAGCCATAAGAGACGCGGCCAATGCTACCCGGTCGGCCTCCCGCCTCAGGCGGTCCGCAATCTGATCGGCCTGTTTTACTTGGATCTCATAGGCGTCGGGCAGGGCTTGATCGCCCGCATATTGCGCGGCCTCTTTTGATACATCCTCGCAATCCATCCATTTCCTGCGCAGAAGATACCAGCCCTGATCGCGTTTTTGCCGGGACGCATTCAAGTCCTGTTCGGTGGGAACCTCGCCGGTGTATGTTGTTTTTCTTTTATCGGCAACGGCCTTTTTCAATTCCTTTTCGGCCTTGCTGCGATCCTTTTTAAGCTGTTTTTTCTCGTTTTCAAGCTCAATGTATTGTGTTTCAAAACGCCGAATCGTTTCTAAAAGCGGCAATGGCAGCGCAGGCAGTTGATGCAATTTTCCGGCCCAGAGCCCCAGCCGTTTCAGGTTCGCGGCGCAGGCCTTTTTCTCCGCGTTAATCCAATGGGCAATATCATTGATTTGTCCGTCAATATCTCCGGCTCGCCGGGCCGTTTTTAAGGCCCTCGCAATAGCATCGCTTTTTCTGACAACGGGAACGCCGGATAAGGCTCGGGCAATCTCTTCAAGCTCTTTTTTTGCCTCATTTGTCCGGTTTTGCGCAGCAATCGCCTGTTGGCTCATGGCTTCATGCCGGGAACTCAAGGCCTGAATTGTTCGTTTCCTGTTTAAAACCGGCCGCAGCGACCCGGCATCATCTATCGTCAGATCAGGGCGTATTCCCTTGATAAGAACCCCGGCATTCGTGCGGTTCGCAATCCTCATGCCGTCCAGCCTGATCCGGTCTTTCAAGCCTTTACGATACTCGCCGAGCCTCTGATGCAGATCTTCAATTGCCTCGGCATGATCCAGAATCGCCTGGTTGGGGGATATCTCCTCCCGTTTTGCCACAAGTTCCTCAAGCCGGCTCTTGTCCTTATCCTGCTTAAGCCTGTTTTCACGGATGTCCTGCTCCACCTGCCGGAGCCGGTCGGCAAACTCCGGCGGGAGAACCACCACATGCCCTGACTCCCGCATCTGCTGCTTTAAATTTTCCAGTTTCGCAAGTTCAGGGATGACCTTATACAGACGCTCAAGCCTTTTTACCTCGGTGCTCTTTTGCCTGCTCTCTTGTTCAAGCCGGGCCTGTTCGTCCTCGGCATCTTTTTTGCGTTTCCTGTGTTCCTGCCATTTAGCGGAAGAAAGGCTTGCCTCTTTAACCGTCTTTTTCAGATCATTATAATTTTTAATAGCCTGATTAATATCTTGTTTGGAACCTCGGGCCTTAAACAGACCATCCGAGTCGGAATCAAGCTTGTCTGAAATCTTTTTAAGGGAAGAGATGCCCGCGCCCGCGGCAAACAGGGCCTGGCCCACCTCGCCTTTCTGCCCGAGAATATCCTCGCCGCCTTTCACCAGGATATTATGGTCGATACCATAGAGTGATTCAAAAAGAGCCGGGTCAATGCCGTGAAGAAATGCGGCGAGCATGCCGGGGTCCATGGGGTTGCCGTCGGGAGACAAGAGATCGGCCTTTCGTTTCTTGCGGCGCAAAAAAGAAAGTTCCCGGCCGTCTTCACCCTTAATACAGCCACCGACCAGGAGTTGATCGTTGGCGTGTTGGAAATTATCGGTCGTTCGTTCGGGAAAACCGTACAAGAGGGCCTTGAGCGCTCGAAGCGAGGTGCTTTTACCCGCCTCGTTTACGCCGAAAACAATATGCAGACCCGGCGCTTCGGAGTCAAACAATAGACTTTGATTGGTGAAAAGCCCAAAGGCTAAAAGATCAAGGCGTGTAAGCTTCATGCTTCGCCTCCATGCCGGATCAGCCTTGCAATCAAAAGCTCCCTGACATCTTCCCGCAGCCCGGCCAATTGACCGGGGCTTTCCGCCGGCAGACGGTTTTCATCCATCAGCTCGGGCGGCAGTTTTGTTTTCAGGCCGGCAATATCCGGCACGATGTCGATAAGCGAATTATTGCCGAATGACAAACCTTCAATCGCCTGTAACAAGCCGACAAGGGGCGTATCTTCTCCAACAATCTCTTCCAGGCTTTTTTTGCGGATTGTATGAAGTTTTACCTTTTCCAGCCAGACATCCCCCATAGCGGCGGCGATGCCGCTAAATTTTTTTGTTTCATCGTCGTCATTGGAATGCAGTTCAGCATGAAGCGGGCACCGTCCTTCCAGATGCAGCCTCAACGCCAGAGTCCTGCCGTCCGCCGCGCTTTGCTCTTTTTCCATGGCCGTGCGTACCTGCCCGTATACTGCATCCATGGTTTCGCACCCTGAAAGGTCAACCCGGCAGACGGCCCAGCGCAGCACATCAAGGTTTCGATGTTCGACAGCCGTTACAAGACCATCATCGACGGTAACCAATGAAGCGCCCTTTGGGCCGGTTTCCCGGATATGGCGGCCCTGTATATTGCCCGGAAAAACAATCCAGGGATTTTCTGAAATGATTTCCCTCGTATGGATATGCCCTAGCGCCCAATAGTCATAGCCTTTGGAAAGAAGATCATCCACGGTGCAGGGGGCATATGGTTCATGGCCGTCCCGGCCGGTGAGCGCGGTATGCAGAAGACCGATGTTGAAATAACCGGAATTTTGAAGGGGATATTGCGCGGCGATGTTTTCGGTTACAACCCGGTTCCGATAGCTTTGCCCGTGAATTGCAACGCCGATATCATTCAGAAAAACACTTTCCGGTTTCCGGGAAGAAAAAAGAGCCACATTGTCGGGCAGGGGCATGGTTTTGGTGATCCGGCTTGCCGCATCATGATTGCCGGAAACAATAAAAACCCTGATGCCGGCCCTGTTGAGTTTTCCCATCCGGTCGACAAAAAACAGGCCGGTGTTATAATCCTTCCAGTCGCCATCATAGAGGTCGCCGGCAATGAGGACAAAATCAACTTCTTCATCAATGGCAAGATCAATGAGATTGTCAAAGGCCCGCCTCGTCGCGCCCCGGATTTCATCAACCGGCGCATCCTCATGGGCTTCCAGGCCTTTTAAGGGGCTGTCGAGATGTATGTCCGCAGTATGTATAAAACGAAAGAAGTTTTTCATGACGCCGTCAACCTTTTCAGGCAGGACGTTGTTGGTTAACAGGTCTGATGCAGCGGGGTTTCTCAGGCCATGGGATTTGATGTTTTCTTTAACTCTATTTGCAATCTTTCCGCCAAAAAAATTTTTAAAAGGGATTGATAGGGAACATCACGTTTATTTGCTAATAATCTGAGGTCATTCAGCAACGGCTCCGGCAGCCTGAGAGAGATCGTTTTCAGGGAAGGCTTTAATCTTGGAAGCATGACTTTTTCGGCCTTATTCCAGTCTATATATTCAGCTGAATCATGCGATGCCCAAAATTCCCGTTCCGCATCTTCATTTTTAAATTCGGGGAGTTTTTTCTTTTTCATGGGTTATCATAAACCTCTCTTTCTTTTCGGCTCATGTCTCTTGCCGATATCACTCTTATTCGTTTATTGCGTAAAAACAATAAAGAGTTTTCGTCCTGAATCATTATGACCCAGGGCAAAATATCTATTCTCTTTTTCTGAATGTTTTTGGTCATCAGCCACCACAAGTGGATGATTAAAAAAAATCTGTTCACAGTCTGTGGCGGATACCCGATGCTTTATCCGGTTTTTATCTCGATTCCCCTCATCCCATTCAAAGCCGGTACACTCGGATAATTTTTTTTTAAGTTCCGGAACCATAGTTTTAGTATATTAAGTCAATATACATTAGTCAAGCGTGAATCATCGCCCTATCGGTTCGCCTTGCGGATGCCGAGCCGGTCCATGGCGATGATCATTTTGCAGATATTGGCGGAACCCTCCACCATGGTGTAGGTGGGGGCGT
>JAADHK010000077.1 GCA_013151835.1 Deltaproteobacteria bacterium
CGGCCCGTATCAAAAGCCTTTTGTGCAAGGGCTGCCGCACGGTCGTAGCCTATATGCGGGATCAGGCCGGTTACAATTGCCAGGCTTTTTTTAACGTTATCCGCGCATTGATCAAGGTTTGCGGTTATGCCGGTGACGCATTTTTTTGCGAGCACATCAGCGGCATTGGCCAGAAGATCGATTGACTGCAAGAGATTGTAGGCGATAAGCGGTATCATTGTGTTAAGTTCAAAATAACTTCCGCTTCCGCCCATGGTGATGGCCGCATCATTGCCTATGACCTGGGCTGCCACCTGGATTACCGCCTCTGAAATTACCGGGTTTACCTTGCCGGGCATGATTGAAGATCCGGGCTGTAGAGAAGGAATATTGATTTCGCCAAGCCCGCACCTGGGGCCAGAGGCCAGCCATCGGATATCATTTGCTATTTTCATGAGAGTTACGGCAACCGTCTTCAGGATACCGCTTGTTTCAACCGCAGTATCCATTGCGGCCTGGGATTCATAATGATTGGGAGTTTCCGAAAACAAAATTCCTGTCTCGACGGATATCATGGAGATAACCCGGTCCGCAAATCCCTTTGCGGCGTTTAAACCCGTGCCTATGGCGGTTCCTCCCAGGGCCAGTCGGGAAAGGCGGTCGCACACTGTTTCAAGCCGCTGGACCGAAAGTTCCGCCTGCCGCGCGTATCCTGAAAATTCATCCCCGAGAGACATCACGACGGCATCCTGGAGGTGTGTCCTGCCGATTTTTTTGATGTGCTTGAATTCATTTGCCTTGATTTTTAATTCCTTGTCCAGCGAGGCAAGTGCAGGCACGAGTTTCTTAGCGATGCGAGAGCATGCGTATATGTGCATTGCCGACGGGATGACGTCATTGCTGGACTGGCAGAGATTAACATGATCATTGGGGTGTACCGGGATTTTGGTGTTTCGTATCCCGGTCAGTATTTCATTTGCCCGTGTTGCGATGACCTCGTTTACGTTCATGTTTGTGGATGTTCCGGAGCCTGTCTGAAAAACATCCACGATGAAATCAGCATCGAATTGACCGGCCATGACTTCTTTTGCGGCGGCAATTATGGCCTGTGCGTATTTTTCTTCAATCAAGTTGAAGGACAAATTTACCGTTGCGGCGCATTTTTTGATCAAGGCAATCGTATGGATGAAACAGGGGGGGAAACGAAGACCGCTGATGGGGAAATTCTTGACGGCTCGCATGGTCTGCGCGCCGTAATATACATCAACCGGAACATTGACAATTCCCATGCTGTCCGTTTCATGGCGGTATTTCATATGGTCATTCATTCATTATGATCTTAAATTTTCATGTCAGGTTTTATTTACCGAAAACAATACAGCCTTTGATGCGGTTTGTCCACCCCTGAAGATTTTGTTCGGTTTTTCTGCGACGCCATCAATAATAGCTTTGCCATGGGATTGCCGCCTATGTTATACACTTTTAAACATCCTGCAATTCCAATTGTCTTGCATGTAAAAATTATCATTATCGATCAGGCTTTGAATTTTTAATATCTCCCGTCTCTGTATTGAGTTTTGGTCCGGGCTTCCTTTTATTCGAATCTCCGGCTTTGCTTTTTTTATAAAAAGGAATTGAAATGAAATCAATAGACACCTTCGGCACAAGGTCTGAATTTAAAGAGAACAGCGAAACCTTTATTTTTTTCAGCATAAAGAAGCTTGCCGACAGGATAGGAATCGATTTGTCGTCGCTCCCCATGGGAATAAGGGTTCTTCTTGAAAACCTGCTGCGCCACGAGGATGGACTTCATGTAACGGAAAATCACATCAGGGCCTTGATCCAATGGTCTTCGGGCAATACAGATAAAAGCGAGATTCCGTTTATGCCGGGCCGCATCCTGATGCAGGATTTCACCGGGGTCCCGTCTCTTGTGGATCTTGCGGCCATGCGCGATGCCCTTTCCATCATAGGGGGCGACCCGGAACTGATCAATCCCCATATCCCCGTTCACCTGATTATAGACCATTCCGTACAGGTCGACAAGTTCGGCACCAAAACATCTTTTTTCCAGAATACCGAAAAGGAGTTTGAGCGCAATCGGGAAAGATATACCTTTTTAAAATGGGGCCAGAAAAGCTTTAAAAATTTTAACGTGGTTCCGCCTGCAACAGGAATTTGCCATCAGGTAAATCTGGAATATCTTGCACGGGTGGTCATGACCGATGATGTGGATGATGGAAAACTGGTATATCCGGACACCCTTGTGGGCCTTGATTCACATACAACAATGATAAACGGCGCCGGGGTTTTGGGCTGGGGAGTCGGCGGCATAGAGGCGGAGGCGGTCATGCTGGGGCAGCCGTATTACCTTTTAACCCCGGAAGTCATAGGGTTCAAGCTGTCGGGGGCGCTGCCGGAAGGTACGACGGCAACCGACCTGGTTCTTACCATTGCAAGCATATTGAGGCAAAAGGGGGTCGTAGGAAAATTTATTGAGTTTTTCGGTCCCGGCCTTAACAGCCTCGCTCTTCCGGACCGCGCCACAATAGCAAACATGACCCCGGAATTCGGCGCAACCATGAGCTATTTTCCGGTGGACGAAGAGACCTTGAATTACCTGAGGTTTACCGGGCGCTCACCAGAACACGTCGCGTTAATTAAGTCGTATCTGACAGCCCAGTCCCTTTTCCGAACCGATGAAACTCCCGCGCCGCAATTCAGCGATATGGTTGAACTGGATATGAACACGATTGAACCGTCCCTGGCCGGTCCTCGGCATCCCCATGCCCGTATTGCGCTCAAACGAATGAAAGAGACTTTTTTACATGATTTCCAGGAGAATGAAGACTGTCAGACCGGTTGTATTGAAAAAGGATATGCATGGGATGAAGACGGCGGCGCTTTTGTTGAACCGGAAAAATTGAAGCAGCGCATGATTCTTCGCAAACCCTTTGATGACAAGGGGATTCCGGTTAATCGGCCGTATCAGAGTTTTTCTCTTGATCACGGGGCGGTTGTTATTGCAGCCATTACGAGCTGTACAAA
The DNA here is from genome assembly GCA_013151835.1 of Deltaproteobacteria bacterium. GTDB lineage: Bacteria > Desulfobacterota > Desulfobacteria > Desulfobacterales > Desulfosalsimonadaceae > JAADHK01. The sequence continues at coordinate 3,028 of JAADHK010000077.1, forward strand.
TACCTCAAACCCCCAGTTGCTGGTCGGCGCCGGACTCATGGCCAAAAAAGCCGTGGAAAAGGGGCTCATGGTCAGGCCATGGGTCAAGACCAGTCTTGCTCCGGGGTCTAAGGTAGTGGCCGATTACCTTAAGGACGCCGGCCTTCTTCCTTATCTGGAAGCACTCCGGTTTCACCTGGTTGCCCATGGATGCACAACCTGTATCGGGAACAGCGGTCAATTGCAATCCGATGTATCCCGAGCTGTCGAGGAAACCAACCTTATCGCGGCCTCTGTTTTGAGCGGAAACAGAAATTATGACGGCCGCATCAATCCGCAGACGATTGCCAATTACCTGGCATCCCCCATGCTCGTTGTCGCTTATGCCCTGGCAGGCACCATCAATATCAACCTTAACGAAGAACCCCTGGGGCACAGCGGCAATAATGAGCCTGTTTTTTTGCACGATATCTGGCCGACACGTGCTGAGATAAGAAGCGTGATCAAAAATTTTTCCCCGAAAATGTATCAACGGGGGTATCGCAACGTTTTTGATGGTGATAAAAACTGGGCCGACCTTTACGTGGAGGAAAGCGGCTGCTACAACTGGGATGAAAGATCAGAGTACATCAAGTCTCCCCCGTTTTTTACAGGTATGTCCCCGGATGTTCCCAGGCTTGAACCCGTGAAAAACACACGGGTGCTTGTTATGCTTGGGGATACTGTTTCCACGGATCATATTTCGCCTGCGGGCGCCATACCCCCTAAGAGTCCTGCTGAACGGTATTTGCGTGAAAAGGGAGTTGAAAGGGAAAATTTTAATTCATTCGGTTCACGCAGGGGAAACCACGAGGTCATGATGCGGGGAACATTTGGAAATGCCCGGCTTAAGAATCTCCTGGCCCCGGGAACAGAGGGCGGATGGACACGCCACTTGCCGGATGGCGAAACCCTTTCAATTTACGATGCGGCCATGAAATACAAAAAAGAGGGGACGCCTTTGATTGTGCTTGCGGGCAGGGAATACGGCTCGGGCAGTTCGCGGGACTGGGCGGCAAAGGGAACCTTGCTGCTTGGCATCCGGGCGGTAATTGCCGAAAGCTTTGAGAGAATTCACCGGAGCAACCTGGTATCCATGGGTGTTTTGCCGCTTCAGTTTTTAAAAGGCGAAAGCGTCGCCTCCCTTGGCTTGACCGGTGAAGAACTCTTTTCTATTATTGGAATTTGCGCAGGGCTGACCCCCAACAAGATTCTGAACGTTCGCGTTGAAGATAAAGAGTCCGGAAAAAAGGGTTTTGACGTGATCGCCAGGCTCGATTCCGCAATCGAGGTCGAATATTACCGCCATGGCGGCATTCTGCCTTATGTTCTCAGGCGGATACGAAATGATGCGGCACAAATCAAATAGTCAAACAAGGGCGGGCTGGGTGCAAAATTAAAAAGGCAAGAAATAAACCCGGACATAGTCTTTCCGATCATCTGATCATCTCCGATTTTTTTTACTTGCCACGCGCGTGGCAAGTAAACTATCCATTTCGGAGCCGTAAAAATGACCCTCTTTTTTTACAGCTAACAATTTGGAAAAATAGATTTTTTATTGAATATACAAAAATCGGCCAGGCCGGATGCATTTTAGCTGGAATATTTTTTTATAGTGATGGGTGTTGCGCGTTTTTTTCATATAGGTGCTTTCGAAAAATTAAATCAGGTGCTATGAAGGTTTGATGGCGTCGTAAAAAACTTATCCCGCCGGGTAAGGCTTCTTTAAATCAGAACCATAATGTAATAAATTTTGTGGAGGTATTATGAAAGGACGTTATAATTTTTTAATCGCGCCGTTGGCCTGTTTCTTGCTGGCTTTCACCTTCATGCCTGCTTACTGCCTCGCCGATACGGTGGCGCTTAAAAATGGCGATGTTTTAACCGGCAGGGTGCTGACCCCTGCCTTTGAATTAAGTACTCCCTATGGCGGTATCAGCGTTGCCGCGACCCGGATCAGGTCGATCCGCATGAAGCAGGAGGACAATTCTGTTTTTATTCTCCAGACCATAAACAACGACCTGTTTTCCGGTGTGCTTTTAGAAAACGGGATAGATATTACCTTAAATACCGGAGCCACCCTGCCGGTGACAATCGATCGTGTTTCAGCCATTGTGTTTGATCGAGACAAGCCGACCGCAAAGATTAACACAACTGTTTTTTTCATGAAAAACAAAGACCGGTTTTCCGGAAAACTTCTAAACAAAGCACTTCACATCAGAACCGACCATGAGCTTCTCGGGTTTAAGGCATCTGATTTTTCGTTAATCATATTTAACGGAAATAAAAAGGTGTCCGCAAATACATTGGTAAGCGATAAAACTTCGGTTGTCGGAATATTGATGGAAAATCAATTGAAAATAGAACCTGAGTCTGTCTCCCTGATTGCCCCGTGTGTTGGTTATATAGAAAAAATTCAGTTTAACGCGGAAAAACTTGTTGCTGACAAGAGTCTCGCCAAGGGAATTAAGACATTTGATTCAGATGGTGACGGTGTGCCGGATACGATTGATAAATGCCCGGAAACCATATGCATTGACCAGGTAGATGAGAAGGGATGCCCGATTTTAATGGATTCGGACAAGGACGGCGTACCTGATAAAAAAGACGCGTGCCCCGGCACACCCAAGGGCCTGACCGTGGATTCAAACGGCTGTTGGGTGATGTACATGACTAATTTTAGTTTTGATCGTTTTAAAATTCAGCCCAAATATTTTGAAGGTCTTGATTTTGCGGCCGGTGTCATGAAATCCAATCCTGAAATACGCGCGGAAATCCAGGGCCATACCGACAATAAGGGGACAACCGCCTATAACCATGGTCTTTCAATTGAAAGGGCAAGAGCCGTGGTGGCATATCTGGTAAAAAAAGGCGTACCTGAAAAACAGATTAAGGCTGTTGGTTATGGATTCGACAGACCACTTCAATCAAACGATACCGAGGAGGGCAGGGCGCAAAACCGGCGGGTTCAGATTCAGCAGATTCCGTAAAAAACAGCCGGAATAATTTGATTGTCATCGGGCGTCATGGGTGTTTCGCCATGGCGCCCGATTATTATGATATTATTCAAATTCCTTGACATGGTTTATCACCGTGGCATAAATGATACGAAATCAAATACAGGAGTAGATTGTAATGGACTACAAAGCCACACTAAATCTTCCAAAAACAGGCTTTCCCATGAAAGCCAACCTGGCCGGCCGCGAGCCGGCGCGGCTTGATAAATGGGAATCCGAAGGCCTTTATGCAAAAGTCCTTGAACACGGCAAAGACAGGGTCGAGTTTATTCTTCACGACGGCCCACCCTATGCCAATGGGAATATACATATCGGCACGGCCTTAAATAAAATTTTAAAGGATATTATTATCCGTTCAAAGCGGATGCAGGGGTTTTATGTCCGGTATATTCCGGGATGGGATTGCCACGGTCTTCCCATAGAGCACAACGTGGACAAGAAGCTTGGATCAAAGAAAAAAAATATGACGCCTGTTGAGATTCGCGGCAAGTGCCGGGAATATGCCGGCAGATTTGTAGATATTCAGCGAAATGAATTCAAACGTCTCGGGGTGATGGGCGAATGGGACAACCCCTATCTTACCATGAGCTTTGATTATGAAGCCGTAATTGCACAACAATGCATGAAATTCGCGCTTGATGGAAGCCTCTTTCGTAGCCGGAAGCCCATATACTGGTGCTCCAGTTGCAAGACCGCCCTTGCCGAGGCGGAAATCGAGTATGGTGACGAGTCCTCACCCTCCGTTTATGTGAGGTTCCCTTTAGCCGATCCTCCCGAAAGCCTTGACCCAAAGCTTTCGGGCAGACAGGTAAGCTTTGTGATCTGGACCACGACCCCCTGGACGCTTCCGGCAAACCTCGCAATCGCCCTGCACCCTGATTTTACCTATGCGGCCGTTGCCGTCGGCGACAACAAGGTTTTTATAATCGCCCGTGAACTTGTTGAGCAGTGCATGGAGATATTTGGAATCAAAGACTTTGAAGTTATCGCTGAAATGGGCGCAAAAAGCCTTGAAAAAAAGCATTGCCATCATCCGTTTATAGACAGAAAATCCCTGATTGTCCTGGGCGATCACGTTACCCTTGAAACCGGCACCGGTTGTGTGCATACCGCCCCGGGCCATGGGCGTGAAGACTATGAGACGGGTCTTGCCTACGGGCTTGAAGCCTATTCGCCGGTTAATGAAAACGGATGCCTGACAAAAGATGCGGGTGAATTTGCCGGCATGTTTGTATTCAAGGCCGATGGACCGATCATTGAAAGGCTTAAGAAAGACAATATGCTTCTTTTTGCCGGGGATTTAAAGCATTCCTATGCCCATTGCTGGAGATGCAAAAAACCGGTTATCTTCAGGGCAACGCCCCAGTGGTTTATTTCAATGGACAAAACAGGGTTGCGTGAAAAGGCCCTTACCGCCATAGACGAGGTTAAATGGATACCCTCATGGGGCCGGGACCGGATTTATAACATGATTTTAAACCGGCCGGACTGGTGTGTATCCCGGCAGCGGTCCTGGGGAGTTCCCATCACGGTATTTTACTGCCGGGACTGTGGAGAACTGCTCATAAACGAAGCAACAGCCGATCGCATATATGAGCTTTTTAATGAGCACGGTGCCGATATATGGTTCGAAAAAGACGCCTCTTTCTTCCTGCCCGAAGACACTAAATGCAGCTCCTGCGGATGTTCGGAATTTAAAAAAGAAAGCGATATCCTGGATGTATGGTTTGATTCCGGTGTAAGCCACGCCGCAGTCCTTAACGGCCGTATGGGCGTTGACGGTCCCGCAGACATGTATCTTGAGGGCTCCGACCAGCACAGGGGCTGGTTTCACAGCTCTCTTCTCACGTCGATCGCCACAAAGGGCGCCGCCCCGTACAAATCTGTGCTTACTCACGGATTCGTGGTTGACGGAAACGGGCGCAAAATGTCCAAGTCGGTCGGAAACGTAATCGCGCCGAAAAAGGTCATAGACAGATTCGGCGCCGAAATTTTACGGCTATGGGTCTCGGCTTCCGATTACAGGGATGATATCAGGATTTCAGACAACATCTTAAAGCAGTTAAGCGATGCATACCGCCGTATCCGTAACACGTGCAGGTTCATGCTTGGAAACCTCTATGATTTTAATCCGGCCGAAGATGCCCTTGACCCCGCCATGCTTTCGGACATGGACCGATTCATGCTGCACCGCCTTGGGGGCCTTGTAAAAAAATGTGTCGAGGCTTATGATTCGTATGAATTTCACACGATCTATCACAGTCTTTACAATTATTGCACGATCGATCTTTCCGCAATTTACCTGGATATCATAAAGGACAGGCTTTATACCTCGCCTCCGGGATCGAGTGCACGGCGCGGCGCACAGACCGTGATGTATGAAACCGTGTGCGTAATCGTAAATCTCATGGCGCCGATTCTCCCGTTTACCGCCGAAGAAATCTGGTCTTTTCTCCCTGATGACGAAAGGCGCCCCGAAAGCATATATTTTTCTGATTTTCCAAAGCCTGATGCTTTCGCTATTGACGTTGCGCTTGCCAAAAAATGGGACAGGCTCCTTGAAATCCGGGGAGAGGTGACACGAGCGCTTGAGACAGCACGCGGAAGCAAGAGCATCGGCCATTCCCTTGATGCCGGGATTACCATTGCAGCGTCCGGCCCCGATATGGAGATTCTCAGGCAATACGAATCAGACCTCAGAGCGTTTTTTATTGTTTCAAAGGTGGATTTGACGGCTTCCGATAAGGCCGATGACAATTTCATTCAAACCGGTATTGAAGGCATAAATCTTTGTATCGGCCCTGCAATTGGGGAAAAATGCCCGCGCTGCTGGGTGTATGATCCAAAAGTGGGGCAGGGTCCCGGTCAACAACCCATCTGTTCACGCTGCCAAAAGGCATTGGACGAAATAACGAAAAATGTATAAAAAAATAACCCATATACCCCCTATACCCAAAAAGACTCTTGTTTTTCTGATCACGGCCGTATTGGTGACGGTCCTGGACCAGGTAACCAAGTACATTATTCTTGTTCATGTTCCGAGATGGAACGTCATACCTGTCATTCACGGTTTTTTTAATATCGTGCATGTGGAAAATCCGGGAGGCGCTTTTGGAATGCTTGCCACACAGGGCCCCGGCTTAAGGGCATTTGTATTTATATTCATAACCCTTCTTGCCATGGGTCTTGTTTTTTATCTCCACGCCCGCACCCCAGGCAGGTTTATGTTCCTGATAATCGGCCTTGCCATGATTTTCGGGGGAGCGGCCGGCAATTTCATTGACCGTATCAGGTTTGGAAGGGTCATTGATTTTATCGACATTTATGCGGGCGCCTGGCACTGGCCAGCCTTTAATGTCGCCGATAGCTGCATTACCCTGGGCATGATCATATATGGTTACCATATCCTGTTTGATAAAGGAACGTGACAAAATCTTTATAACCGGGAGTATCCCATGCACCCTATATTATTTCATTTCGGAATATTTACGATTTATACCTATGGATTTTTCATAGCCCTTGGCGTCATATCCGGCATAACCCTGGCAAAATCCGAAGCCGGGCGCATCGGAATTGATCCCGACAAGATCATGGACCTGTGTTTTTATATAATTTTATTTTCAATCATAGGCGCACGGCTGTTTTACGTGGCCACGAATCTTGATTTCTTCAGTCATTATCCAATTGAAATCATAAAAATATGGAACGGAGGTCTCGTATTTTACGGCGGGTTTATCGCAGCCCTTATTACCGCTGTTATCGTTGTCCATATACAAGGGCTGCCGTTTTCCAAAACAGCGGACATAGCAGGCTTATCCGTTCCCCTGGGCCAGTTTCTTGGCCGCCTCGGCTGCCTGTCAGCGGGTTGTTGTTACGGCAAGGCCTGCAACCTTCCCTGGGCCATCACGTTTCATAATCCCGCATCCCTTGCCAGGATCGGCATCCCGCTTCATCCAACACAGATATATTCCGCCGTATCAAACTTAACCATTTTTATAATCCTTTTTCTGGCAAGAAAACACAAACGCTTTGACGGGCAGATATTCTGGCTCTATGTCCTCATGTACGGGGTAATGCGATCCATTATAGAAATATTCAGGGGCGATTTTCGAGGGGCCTATGTGTTCGGAATGCTGTCCATATCCCAGGCCATCGGACTGTCCATGGCAGTTCTTGCACTCGTGATGCTGATTGTGCTCTATATAAGGTCCAAGCGTAGCAGAAGGGACCCTATCGTCAACCAGCAGATCTAAATATGGAAAAGACTAACGGTACGCCCAACGTAGCGGAAGGCGTAGCCTTCCAGTTAATAGCGGCCTGAAGGCCGCCGCTACGTTGACCCACGCATGGCAACATTAGTTTTGTGTATCCATAATTAGAATTGCTGACCGACAACCGATAACCGTCAACTGACAACCGGTATCCGGTAACTGCCCATGACTGAACTCGATTACAGACAGGCGCTCGATTTTTTCGGTAAGGCCGGGGCCGGGGAAGAGCTCCCCGCCACCCTTTTCGTATTTGGCGAACCATACCTGCGAAAACGAATAATTGACGCCATTGTAAACCTCCTGCTTCCCGATGCATCAAAACGAAACCTGTGTATTGAAATTATCGATCCTTCCGAAGGAGATAATATTTCCGATGCCGTGGAGCATTTAACCACTTTTTCATTTTTTTCCGGCAAAAAGGTGGTTATTTTAAAAAACGCTTCCCTTTTTTCCTCGGGCATCGATATCAACGCATCCCTTGCGAAAATCCAGGCCTGCTATGAAAAAAAGGATATGAAGACCGCAGCCCGCTTGTTCTGCTCGATTCTATCCTCACGCAAACTGACCTTAGACGATGTAGAGCCTCCGGGCGTACCAGAAAAAATAGGAATTGATCCCGCGTCATATCCCGACGTCACCTGCCTGGATGAACTCGCCCTGCATTGTATAAATTCCGGACTCTGCCGTGACACGGGGCAGAGCCGCGCCCAGGGGATTGTCGGATTAATTGAAAAGGGGTTTGCACCCGGCCATTATCTTGTCATCAGCGAGGATTCGGTTGACCGGCGCACGACTGCTTTTAAAAATATTAAATCCAAAGGCAATATTATCGACTGCTCGGTTCCGGCAGGGGATCGTAAGACGGATAAAGAGGCGCAGCGCCGCATCCTTTCAGGGCTTGCCGCAGAACGTCTCGGGCAGGCCAAAAAACGCATGGACGCAAGCGCGTTCAATCAATGCCTTGCATTGACCGGTTATAATATCCATGTGTTTATGGCCAATATTGATAAATTAATTGATTATACGGGCAAAAGGCCCATGATCACCGCCAAGGACGTAGACGATGCCCTGACCAGGAGCCGCAAGGACCCCATTTATGAATTCACCGGAGCAATTGCTGAAAAAAAGGCGGATAAGGCCCTTTTTTATCTTTATTCACTCATTGATGAAGGCTTTCATTATCTCCAGTTGTTTTCGGCAATCGTTAACAATGTCCGCAAACTTCTCCTGATCCGTGGGTTTATTGATTCTACGTACAACAGAAATTTAAAGCCGAACACCTCCTATGACAGGTTCAGAACAGCCGTTATTCCGGATATTATCGAATATGACGCTGTTTTGAAGAAGAACATTGAAAGCCGGCTTGCCCAGACCCAAGCCGGGAATGCAAACAAGAAGAAAAAGGCCATTCCAAAAGAATATGCCGACCTGTTGGTCGCAAAAAATCCGAAAAACGCCTACCCGATATACAGCCAGCTTAAAAACGCCGCACGATTTACCACTCCTGAGCTGGAGCGTGTTGTGCTCCTGTTATCCGCCGCCGATATCCGGCTTAAAAAAAGCGGACAAAATCCTGTTACGGTAATTGAATCACTTATTTTTTCAATTTGCGCACATAGGGAATCAAGATGAGCGGCCCATGAAAAAGCAGTCTGTTGTTTCCGAATATTTGGATTCACTTTGCGCATCAAAACGGCTCGGATCACAGGTCGTTTTCAGCCGCGCCCTTGATCGGGAGGCCCCGCAACATGCGAAAATCGCCGGCCTGTTTCCCTCGGCAATTAAACTTGTTCTGGAAAAAATGGGGATTTCATCTCTTTATTCCCATCAGGCCCAGGCCATAAAAGCCATTTTATCCGGTCAGAATGTCGTGGTGTCAACGCCAACGGCCAGTGGAAAGACCCTGGTTTATAATCTTCCCGTACTTACGAAAATAATGGAGGATCAAAAAACCACGGCCATCTACCTTTTCCCCCTAAAGGCGCTGGCCCAGGACCAGCTCCGCACTTTTTCCCAAATGGCCGCAGCCAAGGGCGCAGACTTGGCCACTGCCGCCATTTACGACGGGGATACGTCTTCATGGCAGAGACGCAAAATCAGAGAGTCCCTTCCGAACGTCATTTTTACGAATCCGGAAATGCTTCACCTTTCTTTTTTAGCCTATCACGACAAATGGGCGGATTTTTTTTCAAACCTCCGGTATGTAGTGGTTGATGAGGTCCATACCTACCGGGGAGTTCTTGGATCTCACATGGCCCAGGTCTTTTCGCGGCTTCACAGGATCTGCCGCCTATACGGCGCAAACCCGGTATTTATTTTCAGTTCAGCCACCATATCAAATCCGGTCGAGCTTGTTGAGGCACTCACGGGCATGCCTGCCAAAGCCGTATCAAAAAGCGGTTCGCCTGAAGGTAAACGGCATCTGATTTTCATTAATCCAGCGGACAGTCCCGCTACCACGGCGATCCTCCTTCTTAAGGCCGCATTGCACAGAAATTTGAGAACCATCGTTTATACACAATCCCGCAAGATGGCTGAACTCATATCCCTGTGGGCCGGAAGTCAAAAGGGCCGTTTTGCGGGACGCATCAGTGCATACAGGGCAGGGTATCTGCCTGAAGAAAGGCGGGAGCTTGAGCAGAAGCTGGTCTCCGGCGAGCTTTCCGCCGTGATATCAACAAGCGCCCTTGAACTCGGGATCGATATCGGGGATCTTGATTTATGCATTCTGGTCGGTTTCCCGGGGACTGTAATGGCTACCCGCCAGAGATGGGGGCGGGTGGGAAGAGGCGGGAAGACTTCGGCAATGATATTGATCGCGGGCGAGGATGCCCTGGATCAATATATCATGCGAAATCCCGAGGAGTTTATGTCAAAGCCCCCGGAAAGCGCGTACGTCAACCCGAAAAATCCCGAAATCTTAAAAAAACACCTGGTTTGCGCCGCATCGGAGCTTCCGATTCGAGCAGATGAGAGTCTGTTATCCAGCCCCGAGGCAAAAAAGGCCGTATCTTTTCTTGAATCAGACGGTTCTCTTTTAAGGAGCAGGGAAGGGGATCGTTTCTATTCAGCCCGACGTTCCCCGCACAGGCTTGTCAACCTGCGCGGGACCGGGACCAGGTTCTCCATTATTTCGTCGGTTACGCAAGAGCATATGGGTGAAATCGACGGGTTCCGGGCCTTTCACGAGACACATCCCGGAGCAATCTATCTTCACCAGTCAAAGACCTTTGCCGTGGACAATATTGATCCCGAAACATCTTCCGTCATTGTCTCGCCCGCCCGTGCGACGTACTACACCAGGGTCAGGGCCGAAAAAGATACACGGATCATGGAGGTTGTCAAAGAAAAACAGATAGGCCCGGCCCGTTGCTGTTTCGGCCGTTTAAAGGTTACGGACCAGGTGACCGGGTATGAGAAAATTTCTATTCGCGGCGGAAAACGGATCAATATTATCGATCTTAACCTTCCTCCGCAGATATTTGAAACCGAGGGGCTGTGGATCGAGATTCCACCATCAATCGAGGCCGGTATCGAGGCTGGAAAAATGCATTTCATGGGTGGAATTCATGCGGCCGAGCATGCATTGATCGGTATTTCACCCTTTTTTATCCTTGCGGACAGAAACGATCTGGGCGGGATTTCAATACCCTTTCATCCACAGACAGGGGGTGCCGCCATATTTATTTATGATGCGGCGCCCGGAGGGATCGGGCTGACAAGGGCCGCGTTTGAACGTGCAGAAGACCTGATTGAAAAAACCGTTTCCCTTATTTCAGACTGTCCATGTAAAAACGGGTGCCCGGCCTGTGTACATTCCCCTAAATGCGGGTCCGGAAACCGGCCCCTGGATAAAGAGGCGGCATTTTGCATTCTTAGCGCCATTTTAGAAAAAAAGGTGTTTTCGCCAATGCCCCGCCCGGATTACAATACTGGTCGGCTGACAGATGAGACTGCAAGTGACCGTACGAAAATAAAAATCCCGGAAAAGACCTACTGGGGGGCGCTTGATATTGAAACCAGGCGATCGGCCAAAGAAGTGGGGGGATGGGGAAATGCTCATTTAATGGGAGTCAGCTGTGCGATACTCTATGATTCGCGCAAGAATGATTATCTCACCTTTTTTGAAGAAGATGTGCCCGACCTTGTGGACCATTTGCAACGGTTCGATTTTGTTGTCGGCTTTAATATAGTCAAATTTGACTACAGGGTCCTGTCGGGGTGCATTGATTTTAAATTTTCACTCATCAAGACCATAGATATTCTGGAACATATTCATGCAAGGCTCGGCTATCGGCTCTCCTTAAATCATGTTGCAACCGCCACCCTTGGCGTGAAAAAAAGCGCCGACGGTCTTGCGGCCCTGCGCTGGTGGAAGGAAGGGCGCATGGATGAGATCAAAGCTTACTGCAAAAAAGACGTTGAGGTTACAAAGGATATATTTTTATACGGCCGTGAAAATAATTATCTCCTGTTTACCAACAAAGCCGGCCACACCGTGCGGATACCTGTTGACTGGGGCTTAGGTCCGGGGACAAGCGCGGAGTGAAGGTCACAATAGCAAATCAGGTTTAAATTTTGTCTTGATTTCCATGCGTTGACTTCATTATATGATTAAAGAGAAAATTAAATGTCAGGCAAAAGTTTTATAAAATTCTAATGAAAAATTTGCTGATATTATATTTAATATTCGGATATGTGGAAATATTTTCCAGCTATATGGTCAGATATCACGGAAAATTTTTCCGTCTATTAACACTGTTCATTAACACTGTTCGCAAAGAAGGTGATATCAATGCCATTTGGATTGTTCAAAAAGAGTTCCAGCAAACTCCCGCTTTTATCGGTGGCTTTGGATGAGGCAAACATCTGTATGATCCGGGAAGTCTCGGTTGAAGAGAAGCCTAATGTGGAGCTCACATCAGAGAACCCCACCCTCAGTTTTACGGATTCCTCCGGACGCACGTTTTCACATGATCTATCGTCGCTCATAGGCGAAGGTTGTTCGTGGATTCACCTTTCTGTTCGCGTCCATGAGGGCTACGCATGTCAAGCAGACTGCCTGATCAACAGCAGTCGTGATATCGACGAGTCCGCGTTCCAGAAAGGCGAGATCAAGGGAATCCGATTTCAGCCCTTCTATCTCCCCGAATGCGGTACAGACCCAAAGGAACTTGTCGGCCAAGGGTTGTTTTATCGAGGCCTTCATTTCTCAGGCACAATCACCCCGGGTAACGTGTCAATCTCTTGTCTATGCGACTTTTGCGAACAGAGCTTCCGCCTTCAGTCGTTTCATGCCGGCTTCGGCAACAATGCCTACTTCTACTGCGATGGTGGCCCCCATACCCTTGTAATCAGCTCTCATCTTGAGGGAGCTCCAGCACCACTTGGCCACCCTGATCCCGACAAACTCGCATCCTTGGAATCGCGTCTGCCTTGCTGCGAGGATTGTGGGGGCACCTTTAAGTACTTGAACCCGCTACTCTGTCCGCACTGCAATGAACCATTTATTGATTTCAAAAAGCGTCCCAACATAAGGGACAACGAATACTATGGCAACT
>JAADHK010000128.1 GCA_013151835.1 Deltaproteobacteria bacterium
GCATCTATAACCTTCAAGTAAACCGCTGTGTAGCGGTATTTCCGGTGGCCCAGATAGGCCGACAGAATCGGCAGCGCTTCCTGGGCAGAGCGGCCGCTGTCCCGGATCGATTTTAAGGTATTAATGGCAAACGAGTGTCTCAGGCTGTGAGGCGTGGGCGCGCCGAACACCGTGTTGGCAATCACCCGGCGGGGCTGATAAATACCAAGCGCTTTGACCGATTGATGGAACATTGCATAAATCCGGTTTTGGGATAGTCTTTTTTCGCCCGGCCCCGGCAGGAGATATGGATTTTGTACATTGGCCATAAAGGCGCTCCGAACCGACAAATAATTTTCCATATTTGCAATGCACGCATTTGGGATGGGGATTAATCGATCTTTATGGAATTTGGTTTTTTCGATATAGATTGATCCTTCTTCCCTATGATAATGTTCAATTCGCAATCGTGTCGGTTCAGAAATCCGCAGGCCGCAACGGGCCAGCAGCATGATGGCGGTATAAACGGTCAGATCATCAAAAAAATAGCAAATAGCGTACCTCCCGGCGTATCGCATTTTCAGAGGCCAAAAGAAGCGTATCTGTTTGCCGGCTTGAAAAAACAAAAGGGATATAGGCATTTTCCGGAGCAGCGGGAATGTCTTTGACAGGATTTGCGGATACAATTTCCCTTCTTACCAGGTAATCAAAAAAGCCGCGAGCGGCTGATATTTTTTGATTTCGTGTTCCTGCTGCTCCCGTAAGGCCTTGTTTGAAAATAAGAAAAGCAGACGGTGTAAGGGTGGAAAAATCCATCTGATTATCGGCGACATATTGATCAAAAGTACACAAAAGTGGCCGAAGACTGTCGGATGTGAAGCCGATGGAACAACGATACGCCAGATATTGCTCAAGCAAAGGCGCCAATGTGCTGGCATACGGCTCACTCATCAAATAACCCCCGCATTAATTTGAGATTAATATGAAGATATCGCCGGGTGGATTGAATACAATCATGGCCCATCATTTCTTTGACCTCAAAGATGCCGGTTCCGGCTTCAAACAGGTTCTGGGCATAGGTGTGCCGGAGCCAGTAAGCCGTTGCTTTTGGATTTACGCGTTTAATCGCGGTCGTGATTTCGCTGCCCACAGTTGGCGCCGAGATGGGGCCGTATGGCGCAAACAAATTCAGGAACAGAGATCGATGCTCACTTGCCGGCCTGGCCCCGATCACATATGCGGCGATCACCTTGATCGTTTTTTCCGGCAACGGCAGGGTGATGGGATTATTGCATTTTCGGTCCGGCAGTTGAATTGTCCCGTTGCTGAAGGAAATGTCGTCTAAGCGGATCAGGCTTATTTCCTTGGGGCGAAGGCCCAGCAGAAAACCCAAATGAACCATGGCCGCAGTACGAAGCGCCTTGCCGCCGTCCATGGACAGGCCTTCAAATACCTGCCGGATTTCATGGGCCCTTAAAAATCTGGGGGGTTTTGCCTGGGCAAACAATGTGGCGCCGACAATCAAGGACGCAATGTCCCTTTTAATAATACGGCGTTCATAATACAGGTATCTGAAAAAGTTTCGCAGATGAGAACGGATCCTGCGCCGGGTTGAATCTGAAAAATACGGTTTATATTGCGCTGAAAAGTCATCTGCATCCTCAATCCCGATGTCGGGAAGATTGATTGAGCGCAAATCAAGATAATCGTTTAAAGCCGATAATACTGCTCTGGCCTTCATCACATAGCTGGTTCCAACACCCCGGGTATTCGAAAAATACACCAGAAAGTCTTCATAGTGCGTGGGAAGCGGCTGATGTGGTTTACGGATTGGCGCGGGGATTAGCCGACGTTTATAAAGATATCGGGCCAATCCGTTTACGGCGTTCGATCCCATGGAATGATTCTTGGCTTTCTGAAAGCGGGTCAGCATTGAAAACGTAAAAATTTCATCCCATGGGGTCTCATTTGTTGCAATAAACCGTTGAAAATGCCTTAATGCACCTCTATAAAGACATATTGTGCACGTTGCGTAGCCTTTGGATATCATCCATTGCCGATAGTCTTCGATAGCCCGGGCAAGATCCATCAGAATGTCTTTATCATGCGTTTTACCCGTTGTTCCAACTCCGCCTGACGGCGTTTTCTTTTCTGGATATCGGCATAAAAGGTCTGAAGGAAGGCTACCCCTTCGACAAATGATACGCGTCGGCAAATTAACGTCATATCGATGGTGTTAAAATTTCTGGCGCACAGAAAACATCGTGCCAGGTTGGTGTCGGGTTTGGTTGCGGTCCGGAACTCATTGCACAGCGGACAAAGGAAGCGGAAATAGCCCTCGATAAGCTTGCACGGAATCTGTAATTTGCGGATCAAATCATCGATCGGAACAAAATTTCGCAGTTCATACAGCTCTTGTTTGGTAAATTTTTGACTCATTATACATCCTCCATGAAAAAAAAGGTTATGGAGGACATATAATATGGAATTTACGCATAGCCTGTTTCAAAGTTGGGGAAAATCCCTGGATTCGGCGCCCGCCGAAACAGCACAATCGCCTCATGGGCACGATACAGTAAGGAGCGACGCCGATGGGAACGATATTTTGATGGCGCGATCCCATGCGTTTTTTTTGGCTCTGGCCTGCTCCCGGAGAAGCAACGTTTCTTCAGGCTTGATAAGGATATCTTTTCCAGGCAGCCCATAAAACGCCAGATGGTCGAATGCGATAAAAATTGATTGCATAGCCCGCTGTTGTCAGGGTAACCGATATCTGATCCGCCATGTTTGGCGACATCACGATAGCTCAGATCATCGTTTGCCAGATATTTTTCACAAAAATGGACCATATCATTTAAAATAAAACGGCTATGGGGGGCAAGAAAAGGCGGATAGTCCGTAAAAGTAGAGTTGCAAAAAGGGCATTGCCATCGCAACAAAAAAGAAACCATTACTTTAACAATATCCCCAATGAAAAACCGCATCTGCCGTTTACGGGTTTCATGCAATTCTGCAATTCATAAGATTCTGGTTTTTGACGGCAGTTCCGGCAGGCAATATCCGGGGGGTTGATTTTTCTCCTGGCAATCCCGGCCGTATAATTTTTAATCATTTCTTCATTGTCCATCCGTACCTCGTGGTATAATGTTTTGTGTACGTTGCCGTCTCAGTATAATTTGATTTTCCGACGGCAATCATACAAGCAATTAAACTATTTTTAAATTGAATTTAACCGATCAGCGGCGGGACAGGCAGGATATATGAGAAAACTGTCGGCGGGACACTTCAGCGGGGTTGACGGATTCACTCTTAACTCACAATACAACTTTCCGTATCTATGCGGGCGGGGTATGCGGGGTACAACTAAATAGTTTTTTGGCGGGGTATACATCGA
>JAADHK010000040.1 GCA_013151835.1 Deltaproteobacteria bacterium
GTTCCTCGGTCCGGAAGAACCATCCTTCCAGTTTGTCAGATATTGGGAGCCTCTGTATAATTTCCTTGTCAGTTTTCGTATGCAATTGATTCTTCTTCATGTTGCCGAACAAGTTATTCTAAAGTTTCCGGAGAACTCCTATACTTATAAACTGCCGATAGCGATCATTGTGCCGCAGTTAATGAATCAGTGGATCGCTCTTATCTGTATCTCGATTTAACTCATTAAAATATTAATAAAAAGCTTGAAATATATTCCGCAATCATTTGCTTTTTTATTCCGTATATCATGCCAAAATGAAGATTATCGGGAAAACGGAGGAATCCTCATGCTGGCCATTTATTTCTCATTACGGTCGAAATTTAAAAACCATTTACGGAATAATGCGACCCTGGTCACTTTGCATGTAAGTTGGACGTTAATCCGGGAGGCGCTTAAATAATCAACGAGCCAGCTCGGTGGAATTTATTGATGTGTGGAATGTTGTGGACACCGCACCAATTATTTTTTATCTTCCTTCTGCCCGCATACTTAACGCGATCTGTTAAGATGCGGATTGCCGAACGATTGTCCTAGATTGGCATATCCTGTTTTTGATTTTTTGTCTATACCATAATATTGTATCGAAAATACAGCATTTTTTTAAAAAAATGTTGTAGGATTTCCCGACTTTTTTTGTAGGTGTTTGTCCTACATTCAGGTGCATCTGACGTGTAGGCGAGCGCCTGGACGGACATCTATAAGGACTATAATGCTCTATATTTATATGATATAATCTTGGGGAATGGCGCCGGATTTCAGCATGCCGTATCGATCACGAGGTTACCGAAGCAATCGACTTCGGCCATGGCCGATTCCGGGATCACGATGGTGGATGAATATTCGCGGATAATGGCCGGCCCGTAAATGCGATTTTTCGGCCGGAGGTAATCCCTTTCGTAAATGCGGGTTAAAACAGGCCTGGTGTCGAAAACAGTCCTTGTTTCACCGGCAAGCGCGGCCATGTCGGGTTTTTCGTTGCCCGGTTCCGGCATTTGCAGCACGGGTTTCTCGATTTTTCCCTTTGCCCTGACCCGGATATTTACAATTTCAACCGGTCTTTTTTTATCGGAAAACCCGTATATGCGTTCATGTGCCCTATGAAACCCGTTCTCCACGTTTTTGTCAAAGGCGACGATGATCTCATAGGACTGGCCTGCATACCTCATGTCAACATATTGCTGAAGCCGCATATCCGCAGGGGACACCCCTTCGGCCGCAAGGTCCGCGCATGCCCTTTTTCCAAGGGTGATTCGCTTTTTAATAACAGCAATCGATTCGGGTTCCATCTTTTCCATCACGGTGAGTGAATAGTCTTTTATTATGTCCGAGCAAAGCATGCCGAATGCCGAGAGCAGACCGGGGTTTTTCGGCACGAGAACCCTGGGGATGTGCAGGAGGCGGGCAAGGAAGACCGCATGCATTCCCCCGGCTCCGCCAAAGGAAACCAGGGTGAACCGGGCCGGGTCGTACCCTTTTTCCACTGAAATCACGCGGATCGCCTTTTCCATGGTGGTATTGGCAATGTCGATGATCCCGGTTGCAAGCTCCTGCGGCTCAAGGCCGGCTTTTTTTGCCATATCTTTTATTCGTTTGGCGGTCCGGTCCGGGAAAAGGGGCATGGCGCCCCCGAGAAACCGTTCTGTCGAAAGGCGTCCGCAAAAGAGGTTGGCGTCGGTGACGGTGATCTTCTCGCCTTTCCCGTAACAGGCAGGGCCAGGGTCCGCGCCCGCGCTTTCTGGCCCTACGCCCAGTGCGCCGCCCGCATCGATTGCCGCGATAGAGCCTCCGCCGGCGCCGACCGTGTGGATGTCGATCATGGGAACCCGGACCGGAAACCCGGTGACAGACGCCTCGTTGCTCATGGAAAGCGCATTGTCGATCAGGGAGACATCCGTGGATGTGCCGCCCATGTCAAATGTGATAAGCTTGGTGAAACCGGCCTGCCTGCCGACGGCAAAGGCGCCCGCAACCCCTCCGGCAGGTCCTGAAAGGATGGTGCGCACCGGTTGTGCAGCAGCGATTTTCCTTGATATGACGCCGCCGTTTGACTGCATGATTTTAAACCGTTCCGGCCTGATGCGGGTTTCCATGTCCGCAAGGTATGAAGAGACCGCAGGAGCGACATAGGCGTTTATCACGGTGGTTGCCGTGCGCTCGAACTCCCGGAATTCGGAAAGGATTTCGTGGGAGGTGAATATAGGCATCCCGGCGCTTGCCAGGATATCCTTTGCCTTTTTTTCATGGCAGGGGTTCAGGAATGAAAACAAAAAGCAGACGGCAACCGCTTCAACCTGCATTTTTCGGAGTAAACCCGCGATTTCAACAAGCCGGTCCTCGTCAAGGCTTTCGTGTTCTTCTCCGTTTTTATCGATCCGGCCGTAAACACCGAAACGCAATTTTCGTAAAACAGGCAGGAGTGATTTTGAATATGCCGGATCATAGAGTCGGCTGCGATTCTGGCGGCCGATTTCTAAGATGTCTTCAAAGCCCCTGTTTGTGACAAGGGCGATTTTTGCGCCTTTTTTTTCAAGCAGGGCGTTTGTGGCAACCGTTGACCCGTGAATAAGATCGATGGCTTTGTCGCCGGCCAGTTGCGGAATGCCGGAAACGACGGCCTCAGCCGGGTTGCCGGGTGTTGATAATGTTTTTAATACGCGCAGTCCGTCTTTATCCTGCACGATAAAATCCGTGAATGTGCCGCCCGTGTCAACGCCTATGCGAATCATGGCGGCCCCGGGGGCCGGTTTGTCGGAGTTATGTGTCATAGGGTTTTCCGGCTTTTTTGAAAAATTTTGAAGTTAATAATATTGTCCCGGACTTATCATGGACAGAGCCGGTTTTTCAAGGTGCATTCCCCGCTTGTTTTGCAGGTGTCCCGGATTTTTAGAAAAACGGCTTGATCTTTGGCTGCGGGGGATGGATAAAGAAAAAATGACTAAAATCGGAAACAAGGAGACAATATGATGAAGCTTACCATACCCGGTTACGGGTTGATGGAACTGGATCATGTGGTGATGGATTACAACGGCACCCTGGCCATTGACGGCAATCTCATCAACGGGGTAGGGGATGCATTGACGCAGCTCGCATCTTCACTCAGCCTGCATGTCCTTACGGCGGACACCTTTGGAAAGGCCGCCACAGGTCTTGCCGGGCTCCCCTGCAAGCTTTCGATCCTGCCGAAGGAAGATCAGGCCGGCGGAAAGCTTGCATATGTCAATAATCTCGGCGCCGAAAGGTGCGCGTGTATTGGAAACGGCCGCAACGACCGCCTGATGCTCAAAGCTGCCGGGCTCGGGATGGCGGTGATCCTGGAAGAGGGGGCCGCACTTGAAACCGTCATTTCAGCCGATATTGTCTGTACATCCATAACGTCCGCGCTCGCGCTTCTTTCAAATCCGCTGCGCCTGACGGCTACGCTCAGGTCATGAAGAAGTTGATCCGAACATGAAGAAAATCCTTCTTATTCTCGCATTTGTACTAGGATTGGTCTATATTGTCTCGCCGGTGGATCTGATTCCTGACGGATTTCCGGTGATCGGATGGATCGACGATATTTTTGTCGGATGGGTACTCGGCTATTATCTTGCCCACGGCCGCCTGCCGGTTTTTGTGAGCCGCTTTTTAAGCGGGCTCACCGGCAAACGCCCGGTGTCGGGCGAGAAAAGCGACGCCACCGGCCGGCAAGAAGACACCATCAGCCAGGATGACCCGTATGCCGTACTCGGTGTTTTGCCGGGCGCATCCGCAGACGAGATCCGGAAAGCCTACCAGGAGATGGTCCAGCAATACCACCCGGACAAGGTTTCCCACCTCGGCCGGGAATTTCAGGAACTCGCACGGGAAAAGTTTATCAGGATTCAGGAAGCGTATGAGAAATTGAAGTAATTTTTCGGCAAAGGTCAAAAGGTGACAGACTCGTAAAAAGTCCGTTAACCCGTTAAAGATGGCTAAGTAGAAAGTTCCATATACAAGGCGTAGTGGAGTCGCGAAAGCGGAGGCATACATATAGTATTCCGAGCATTTCGCGACTCGCTACAACGCAGTAGATGGGACTTTTTACGACGGCATCAAAAGATGCGTGTCGGATTACGCTTTGCTAATCCGCCCTACGACTTTCATGCATCCGCAAGGGAGCGGATTATTGCCAGGTTTACGGTGTCACCGTCCTCGTCCTCCTTTTTCTTCGGGGTCTCTAATATTTTCGGGATGGAGGAAAGCCCGGGGTTTGTCATGAGATATCGAAATCCCTCGATTCCGATCTCACCTTCCCCGATATGCTCGTGCCGGTCCACGTGAGAGCCGCATCCTTTTTTAGAATCGTTTAAATGGATGAGATGCAGGCGTGAAAGCCCTATGATAGAATCAAATTTTTCCATGGTTTTTTCACAGGCCGCTTCTGTCCGCATGTCATAACCTGCAGCAAAGACATGGCAGGTATCGAGACACACGCCGATGCGGTCTTTATCCTCGATCATGTCAATTATGGCAGTGATCTGAGGGAATGTATGTCCGAGGGATGTCCCCTGTCCGGCCGTTGTTTCCAGCAGGATTCGGGCCTTTATTTTCGGCATCCGCGCAAAGACCTGATTGATGTTTGAGGCTATGCGCGCAATCCCCGCCTTTTCTCCGTCTCCCATGTGGGAACCGGGGTGGAGGACAAGGTCGGCAATGCCTATCGCATCGCACCTGATCAATTCGTTTTCAAGGGCCGTAACCGATTTGGCAGATTTTTTACGGTCGGGTCCGGCAAGGTTTATCAGGTAGGATGCGTGGGTTGCGGCATAGGCCACGCCGGTTTTCCGCATTGCCTTTAAAAATGTGGATGATTCCTTGTCTGAAATGGTTTTTTCCTTCCAGGTGGATGCATTTTTGGTAAATATCTGCAAGGCGTTGCAGCCATAAGAAGCCGCCGCGTAAACCGCCTTCCATATCCCTCCGGCAATGGAAAAATGCGCGCCGAGCAATTGTTTGATTTTTTGTTTTTCAGTCATTTATTATTCCCTCTTGTCTCCAGACTTGCACAAATCCTCAAGAAAACAATTGGGGCAGTCCGGTTTTCTCGCCTTGCAAACGGCCCGGCCGAAATAGATGAGCCAGAGTGAAAAATCGTTCCAGTCTTCTTTTGGAATGATTTTTACAAGATCGAATTCGATTTTTGTGGCATCCTTGTGTTTTGTGAGGCCCAGGCGCTTTGAAATTCTGGTTACATGGGTGTCCACCACCATGGCGGGTACACCGAAAGCCGAGCCCAGAACAACGTTGGCGGTCTTTCGTCCCACGCCCGGAAGCCTGGTCAGATCCTCTATATTATCCGGAACCCGGCCGTTAAAGTTTTCGATTAAACTGCGCGCGCAGTTTTGAATGTGTCTTGCCTTGTTCTTGTAAAAGCCCGTGGAGCGTACCATGGCTTCAAGCCTTTCAATCGGGACGGCCGCAAAATCTTCGGGCGTTGCAAGTTTTGAAAAAAGTATCGGTGTCACTGAATTGACCTGCCGGTCCGTGCACTGGGCCGAAAGTATTGTGGCAACCAGGAGCTGGAATCCGTTTTTATGGTTTAGCTGAGTCTTGACATGCGGGTATTTCGCCTTTAGTCTGTTGCGAATTTCCATTATCCGGTTTTTATTCTGTCTGGCCATAGTGGCTCCAAAAAAGTATTAATAACGCTTTGTTAAACAGCCCAGTTTCCGTTTATGCGGGATGGGGCCTGCAGCATGGTTTACAAATGAGAGGCATCTATCATGAACAGCGCAGGAAGAAAAGGAAAAGCGCTCGGTCTTTGCTCGGGCGGACTTGACAGCACGCTTGCGGGCGTATTGTTACGGGAACAGGGTGTCGACGTTACCTGGATCTCTTTTGAAACCCCCTTCTTTTCGGCGAAAAAAGCTGAAAAAGCATCGAAGTCAAACGGCATCCCCTTGATTGTCAAAAATATTACAGAACCTTACCTCCCCATGCTTAAAAATCCACCCCGGGGTTACGGCAAGAACATGAACCCCTGCATGGACTGCCATAGCCTGATGTTTAATATCGCGGGTGCGATCATGGCCGAAATCAACGCTGATTTTCTTTTTTCAGGGGAGGTCCTCGGCCAGCGGCCCATGTCACAGGTTCGTTCGTCACTGCGTTACGTGGAAAAACATTCCGGGTTTGACGGCCGCATTCTCAGGCCCTTATCCGCCCTGCGGCTGGAAGAGACGGCCATGGAAAAAAACGGACTCGTGGACAGGAGCCGTTTGCTGGGATTTTCAGGCCGGTCCAGAAAACCGCAGATGGCCCTTGCAGCGCAATACGGAATCACGGACTATCCCGCGCCCGCAGGCGGGTGCCTGCTGACGGAAAAGGTTTTTTCAGCCAGGTTGAAAGATGTTTTTTCACATAAGAAAATTTTTTCCATTGAGGAACTCGAACTTTTAAAGCACGGGCGGCATTTTCGCCTAAGCGAGGATACAAAGATCGTCGTGGGCCGGAACAAGGCTGACAACGAACGGATATTCGCTTTATACCGCCCCTTGAAAGACATCCTTATCCGAATGGATATTGTGGCGGGGCCCTATGTCCTCATGCCCGGCGGCGGAAGCGAAACGTTGATCCGCCTTGCGGCCGAAATTTGTGCGGGCTACAGCCGCGCCCCGTCCGGCATGGAATCGACCGTAAGAGTCGAAATGCCGGACAGGCAATATCTTCTTGCAATAATACCGCGCCCCGCAGCTTCAATAAGCGATTTTTTGATCTGACGGCATTCCCGACCGGACCATCCGTCGCATTTCAAAGGTGGTTGATGTGGGCGTGGGGGAACTGAAGGCCGGCTGATGACGGACGGCATATTTGTGTTTTACAATCCCGCGCGGATGGTATATTAATTAATAATTATCATGTTCCGATCCCTTATCATAATTTATGGCAAACCCTTATGCATGAACTCCCGGTTACGGAAAAGATATTAGACATCGTTCTCAAGCATGCCCGCCTCAACCACGTATCTGAGATCCGGTCCATCACGCTTCACGTGGGGGGGCTGAGCGATCTTGAAGACGAATGGATCCAGCATTATTTTGACTATCTGAGCAAGGATACGCAGGCCTCGGGCGCGCGTCTTATCATAGAACGCCTGCCCATCGTCATGAAATGCGGACTTTGCGATGAGCGCTTTGCCATTGAAAAATCAGAGATAGGCGAGGCAAGGTGCGCCGGTTGCGGGAAGGGTGACAGGCTTTCCATTATTTCCGGGAAAGAATATTATATCAAGGAAATGGAGGCAGTATAGTGGAAAAGGTCCGTTTGATAGAGGTGAAAGAGAACATCCTTTCGGACAACGATGCCGTGGCCGCTGATTTGCGGCGAACCCTTTTTGCATCTGAAACATACGTCATCAACCTCATGGCGTCTCCGGGCGCAGGCAAGACCAGCCTGCTCCTCCAGACGCTTCCGAGGCTTTCGGACCTGTTTTCCATGGGGGTGGTGGAGGCTGACATTGATTCAGCGGTTGATGCCGAAAAGATTATGAAGACAGGCGTGAAAAGCGTGCAGCTCAGGACCGGAGGATTCTGCCACCTGGATGCCTCCATGGTCAAAAAAGGACTTGATGCCATAGGTTATGAAAAATTTGACATTGTTTTTATTGAAAATGTAGGCAACCTGGTCTGTCCAGCCGAATTCGATACCGGCGCAATTGCCGATGTCATGATTTTAAGCGTTCCCGAGGGCGATGACAAGCCGCTCAAGTATCCCCTCATGTTTTCAAAATGCAGCGTCCTGATTGTTAACAAGACGGATATGGCGGTCCTTTCCGATTTTGACATAAAGAAGCTTGAAAAGCGTGTGCGCCGCCTGAATCCGGGCATTAAGATATTTCCGCTTTCATGCAGAACCGGAGAGGGGCTCGGGTCCTGGACCGGATGGCTTGAAGGGGCGGTGGCAGAGTTTCGTAAGGGAATTTCTACTTGACAACTGCCCTGTTGAACCCTTATAAACATCGAATAATAATTGAGAATGTCATTATTATCGCCGTGGAGCCCGTTTTCAGGCGCCCTGATGATCTTAAATAGATTGTTTTGATATTCATTTTGAAATTCATATGGACGGTGCGGATGGACGATATAAACCAAAAGCCTGATAGTTATGCGGAACCGATTCCTTTCGAACCGGCAGCCCCAAAATCTGAAACGGAACTTAAAACGGCGCCTGAAGTAAAACCTGCTGAAGTAGAACCTGCAATGGAACCCGAAGTGGTCCATGAAGAAACGGCTCCCGGTGAAACGGAACCGGACGGAAGCGATGATTTTGAAATCGGCATTACCATAGAAGAGATGCATGCGGACAATATTGCCGGGGAATCCGATCAGCCGGCTGTGGTGGATCGGATTGAGCCTTCGGAAGGCGGCGCCGATGAAGATGTGTTGGGTGAGCAGGTTCCGTCCGGTCATGGGGATCAACCTTATGAAGAGGGCGAGCGGATTGACGGGCCTGGTGTTGTTAAAAGCGAGGAGCAGGCCGTTTACGCGGGCCAACCCGTGGATGAACCCCCTGGCGATCAGTTGGAAACTGATCCCCTGCTTTCAGCCCTTGGTGCAATCGACGAAAAGATAGGGCGGCTTTCAGATTTATTCGAAACCAAGATAAATGTGGATTCTCATAAGAACAAGGTAATTGACAACCTTCACGAAGAGCTTCAGACCTTCAGAGAAGGAATAATTAAAAAGCAGTTTTATTCCTTTGTCACCGACGTCATCAAGGTCATAGACGATATTCGTAAATTCAAGCGGCACTATGACGACATGCCCCCCACTGCCGAGAACATGGACAGTGCATTAAATTTTCTGGAAGGGATCGCGTCCGATATCGAGGATCTTTTTTCATGGCAGGGAGTGGTCTCGTTTCGCTGCGATGAATGTAGTCTCGACACAGGCCGCCAGCGTGTCATTAATAAGATCGAATGCGACGACCCGGCATTGGACCGGATGGTGGCGGAAAGCATACGGCCGGGGTATGAATGGGACGGCCGGGTGATACGGCCGGAAATGGTCTCTGTTTACATGTACGTGAATAATAACGGACAGGAGGATACACCAGCAGATGGGAAAACCGATTAAACGGATTTTCGGAATCGATCTCGGAACGACATATTCCTCCATCGCCTACGTGGACGAGTTCGGCAAGGCGGTGATAATTCCCAATGCCGAGAACGAAAGGGTTACGCCGTCGGTGGTCTTTTTCGATGAAGGGAATATCGTGGTGGGCGAGGTTGCCAAGGAAAGCGCCAAGCTCTACCCCAACGAGGTGGTGAGCTTTATCAAGCGCTCCATGGGTGAGCCCAATTTCATCTTTGAATACGGGACCGAGCGTTACCGGGCCGAGGAAATTTCCGCGTATGTTTTAAAGAAGCTGGCCCAGGACGCCGAGCTGCATCTCAGCGAGACCGTTTCCGACGTGGTCATCACCTGCCCGGCCTATTTCGGGATCAACGAGCGGGAGGCGACGCGCAAGGCCGGTGAAATCGCCGGGTTTAACGTGCGGCAGATCATCAACGAACCGACTTCGGCGGCCATTGCTTACGGGTCTCTGGACACATCCCGGAACAAGGTCGTCCTGGTCTACGACCTCGGGGGCGGCACGTTTGATATCACCATGATCGATATACGCAAGGATTCGGTCGAGGTCATATGCACCGGCGGTGATCACAACCTGGGCGGCAAGGACTGGGACGACCGGATCGTGGCCTACATGGTGGAAAAGTTCCAGGAAGAGACCGGGATGCAAGAAGACATCCTGGATGATCCCGATACCTGGCAGGACCTCCAGCTTTCAGCGGAAAGGTCCAAGAAGATTTTGAGCCAGCGGCCGAAAACGCCTATTTCAATTACCCATGGGGGAAAACGGGTGAAGATGCTCATGGACCGGGATAAATTCGAGGAGCTTACCGAAGACCTGGTGGAGCGTACCGTCGATTTTACGCGGGAGATGCTGGATGCCGCAAAGGAGAAGGGCTATACCCGGTTTGACGAGATAATTCTGGTGGGCGGCGCCACGCGCATGCCCCAGGTCACGGAACGGATTTCCGACGCGTTCGGCATGACTCCCAAGGTTTTTGACCCGGACGAGGCCGTGGCCAAGGGGGCCGCGATTTACGGGTGGAAGCTCGCGTTAAATGACGATCTCATCCGCAGGTTATCTGAAAAGGCAAAAAAACCGATAGAAAAAGTGGAAAATATTTCCGAGATGATCGACAAGAAGGAAATTTCCGCCGCTGATTTCAAGAAAGCGGCCATGGAATTGGCGGAAGACACCGGGTATACACTGCCATCGGTTGAAAGCGCCATGCTTAAGGTGAAAAATGTCACGTCCAAGAGCTTCGGGATCGTGGCCCATAATCCAAAAGGCGATGAGATTGTTTTTAACCTGGTGATGCGCAACACCACGGTGCCGGTGCGGATAAAGAAGAATTTTTATACGGCCGTGGAAGACCAGCGTACCGTCCTGATCCGGATCATGGAAAGCGAAACCAGCAAGGTGGAGTTTCCCGTTGAACACGCGGTAGAGATAAAGACGGCCATACTTCACCTCCCAACGGGGCTCCCTTCCGACCTCCCCATAGAGATTGCATTCGAGATTAATGAAGAAGGCAGGCTTTACATTACTGCGGAGGAGATGTCGGAATCCCGCAAAATAGATGTGGTCGTGGACACGGCCTCGGTCATCGGCGGCGAGGAATTTGAAAAAGCCAAGGCCAGATCCCAGAATCTTGTGGTGCATTAAGGGAGCGACTATAAATGGAACGCGAAAATTTTTTTATTCTTCTGGATATTTCCATAGACCCCCCGGAATCCGATCTCAAGGTCATAAACGCCGCTATTTCAAGCAAGCAGGCTGAATGGAGCCGGCTGCGGAACCACCCAACCAAGGGGCTTACGGCCCAGAAATATATCAATATGCTCCCGGAAATCAGGCGGGTTATGCTCGATTTGCCCCTGCGCGCGGTCGAGGCGGAGATGGCTGTGGTCAATCGTGCCGAGGATCGGGAGGGCAAAGTCGGTGAAATCGACCGCCATATCGATATACTCATGGGCAAGGGCTTTGTCGCAAAGGATGAGATTGTGAAGCTGGCCGAGGTGCACGGTTTTTCCGCAGCCGAGGTCCAGGACCGGATCAATCTTCGCCAGGATGACAAGTACGCCAAGGTAGATCAGCAGATCGGGCTGCGAATGGCCAAGGGATATGTAACACCGGACGAGATAGAAAAAATAGCCAAGCGTCATTCCCTGAAGGCGGAAGAGGTCAGAAAGAGGGTCCGGTGCCCCATACGCAAGGAAAAACCCGCTGACGATGAACAGGGATTTGCCCTGCATGAACTGGACCGGTCCATTGAAAAGGCCATCCGGGAAAACCTGAAGGTGGTGGGCAAAAAATCATTGTACGATTTCCTCGGGCTTCCGGAAAGCTCTGATTTAAAAGACCTGCAGACCGGATCGGCCCGGAAGAAAAAGGAACTCTCGGGCATGGGCCGCAAGGATGCCCAGGTTACATCCGGCAATATTCTTGCCGGTCAGTGCATGATGATTTTCAAGAGCGACGAGACAAGGAACTCCTATGATGTGAGCCTTGCCAAGTCGAGGCTTGCGGAACTCGATTCTGATATCGATATCGCGGGCATGAGTGGAAAGGTTCGGCCCGAATACTTTCTTATTCTTGTGGAAAAGGCCGTTGAGTTCGGCATGGATGGCGATGAGGCGGAAACGTACATCAAGAATTACTGCCGGCAGAAGGGCTGGGGTGTGGAATTGCCGCCCGAGAAAAAACGACTCTACCTGATCATAGCCGGCGCCGCAACGGTGATCTGCCTGCTCCTGGTTATCCTGTCCATCACCTTTTATTCCCTTAACAAACGCCATGAACGAGAGGCCGAATATAAAGATCTGGTCAGCACGGTTGAGGCGCAAAAATCGATTCTGATCAAAAAGGGCCTTCTTGCCGATTATGTCCGGACCCATTCCGACAACAATGACTTTAAGGAATATGTCGCCGATGTTTCGCGCCGGATCAGCGAACTGGAAAAACAGCTGGCTGAAAATGTTTTTAATGCGGCAATGACGGAAGTTTCGGACCACATCACGGCCGGCCGTTATGAAGAGGCATTAAACGCCGCCCTTGACTATCAAAAGCGATCATCCAACAAGGCATTTTCAGCAAAGATGGAGAAAAAGGCCGGTGAGATAAAGGTTCTGATCGAGAAAAGGGATTATGAAAGCCTGTCCCCCGTGCTTTTAAGCGGAGCCGCAGACGAAAAGATCGCTGCATTGACCGGGTATCTGGAAAAACATCCCAAGGGAAAGCATGTAAAAGAGGTCCGTGCGGCCATTGCATCCCTCACCGGCGAGTTTTATATTTTTATAGACAACCGATTGAAAACACTTGAATCTGAAAAAAACTGGGAAGAATGCGCAAGGCTCTGCAATGCGTATATCCATCTTTACGACAACGCCCATAGCGACCAGTTAAAGGCAAGGCTTGCCGGATATTCCGAACATATCCGGCAGAACACGATATTTGACGCCCTGGTCGAAAAAGCCGGCCGGTTTGGGACGGATTACGGGGGCGCCGTCAAGATGTATGAAGATTATTCATCCGCATATCCGGATTCGATCCTCGCGGACAGGATACGCGTCGAGGTAGATAAGCTTAAGGTTCTTCAACAAAAGGGCATTGTCGATCAGTCTGCGGACAGGATGCGCGCAATGCTGGCAAAGACCGGGGGGCGTTTCGTGGAACAGGCACCGGGCGTTGTCGAAGATACACGGACCGGGCTGATGTGGACCCTGCTCGATTCAGACGTGGAAAAATCAGATACATGCCTCACCTATGACCTGGCCGAAGCCTATGTAAAGGGCCTTTCCATTGGCGGGTTCACCGACTGGCGCCTTCCTTCGCCTGCGGAACTTGTGGGGATTTATCAAAAAGAGCCGGTTTTTCCCGCTGAAAAAGAGAAATGGTACTGGTCTTCCAAGAATTATACCAGCTATTCAGATGGGTGGCACAAGATCGTGGAGGTTATCTATTCTGTTGGGAGTGTGCCACGGGAGCGACGGGAATCGGTTGAGTGCGGGGTTGTGAGGGCCGTGCGTGGGAAATGACCTCTTCGTCTTAATCCATCTTATCTTAGTCCAGGACTATTGTAAGCTCCTGGTTTGAAGCATCCCAGAGGGCCTGGAGAAGGGGGGCCAGGAAATCGATCTTGTTCTTTTTTTTGATCCGCTCCAGCAGGGCGAGATCTCTCGGAGCTGTGATTTTTTCCGATTCCTCGGTAAGGATCATCCTGAGTTCATCTTCATCAATGGCGGCCCGGTAAAGGTGCATAAGCGCCACGCGCAGGATGCTTGACCGGGGAAGCCCCAGATCGTCAAGTCCCTCTCTGAAAGTCTTTGCATCGACAGGCTCTATTATGGCAATCGCACGCTCGATTGGATTTTGGGGGGGAGTTTCGGTATCTTTGGGCTTCTTCGTCTGCACTACATCCCAGTCCTCATTCATCAGTATCTGGGCATAATAGTGGTAGATGCCGTTCCCTTCCCGGGAAAAACGAAACTCACCGGGTTCTGCAAATCCATCAAGACCCCTGGCAAGGATCGAACGCGTTTCAGAAAGGGCGGCCTTCCTCGTGTCTTCGTTTTCATCCTCGAGTTTCAGGCGGGCTCTTACCTGGCTAGGTTCGATTTTCAATGTATATACATCTATATCCAGTCCGTTTTCAAGTTTAGCACGGATACCGTTTCTGATTCCCTTGAGCTTGAAACCCTTTGCGTGGAGCGTATCCACCATTAATTTTATTTTTGGATCGAGTCGAATAGCCATTTTTAGTTTGTTTCTATCCCCGACGCCCAGATGTAGCAGAAACCGGATAAATGTTGGGTTATGGAAGCCGGCAGCCCGATGTCTATCAGGGTGGGCCGGACCCCGTGAAGCATTTGCTGGGAGTTGTAAATATTGTCATCCGGCCATGCCGTGCGGCGATAGACAACCACCTGGGCCTGCTCCGGCAATCCCGCCAGATCCTTCGCCTTTGCCACAGCATCGTCGATATATCCGACCCGGTCCACGAGTCCGCAGGACACGGCGTCGGCAGCCAGGTAAATCCGGGCCGTTGCAACCTCCTCGAGTTGATCGGGATCGAGGCGCCGTCTCTTTTCCACAAGGGAGATAAAACGCTTACCCATTTTGTCGGTCAGGTTCTGGAACAGCTTTTTTTCGTCCTCTGTTGCGGGCCGGAAAGGGGAGCCCATGTCTTTGTTTTTGCCGGACGTGTTGACCTCGAGGCCCACGCCGATTTTACTCATCAGCCCGACGACCCGGGGCCTCATGAAGATGACCCCTACAGACCCGGTTACGGTTGTCGGATGGGCCATTATATAATCAGCGGGCAGGGCGATATAGTATCCGCCAGATGCCGCCACGTTCATCATCATGGCCACAACCTTGTCACCGGTTTTTTCCTTAAATGTCATGATTTCGTGATAGAGGATGTCACTTGCGGTCACGGTTCCGCCCGGGGAATTGATCTTGAGCAGAACCGCCTTGATTTCCGGGTCTTTTGCAGCCAGGTCAAGCTGCGCGACAATGTCCTGCACCATGCCGGGCCGGGTTTGAAACATATCTCTTTTCGGGGAATCCGAGATTATGCCCGATACCGGGATAACCAGGATTTTGCCCGGACCGGTTCCGGACATGACCTGTTCCTTAAACGGTTCGGGTACCCGGGAAAACAGGTTTACCCGGGGAGATACGCAGCCGGATGAAAAAAGGGCAATAAACAAGATGGCGGCGGCGAAAAGAAAAAATCGTTTTATCATACGGTGTTTTCCATGATTTTATCGTGCGGGGCCGCATGCCCTATGGGCATACTGCCGCCGACAAAAAACGGGTTCGTATTCCAGTCTTCCCGGACAACAGCAGATGTATTCAGATATAATTGAATATTTTTGCCCATTCGTCAATATGATTGTTGACGACCCCGTAAAAAGCTTTTTTATGGCGATTTAAACGCCACTGTATCGAAAAATAACTTATCTATAATTTCAAGATATTATAAATGAGTTGTTTGGAAGCTGTTCCGTCATGTCACATATTCACTGGGTTTATTGTGCCTGCATTTTATTGAATTCGTCTCCACCTGGATTCCCTGTCGGGATGAAATCAATGGCGGAAAAACAATTAATGGTTAACAAAATCATTGAGAGCAAAAAATTATCCGCCGTGAACCAGCTCTTAACGCAGGTTAAAGGGCCACAAAGATTGAAAACCTATATTCAGGAGGCTCTCACTGCTGGTAGCATTAAAAAAACTCTTGCAGGATACAGGTTTGCTGGGCTTTAAATTTTTTTTGTTTAACATTTAAGTAATAGTCGGTGGCAGGCAGTGTGGAGTACCTGAGATGATCATGGCGCTGAACGTGTCAACCGGCGCAAGAGCACAGGAAAGACGGGGGATGAGTTTGGGAGACAAGGTCTATTTCCCTTCCGCAACCCGTTCCCGCACCCATATACGTATAAGAGTTGAAACACCGATTCCCTTTTCGACGGCGACCTTTTTAATTTTTCCTATGGTAGATTCATCCAAACGCAGCGTTACAACCCGGTTCTTTCTGAGCGTCAATTCGCCTGGAGGGGGCAAAAAGTCATCCACCCGCCGGGCACGGTCG
>JAADHK010000005.1 GCA_013151835.1 Deltaproteobacteria bacterium
GAAAAGAGCTATTAGAGGACCAGAATCAATAAGAATTTTTTTCATCTTCTTTTGGCTTTTATTTTGTTTTTAATTATCTCTTTTCTATCTGCAGATAAATTGTCCAACCCACTTGAATATCTGCCAAAATAATCTTTTCCAAGCTTCCAAGGGCTTGGGCTGTTAAGGTTCCCAAGATACTCGCTAATACTCTTTCTTATTAATTCAGATTTAGTTAATCCAAGATTTTTAGCTGTGATATTAATATGCTGCTCTAATTGGGTCTCAATTGTGTCCACAATTGAGACCCAATTAGACGATTGTAACTGGGCTGAATCCTGGAAGGAGCATTCGCACCCCGTACGGATTTCAGATACCCTGGTGATTAAACCGACCTGGAGGGAATTTATGGCCGGCCCCGGACAAGCAGTTATCGAGATCGATCCCGGCATGGCTTTCGGCACCGGCGCCCATGCCACTACGCGTTTGTGTCTTCAGCTTCTGGAGCAGCAACTCAGAGAAGGCGACTACATGCTTGATATCGGCGCCGGCTCGGGAATTCTAATGATCGCCGCCGCCAAGCTTGGGGCAGGCCATGTTTTCGGAATCGACACTGTTGCAATATAAGGGTTCACGAACTTGCGGAAAGCTATTTACGCCCCTTTATTCATCGTTGTTATCCGATCAACTTGGTTACCAGCGCCATCAGTTCTTCCTTTTCAAAAGGTTTTTCCAGGTAACCGGCGGGAGGAGTTACGACTTTTCGTTTATGAATGAATTTTTTGAAATCTTTTGAAATACCGGTAATGATAATAACCGGAATGGCGGCTGTCTCCGGGTCTTCTTGAATGTTGCGTAAGGTTTGTACTCCCGATTCTTCCGGCATGGACATGTCCAATGTGATTAAATCGGGCTGCTCTTTTTTTGCTTTTTCAAAACCCTGCTTTCCATTGATGGCTATTGTTACATTATAACCGTTGTCTTGAAGAAAAAGGCTTAAAAAATCATACATATCCGGTTCATCTTCGACAATCAGAATTTTTTTAGGGTCTTCACTCATATGCAACTCCTTTCCAGTAATTGGGTTATAAAACGCACTGTTGTGAAATCATATGTGTTATTTAGGATAATTATTAAGGGCATTATTGCCTGCCGGCAATCGGTTTGGTTGGGAGGGTGACACGAAAACGGGCACCCTCCTTCGGCTTTGTCTCCAGCTCAATGCTCCCGCCATGTTTGGAGATTATTTTGTTGGCAATAAAGAGACCCAGGCCGGTTCCCTCGATCCCTTTTGAAGAAAAAAACAGGCTGAAAACCTTTTCCCTAGTTTCGCGATCCATCCCTATACCATTATCTATAACATCAAAAACTATATTTTGTGAATTTTTTTCTGAATAAACATTGAATTTTACATGGTGTGCCGGTTTATTGAGATCTTTCCGGCATGCATCAAAGGAGTTTTCCAAAATATTCACCAATGCGGAACGAATAGCCGTCGGGTCAACCTTAAATTCGCCTAAGGAATCCGCAAATTCGGTTTTAAAATCAACCCTGAAATTTTCGGCCTTGCTGTTCATCATTTTAGCAATATCGTCAATAAATGAATTTATTTCAACGGGTTCATATTGGAGATCGCGATCTTTCGCATAATAGAGTATATCGGATATCATGCTCCGGATACGTCCTACGTTTCTGGAGACAATGCCCCATCCTTTATCGATCCTTTCCCTGTCATTTAGCTTTAAGCCCGAGCTCATCAGGTACATTCCGCTATCCAAAGCGGAAGCAAGCCCTTTAATGCCGTGAGATATGGAGCCGACCAACAGGCCGAGGGATGTGAGCTGATCCTGAAGTTGGCGTATCTGGGTAATATTAGTCGATATTTCAATTACTTGAGTTATCTTGCCGTCCTGGTCTCTCAGGGGGGCCGTATTGACCAGAACATTAAATTGTTCTCCGCCGATGGAGGTGACCACCTCTTCGCTTTGGATTGAGCGGCCGTCCTCGAAGGTTGTGGCTACCGGGCATTCGAGGCAGGGTTCATCGCGATGTTTGTAAGCCTCATAACAATGCGTGTTGATGGCTTCCCCGAAGTCTTCTCTAAATTTCCGGTTGGCCGATCTGATGATTAAATCGCTGTCCTGCACCGTAATGTAACAGGGGACCTCCTCGAAAATCTGGCGCAGGCTTTGCCGTGTTTTGTTCAGCTTTTTTTGAATTCTTTTGACTTCCGATATATCCGTTGAAATTTCAAGCACTCGTTCAATTTTACCGGTTTTGTCGAAAATAGGGGATGTCATGGCATAAACCGGAATTTTTTCCCCTCTTATATTGACAAGTGATTCCTCGCCATATTTGGGTTCACCGGTTTGAAATGTTTTTTCAACAAGGCAGTTCCGGCATTTGCTCATCCGGCCTTTGCATATCTCCCAGCAGTAAGCGCCGATTTTAGCGCCGAAATGCTCTTTGAATACCCGGTTGCAATCGATAACCTGCAATTGACGGTTCTGGACTGTCACATAACAGGGTATTTCGTTGAAATAAACGTTATAAATACCTTCTTTTTCAGAGCTATCCATTTTTGGTCCCCCTGAATCAGTATATGGGCCTGAACGAAAACCATCTCTTATTTAAATTCCAGCTTACCCGCACCTGGGGAAAATCGTCGGTTTTCGTTCAGACACCAAAGACCTCTTAAAACATTATAACTGCAAATCCGCCAGTTAGGGTCGAAAAAACGTGATGCCAACAACACACATATTAATTGACAACCGTTTTATTACGAACGGATTTTTCAAGAATTTTGTTGACCGTCATGAGCAACACCTCCGGATTGATCGGTTTCATCATAAATCCGTCCGGCGCCTGGACCGCTTTCTGATACATAAGTTGCCTGAAATCAATCGCACCGGTAATAATAAAAACCGGAATATTTGCCGTTTCGGCAGAAGATCTCAGCTCACGGAAAAATTGAATCCCTGATTTGCCGGGCATGGTGATATCAAGGGTAATCAGATCGGGATGCTCCGTTTTTGCTTTCTCCAGCCCGGTCATACCGTCATTGGCGGTTACGACCTTGAAGCCGGCATCGGTCAAGAGCGTTTCAATGAATACGATGATATCGGGTTCATCATCAATAACCAGAACCTTCTTGCCCTTGATAGCATTTTGCGGGGCTTTGGCAGCCGTTTTCTTAATTTCCGCAGGGATGACCATCGCCTCTGCAACCAGTTCGCAGACATTGCAGACCCTTAAAAGACTCGGCGTTTTGCTGTCTCGATAGTCATACCGCAGATTATAATTTTTTATGACATCGCTCAATCCATCCACGCAATTATGACAAGCAGTAGCTACGATTGCCGCACCGGTTTTTCTTATTTGATCGGCCTTTACTTTAGCGACTTCAAGCCGGCGTCCGGTGTACTCGCTCATGGACATGGCGCCGCCGCCGCCGGTACAGCAGTATGAGTCTCCGCGATTGGGAATCATTTCCCTGAAGTCAACGCATGCACGGTTAAGGCAAAATCTTGGTTCTTCAGTAATGCCGCATGAACGGGACAGGTTGCACGGATCATGATATGTTACCGGGTACGGATTTTTTGAAGGATCAAGAACGATCTTTCCGATGTTTATCAAATCGACCATTAATTCCAGCAGTGAAGATATTTCGAACGGCAGGGGATTGGCCTTGCCCCAGTTGGGAGCCTCCCATTTTGTTGAACGGAGTCCATGCCCGCATTCAGATATAATCATGCGCTTTACTTCGAGCTTTTTAGCGTGATTATAGGCCAGATTGCCCATATGTCCGCCCAGGTCCGCTTTGCCGCTGAACAGGCCGAAGTTTGTATTGTCCCATCCTTCGGATCCCATCGTCCAGTCAAGACCGGCATAGTAAAAGATTTTGAAGGCCGCTTGCAATGAACGGGGGTCGTATTTTATTTCCCTAGGGTTGACCACATATACAAAGTCGGCGCCTTTTTTGTCAATGGGCACTTTATAATCGGGATTGCCAAACTCTTCCTGGAGTTCCTCCTGAACCCATTCCAGCGTGTCCAGATACTCCTCCTTTGAAATGCCCATCTGGTTGCCGATCTCCCATTGGTCCTTCATGACCACCTTGATACCTTCCGGCGCATATCCCAGATCAACCAGGCAGGAACGGGCAAGCCCGACCAGAGCGGCGGTGTCAACCCCAAATGGACAGTTAAACGTGCATCTGCGGCAGCCTGTGCAGGAACCAAATACAATGTCCTGCAATTCCAGAAGTTCTTCATCGGTTTCAATCTCTTTAGCGCCGACCCAGGTGGGCATAAGTCTCCCAAGCCAGTCTTTTTGCGCTTTATAAACCTGGCGTATCTTATCCATCTTGGCGGCCGGGGTCATTTTAGGATCTCCGGTGGCCAGGAAATAGTGGCAGGAATCATTGCAGGTGCCGCAATGGGCGCATGCGGCAAAAGATAATACATGCTGACGATTGGTCCTTTTTTTAAAGCTTTCATTAAAAGCGATTGCATTTTGACTTTTCTGCCTCATTATTCTCTCCTCCCGTATGAAATCTATCACGTTTTAATATAAGACATAAACGATTTAAACATTTTTGACAGTGGGCATTGAGCCTTTTTTCGGAAAAGTGCCCCTGTGTCCGAAATGCTTGCCTACGTAGTACTTAATAAAGAAAAAATATACGTAATGGCTGATTTTTGAAAAGGGGACGTAAAAAAGGAAGAAGGTGGCAAAGAAATAATAGGCAAAGAGAAACAGTTCGCTTTTAAGGGGTGCGGCCAGGATACCGGAAAACATCCAGAGCGTGAGCAGCATCAAACAGAAATAGTCGTCAAGGGTTGAAATCCGGCGCATCGCAGGAGAATACACCCTGCGGGCAAGTCTGGATATTCCAATTAAAAACCCCAGCACGAAGAAGAGTTTTGAAAATCCGATGATAAAAGAGTTTTTCATGAATTCGTGGGCCATGGGCAGAATGAAGGCAAACCCGATACCCACCGCCATGGCGATATGGAAAAGCGCAAACTCAACATAGCGATACATGTGGTGTTTCTGCGTGTCCAGCTCCCATGGCATGGCAAGGGTCATGTATGAATAGCGTATGGCTTTTTGATGGTCCCCTCTGGGCGGCGTTCCTTCCTTAGCTGAAGGGTATTGGAATATTTGATAGATTTTGTATGAGTATGCAACGATCATAAAAAGGAGACCAAGATAATGAAGCTGATTCATCACTAATCTTGTCAGTGGACCGAGGTCTTTCCAAACAATGTAATCCATAATTAACCCTCCCGATTTTTCAGATGTTAAAGTTTGTTGTTTAAATCATAAAAAGTTGTCCCTTCATCTATATTTTAAACAGGCATTTCCAGATCCGCGATCGTAACGGCGTCAAGGTGCCGGAACATGGCATCGGTGGCAGCCGCCCAGGCCAATCGGACCCGGCAGTCATTTGAGAGCATGCAAAGTTCCGGGTGGCTGATACATTCCACCAGTTCACTTGTGTTTTCAAACAGCCTGACAATTTCACCCAAGGAAATTTCTTCGGGTTCTTTTGCCAGGATATAGCCGCCCTTGGCGCCACGAAAACTGGTAACAAACTGATGTTTTTTTAAAATTCGGATAATCTGTTCTAAATATTTTACGGGAAGCTGAAGGCGTTTGGATATTGCTCCGATTTGGACTGGCCATTGATCACGGTGAGAAGCAAGATCTATGAGCAGCCTGCTTCCGTATCGGCTTTTTGTTGATAATTTCATTGAGCGAGAAAGTATAGGGAGTGTTCGGGTTGAGTTAATCCATACTGAATTAGTATATATTAATTAGGTATGATATTAGAGAGGAAAAAAACGGTTGTCAAGAAAAATTCAACCGCTACGGGGACAAGTTCGCTGGAAGAACTCCCCCATATCCGATCCCGGCCAGCGCGCCTTGCATACGGAGCTTTTTACGAAGCCGTAGGTCTCTTTGGCGATGGGCCGTAATTTGCCGCTTGTAATAAAAAAGCGTCGGCATAGCGCCGGAAAAGGCTTGTATTTTTAACGATTACCGATTATGAACGAACCGGTAACAGTGAAGGCGTAAGCCTGCCGCCCTATGATGCAATTCATTTGCAATTCGATCCATGGAAAATTCTATATTTCCGGAATCAACATCAATGAGGTGGCCGTTGAAATCGCCCGGCAGGTTCATATGTTCCGGTATGATTAACATTGTCTAAAAGGAAAAGACTGAATGATAAAGGTAAGTTATGGTTTTGTTGTATTGGTTGCCGGGTTTATGTTATGCGCCGGATTTGCAGGTCCCGCCCATGCGATTCCTTCCAAATGCGAAAAGTGCCATAAACGGATGACTCCCGGCATAGTCAAGGATTTTAACTCAAGCAGGATGTCGGAAACATTGTCCTGCGATACCTGCCACGGAGATAAACACACAGGCTTCAAGAATGCCGACAAGGCGGTCCTGCCGACCATAACCACATGCAAAAAATGCCATCCGAAACAGGCGAAGCAATATCTTGACGGTAAACATTCCCATGGGCTGCAGGCCGTCATGCTCTTTTCGGGATTCGCCCACAAGCAGCCCAGGGCATTTATCGCCGGGCAGAAGGGATGCAACGGCTGCCATAACCTGGGAATAACGGATCAGAATGTCAGAAACAGCGATTTGCGGAAATATTACAAATACGGCATGGACTGCCAGAACTGCCACACACGGCATAAATTTTCAAAAAAAGAGGCGCAAAGCCCGGAGGCTTGCAATAGCTGCCATACCGGTTTTGACCACGCCCAATGGGAGATGTGGTATCACTCCAAGCATGGCTCGGCCTACATGATTGATAAAAAGGCCCATAGGGGCCCCACCTGCCAGGACTGCCACATGAGTAACGGGAATCACCGCGTCATGACCGCATGGGGTTTTCTTGCCTTGCGCCTTCCTGAAAAGGACAGACAATGGAAGGGCTACAGGATGACTTTCTTAAAGGCTTTGGGAGTTTTCGACAAGAATGGAAAACCCACGAAGCGCCTTGAGGCATTCAAGGCGGCGGACATGGCAAGGCTGACCGAAGATGAGTGGGAAAAAGAGCGGAAAAAAATGGTCACAACCTGTCGGAAATGTCATTCACGTTCCTTTGCGGAGGAAAACCTGAAAAACGGAGACAAGATGATAAAGGCTGCGGACAAGATTTTCGCACAGGCCATCGATATCGTGGCCGGGCTCTACAGAGACGGCATAATCAAGGAAACGTATAATCAGGCGACATTTCCTTATCCCGATCTCTACAATTTATACGAGGTCAATACCCACATAGAGGAGCTTCTCTACGAGATGTTTATGGATTACCGGATGAAAACCTTTCAGGCGGCATTTCATATGATGCCGGATTACACGACCTGGTACGGGTATGCGAAATTAAAGGAGACACTCGTGGAGATGAAGGAGATTGACGGGCAGATGAGATTAAACACCGGGCCGGGGGTGAAAAAATAGCAATTGGTCGGTCATAGGGGAGGAATGGAAACAAGCCTCGACGCAGGAACCAGCCGGACTCTTTTTTCCATTTCCGGTATCATGGCGGCAATGGCCTTGCAGGTCGATTCATGTGGATGTCCTATGCCTATGGCAACCCCTGTTTTTTCAGCTATCAGGATCAGCTTTTTAATTTGTTTTCTGATCTTTTTTTCAGAAGGGTTGTTGTCCAAAAAAACATCCCGTTCAGCAAATGGCAGCGCAAAAAGCCGGGCGGATGACCGGGCCACGGTTTTGGCGGTGGTTCGGCTGTCTATGAAAAAAAGCCGCCTTGTTTTTAAGATCGAGAGGACCTGGTTCATCTTGTCCGAATCGGCGGTCAGGCGCGATCCCATGTGATTGTTTACGCCGGATATATAAGGTACGGAATTAATATCCTGTTTTAATATACGTATAAGCGTGTCGGGGCCCATGGATGAAAGGAGCGCCCCCGGCCCCGGATTAACGGCCGGGTATTGCACCGGCTCCATGGGGAGATGGAGCATGACGCATTTCCCTTTTTTATGGGCGTATTGCGCTATTTCAAGCCGATGAGGACTGCCCGGTAGAATGGAGCAGGTAATGGGCGCCGCAAGCCGGATGAATTTTTCGCATAATTTTTGTTCATAGCCCATGTCATCTATGATAATGGCCACCATAGGTCGCTTTCCCGGTGCCAGCGCAGGGGCGGCAAGGGGCTTTTTGGGAATGACCCTTGCGGGATAAATTTCAAAATCAGGGCGTGAAAATTTTTCGATTGTTGCAGGTTTTACGGGCACGGGCGCTTTGTGAATCAAGCGGGATTTTAATAGAAATAAGCCGCTCCCGGCGACAACTCCCACGAGTAATATAAGGATTACGAAGAGTAGGGTGGGTTGACGGTTTTGCGGAGGGGCCTTTTTTTTAGTGGATTTGGCTCGCGGGGCGCTTTTTTTCTTTGGTTTTGATTGTTTTTTTGCCATCGAAAACTCGTTATCGGTTTACTGTTTCCAGTTGACGATTTTTACACCCTCGTTCCTGCGCTGGAGCGTGGGAACGAGAGAGTTCGTAAAAAGTCCGTCAACCCTGTTGCGATGGCTAAGTTGAAAGTTCCATATACAAGACGTAGTGGAGTCGCGAAAGCGGAGGCATACATATAGTATTCCGAGCATTTCGCGACCCGCTACAACGCAGTAGATGGGACTTTCTACGACGCCATCACTTTTTCCAGGATGCGAAAATATGATACCCTTTTAAAATCTCATAGGCCCGGTTGACCTGGGAATCGAGCAAAAGGGTTTCGGGGGCCTTTTTGCTGTTCGTGTACACGGCCTCGCGAAGCCGCAACAGCTTTTCCACGTCCGATTCACCCTTTTTATCCAATTTATTTTTCTCATCTGATTTCTGATCGGTTTTCTCTTTTTCAACAGTCTCATCTTCCCCGGTGAGGTGATTTTTCAGATCTTTTTCCTTGATCATTTTCGAATCAATGCCGTCACCAGAGGTCTCATCCAGAAGTTCCCGTTTTACAATAAGGTCCGGCACTATCCCCTCGGCCTGGATCGATTTGCCGGAGGGCGTGTAGTAGCGTGCCACCGTATATTTCAGGCCGTAGCCGTCCCTAAGCGGCCGGACGGTCTGGACCGATCCTTTTCCAAAGGAGCGCGTCCCGATTACGACCGCCCGGTGATCATCCTGAAGAGCGCCGGTGACAATCTCGGATGCACTGGCGGTTCCCCCGTTGATTAAAATCACCATGGGGTAATCGTGATGCACGGTATTCGGCTTGGCGTTAAAGACTTCGGTATCTTTTTTGTTCCGTCCCTTGATCGACACGATGATTCCTTTTTCAAGGAAGATATCGGCAACGGCCACCGCCTGGTTCAAAAGGCCGCCCGGGTCGTCCCGAAGATCCAAAATCAGGCCCTTTAACGGCTCTTTTTCACTTTCGAGTTTTTTCAGGGCGTCTTTAACGTCGGCTGCCGTGTTTTCCCTGAAGTTGGTAATCCAGATATAACCGTATCCCGGTTTCACCGTTACAGAGCGGACGCTGTCGAGGGGAATAACCGCCCGTACCAGTGATATATCCATGGGCTTGGTAAGACCGGTACGCACCAGCGTGATGTTTATTGTTGTTCCCGGCTTGCCCCTCATTTTTTTTACAGCCTCCCAGAGCATCATTGCCTTGGTGGATTCGCCCTCCACTTTTATGATGATATCATTGGCCTGGATGCCCGCCTTGTAGGCTGGAGTTCCCTCGATGGGGGAAACAACCGTGAGCAGGCCGTCACGCTTGGTAACCACGATACCGAGCCCGCCGAATTCACCCTTTGTGTCATCCCGCAGATTCTGAAACGCCTCGGGCGGCATAAAATCGGAGTGAGGATCCAGGCTGTGGACCATCCCCTCTATGGCCTTTTCAATCAGCTTCTTGGTTTCAACAGGCTCGACATAGTTTTTCTGCACCTCTTCAAGAACGTCGCTGAAAAGCTTCAGCCCCTTGTATGTATCATCTTGCGCCGCAAAATCTCCGTATACGCTGGAGGCCAGCATGACCGTGATCATAACGAGAACGAATGTGAAAAGCGCTTTTCTCAATTTTGTTGTTTTCCTGTGGTTCATCTAATTTCTCCCTCATCCATGGTTTAACCAGGCAAGCGGATCCTTGGGATCATCGTGATGCCGGATTTCAAAATAAAGTACCGGCCCTACTATGGAGCCGGTCTGCCCGACGGTTGCGATCACCTGGCCTGTTTCGACCGGATCTCCCCGTTGGCTGAACATGTCTTCCACATGCGCGTAAATGGTATAATAGCTGTCACCATGGGCTATGATGATGACCTTGCCGTACCCCTTAAGCCAGTCTGCGTAAATCGTTTTCCCCTTAAAAACAGCCCGCACCGGGGTTCCGCGGTCCGTCTTGATTTCAATGCCGTTCCTGATGCTCTCGACACCGGACCGGGGTTCTATGAATTTTCCGAATCTTGAAACGATCTTACCGCTCACC
Organism: Deltaproteobacteria bacterium; assembly: GCA_013151835.1. Taxonomy (GTDB): domain Bacteria; phylum Desulfobacterota; class Desulfobacteria; order Desulfobacterales; family Desulfosalsimonadaceae; genus JAADHK01. The sequence goes on from JAADHK010000005.1 coordinate 10,475, forward strand.
GGCATTTTAAGCAAGCCCCTGTATCCGGTAAAACGGCTTGGGGTGCGCACACCGCTTTTGCTAAGGGCTGAAACCGTCCGGTCCATCTGGAGCGCCGCAGCCCTGAGATATTTTATGGTAGACAGTCGGTCTGATTTTTTCTTCCTGATTTTAGCAAGAGCCTTTTTTCTCGTCTTTTTATCGGAAGTCAGACGGTCTATGGCGGCCTCGTAGTCCTTTTCAAGAGCTTGTTTTCTAAGTGTTTCGCTCTTAAGATGACGGATAAGCGCAGCCAGCCGGGCATTTTTATCCATGAGATCGCCGATGACGCGCTCATCTCTTGAAACAACCCGCTCTACAGCAGCCTTCCGCCTGAACAGCTCATACATGGAATCGGCAGAGGCAAGCAGATTCATGGCCCCAAGGCGGTTTAACTTGTATAGCGCCGTAATCCGGCCCAAGGCGAAGGATTTCTTTTTTTCAATGGCGACCCGTGTTTTTTTATAATCCTTATCAAGATGTTTAATGCGGTTGTCAACAACAATCAGCCGTGCGTTTATATCGTTTATGCGGGACCGGTTGTCGCTGATGGCCCGGTCTATCCGGTCAAGGTCATCTAAAACGGTCCCTTCCTTTTTTGCAATGGAGCGGATTTCGTTTTTGTTTAATGATATTCGACGCTTGATTTCCCTTTCCCTGGCTTTTGCCAAAGGTATATCCGCGCTGTCTTTTTTTGTAACCGTGTGTATGGTATAGCGTCGTACATAACGGGTTGTGTTATAAATATAGCCTATGTCCAGGCCCGACAGCACCTGGAGCCAGTTTTTTTCGTATCCGATAATACGAACCTGTTCCCCCCGGTTAAGTACCCGTATTACCGGCGCGGAGATTCGGGCCGCGGCCCGCATGTTCAAGCGGTCTACGCCCACGATGCCGACCTCATGGGAGGAAAGTGCGTATGCGGAAGTGCCGCATACCATAAGCATCACGGCGGCCAGAAAGACATGGATTACATGTGTAAAAAACGTCTTATTGAAAAATAACATCCCATCCAGCTTACAATCACACTTGAAATGACAATGGCGATCCCGGCTGCCGGCGGTATGAACCGTATTGTAAAAAAGGGGAGAATCCCGGACGGAGAGATCGTTGGCATAGACAGCGCAAAAGAGATAAATAAAAGGGTGATGCCGGTTATGCCGCCTAGAAAACCGAGCATGGCGGCCTCTATATAAAACGGGTTGCGGATGAACTCCTCATCCGCCCCTATGATCCGTGTGATCTCGATTTCTTCCCTGCGTGAAAACAGGATAAGGCGGATCGTGTTGGCGACAATGAACATTATGGCGATAAAGACCATTGTCACCAGAATGATGCCGGTAATCCTGAACAGATCGTACACGCCCTTGAATCGGGCAAGCCATTTCCGGGCGTATTCCACGCCGTTTACCGCATTAAAAGTTTTTATCCTGGAGGCCAGGTACTCGATGTCTTTCACGTTTAATGCCGACCTGGAAATCTTTATCTCCAGGCTGTCGGGCAGGGGATTGTCCTCAAGCCCTTCTAAGAGCGAGGACTGTCTGCCGATTTCCTTTTTAAGCCATGAAAAGGCCTTTTGCCTTGATATGAAAACCACGTCCTCGACACCGTCGAAAGCTTTGATCCGCTGTATCAGGGCTTTTCTGGCGCCCTGGTTTACACCCGGTTCCAGATAGGCGATAACCCTTATCCCTTTCTGCCAAGTGTTCATCAGGGCGCCGGCATTAACAAAAAAAAGGGTAAATGCGGATATGATAAAGACCGAAAGGGCGATGGTGGCAGTGCAGACACCATGGAGAAACCGGTGGCGGATAAAATCCGAAAGGGCCCTTTTGAAATATGAGATCATAATCCGTTCCACACGTCCTGATTGACAATTGAAACCATACGGCCGGATTTTAAATGAATGACTCGTGTGCCGCCTTTTTCAAGCAGGTTGAGGTCGTGGGTGGTGACTACAACAGTAGTGCCACGGGCATGAACGTCCTGTAGAAGCTGGTATATGGCGTCGGCGGCTTCCGGATCAAGGCTTGCCGTCGGCTCGTCGGCTAAAATGATTTTCGGCTCTCCCACCATAGCCCTGGCAACGGCGACCCTCTGCTGTTCCCCGCCGGACAGGGTGGGGGGGTATGAAGCGGCCCTGTCCCCTATGCCCACGGTCTCAAGGACCGACATGACCTTGTCATGGATGATGTTTTTCGATCTGACGCCCGCCGCCTCGAGGACAAGCGCGACATTCCCAAAGACCGTCTTTGAGGGAATCAGCTTGAAATCCTGAAAGATAACTCCGATCTTTCTTCTCAAAAGAGGAACCTGGGGCCTTGTGATCCGCAGAAGGTTCATGCCGTCGACAATGACTGAGCCGGAGCTGATGGTCTCCCCCATGTAAATGATCCTGATAACGGTTGATTTCCCGGCTCCGCTGGGGCCGGTGATCAAGGCGAAATCATCTTTGCTGATGGTGAAGCTCACATCGACGATGGCATCGCTCTCCCCGTAAAATTTGCACACGTTGAAGAAACCGATGACCGACTTTTTCTTACGGGAGGCGCGGGTTTCCATTTTTTCATGTTTGTCCGGTTTGATATCCATTATTCGTCTGACTGATAGATTAAATTTCAGTAAAGGGGGATTAAAGCATATAACAAGGGAATTTTAAAGAAGGAAATTAATCCCGGATAAAACATCAGGTTTTAACTAGTATAACCTCCGCAGTCTTCTAGTATGCAATGCCTGGGATTTTTTGAGATACTAAAATCTGCAATTATGCTGAATCCAGGACGGGTAATCGATTATTCCCCTTTTATTTTTTCGGCTTCAAATCAGGAGGATGTCATGAAAGGTCGCACGGTGAAAGGATCTTTGGATTTGCGCATGGAAGGACTGCGCTTTTCAAGCCGGTTTTCAGGCTTTGGCGAGGTCTTGCAATTCAGGGCTGAAACGAGCCCGGAAAAGGATGCCTTTATCTTTCTTGAAAACGGAGAGAAGGAATCACACCGCATGAGTTTTTCAGAGGTGGATGGACGAGCCAGGGCAATTGCCGGGATTATTTCCAAAACCTGCTCTCCCGGGGATCGGGCGCTGCTCCTTTATCTACCGGACCTCGATTATGTGCTCGGCTTTCTCGGCTGCCTTTATGCCGGGGTTATACCCGTTCCGGCCTACCCACCCGATCCTTCCCGGCTGGAGCTGTCCCTTTCGCGTCTCGTCTCCGTTTGCGGGGATTCCGGGGCAAGGGTTGCGTTGAGCGTCGGCATGGTTGCGGGGCTGGCAGGTGAAATTTTTTCAAAAACACCCGGCCTGAAACATCTTAAATGGCTATGCACGGAGGAACACGAACCCGTTTTGCCTGACAAATGGCGCCTGCACGCGACAAAACGCGACAGCCTGGCGTTTCTCCAATACACCTCCGGCTCCACCGGGACGCCCAAGGGCGTGATGGTCACCCATGAAAACCTGCTTGAAAACGCGGCCATCATAAAGGATGCGTTCGAAGACACCGAGGATACCGTGGGCGTATTCTGGCTTCCCCCCTACCATGACATGGGTCTCATCGGAGGTATACTCCAGCCCGTATATCTTGGAGCAACAGCCGTTTTAATGTCGCCGCTTGCGTTTTTGCAAAAACCCGTGCGCTGGCTTTCGGCCATATCCGCCTACAAAGCCACCACGAGCGGGGGGCCGGATTTCGCCTATGACCTCTGCGCCCGCAAGGCACGGCCCGAGGATAAAAAAAATCTTGATCTGAGTGCCTGGCGCCTGGCCTTTAACGGGGCGGAACCGGTGCGCGCGGATACCATGAATCGATTTGCCGAGGCCTTTTCTTCGTGTGGATTTTCAAAAAACGCATTTTATCCCTGTTACGGGCTTGCCGAGTCAACTCTTTTTGTCTCAGGGGGATCAAAAGAGGACCCGCCCGTTCTCAAGGACATGGAAGTCGGGAATCCCGGGGATAATACCTCTGCCCGGATGCGCGTGGGGTGCGGCGGGACAAGGACGGGCCGGAGCCTTTTAATCGTTGATCAACCGCCATTTGCCCGGAAGGCATGGAGGGTGAAATCTGGGTGTCTGGACCCAACGTGGCTGTGGGCTATTGGGAAAAAGCCGATGAGACCGCCCGTGTATTCGGGGCAAGGCTTCCCGGGTTTCCCGAGCAAACCTTTTTAAGGACCGGTGATCTCGGGTTTGTTTCAGATGGAGAATTGTTTGTAACCGGCCGGATCAAGGATATGATCATCATCCGGGGCCGCAACTTCTATCCCCAGGATATCGAACTGGCCGTGCAAAAAAGCCATCCCGCCCTGCGGCCCGGGTGCGGGGCCGCTTTTTCCTTTGAGGACGGCGGTGAGGAGC
>JAADHK010000117.1 GCA_013151835.1 Deltaproteobacteria bacterium
CACCATGGTGCGGATGAGCCCGGATTTGCCCAGGATCGGCTCCGCAATAAACGTTCCGTCATCTTCCAAAACAAGGCGGACCCGGATAAAGTCAACCCTTCCCTGGGCCGATGAAATATTCCTGGAAAGGCGGGCCGGTATGCGAAATCGCCTTGCGGATGAAGGGCTCAAGCCTGAAAAAGATTCCAAAAAGGGCCTTACCACCCTGTCAAAGACGATCATGGCCGAGGTAACATGTCCGGGAAGGCCCCATAGTTGTTTTTCGCCCACCCGGGCGAAAATGGTCGGCTTGCCCGGGCTTATGGTAAGGCCGTGTACAAGGATTTCCGAGCAGGGCAGGGACCGGATCACGTCCATGGTGAGATCACGGGTTCCCACCGAGCTTCCTCCGGAAACAAGAATCATATCCGTTTCCGAAACCGCACGCTCACAGGCTTTACGCAAGGCCTCAAAATCGTCGGGAACGATGCCGTATGAAACAGCCTTTGCGCCGGCTGTTTTTACCATGGCTGAAATGGTGTGGGTGTTTATGTCCCGTATCCGACCGGGCGCAGGCAGGGTCGCAATATCCGTGAGTTCGTCTCCGGTTGAAATAATTCCCACCTTCGGTTTTTTAAATATTGCAATCTGTTCGCGCCCCAGAGCCGCAAGAAGGCCGATTTCCTGTGGTCGGAGCCGCGCACCCTTTTTCAGCGCCAGGGTGTTTTTTTTTATATCCTCGTCTTTTTCCACAACGTGTGTTCCCGGCGCCACGGCCTTATGGACTTCAAGGGTTGTCGCGTCCAATTCTTCCGAATATTCGATCATAACGACCGCATCCGCACCGCCGGGAAGCATTGCTCCCGTGGGAATACGGGCCGCTTCACCCGGATTTAATTTTATTTCCGGGGCTTCACCCATCAGGATTTCGCCGGTGATTTCAAGGTATGCCGGGTTTGATTGCGAGGCGCCGAACGTTGATGCCGCCTGCACGGCGTATCCGTCCATGGTGGAGCGGGAGAAGCCCGGGAGGTCGCAGGGAGCCGTCACGGCTTCGGCAAGGATTCTTAAGTCAGCATCCATGAGTGCAACGGTTTTGGTGCCGACCGTGCCGAATCCCGGAGCAAGCTCAAATACACGTTCCAGCGGCATGACCTTAAAAAAGCCTTTCATTTCATTGGACCCTCTGGTTTTTACTGCTTGAAAATTGACGGATCGATTTCACCCCGGCAGATACGGGTAACCGGACCGGTCAGGGTAGCGGAAAAATCCTTGTCGATCCGTACCAGAAGCCTGCCGCCGGGCATATGAACGGTTATTTCCGGACCGCAAAGTCCAACCCTGTGTACAACCGCAGCCGCCGCGCAACTGCTGCTTCCCGACGCAAGCGTATAGCCCGCGCCCCTCTCCCATATCTCCATTGCGATGTTTTTATCGTCTATTATCTTTACGAACTGGACGTTGGTCTTGTTTGGAAAAAACGGATGGATTTCAAAATCAGGGCCGAGTTCGCGGGCTATCGATTCCGAAATTGCATCGCGTATTATCACACAATGGGGATTGCCTATGGTTGCGGCTGAAAACAAGAAAGAGGCTCCCTTGATCACAATGTATTCATTTAAGACCTCGCGGCCGGGGCCGGTCAGCGGTATGGCCGTGCTGTGAAACGATACCCGCCCCATCCCCACTGAAAATACACGCCCGTCTTCCAGCGCCGTGGCGCAGACATCGCCGCCAATGGTTGCGATGGTAAATGTGCTATCTGCCACACGGCCCGTGTCCATGAGGTATCTTGCGAAAATCCTGACCCCGTTTCCGCTCTTTTCGGCTTCGCTGCCGTCCGGGTTGAATATTTTAACACGAAACCGGCCGTCTGTTTCTAAAAAAGGTCCAAGGAGGATGCCGTCGGAGCCGATGCCGAAATTACGATGACAGATCGCCCGCACCCGCCCGGGTGAAAGTCCGTTCCCAGCGTCTTTGGGATCGATTACGATATAGTCGTTGCCAAGCCCGTGGTATTTATAAAATTGCATTTGTCGTCCCTGCTTTTTCGGTGTTCTGCCTGTAAATGGATCAAATACGGATATTCTTATTACCAGCCGGGGCCGGGCCGAACAAGGGGAAAAAGGGAGGCCGTGTTAAAGAAAGCCTTTATCTGAAGATTATAAACAATCGCTGTTTTAGATATTAAGGGCTTGCTTCTCGGCAATGGGTCTGTAATGATTCTACTTTAATCGTGTCCGGAGCCTGACGCGGGCATGTTAATTCCTGCAAGACAGGGGCGTATCCTCATGATCGAGTATAGAAAACCCGAAGACGATGACAGGAACATATCAAGGGTGGTTTCCCAGTTGATCCGGGCGATACTGGCCATGGCGCCCGGTGAGCAGCGGCAGCTCCTTTCGGACTTGAGGGCCGCAAACGGGGTGTCCAAGCGGCAATATTCGAGAAAGAACTGCTTTACGGCCGTCCAGTTTTCATGCAAAGAAAAGCTCTTTTCAGGATATATCACCGATATCGGCCCGGGCGGGGTTTTTGTTGAAATCTCCGGAAAATTCCATGGTATAAACCGGGGCGACAGTATGATCCTCACTTTTCCCCACCCTGATTCCGGAGTCGATGTCCGCCTGGAAGGGCGCATTGCCAGGGTTCGTAAAACCGGCGTGGGCGTGTCGTTTGCCAACCTGCTGGAAGATCTGTTGCGATAAATGTAATACGCTTCTTACCTTTTTTATCCCACTTTTTCCGCTCCCGGAAATGATACGTCCAGGATGTTCACCCCTATGATCATGGCCGAAATCATTCCTAAAATCATCATGGGAAACATCATCACCGCATGGCTTGCCAGGGCAAAACCCGCAGCGTTTTTAGCGCCTATGCCGAAGAGCGCCAGCCCGAAAACCCCACCCGCCTCCCACAGGCCCCAGAAACCGGGCACTGACGGCAGCGCAATGAAAAAACACAGGATTACAAAGACGGCTGTAAGCTGTGTAAAGGTCAGGTCAATCCCCGGGCATCCTTTGGCCATTACATACAGGGCGCAGGCCTGGAGTCCCCAGACAAGAAACGAATAGATTATGCACGCTATTATCTTTTTTGGGTATTTTACCATGGAAAGGCCGGCGGATATGTTGTCGAGAATTCCCATAAGCGGGATGCTGATCTTTTCGTAGACCTTTTGTTTTGACTGCGCCCCGGCAAAAAACAGCATTGACGGCATGGCTGATATGATTTTTTTTGCAAAATCAAGGACCGCCGGGATGCTTACGGCTATGATCGCCGCAATCAGGAGCGCGCATATCGCCGTCATTGCTGATGTGATGTGATCCAGGGTTGTCCTGTCCAGGCTGTATCCCTTGAAGGTGATCCTGAAACCCGGGTCTATGCTGACAAATGACATGACAATGCCCAGAAGAGAGATAAGGGAGACAAGATCAAAAACCCTTTCAGCGGCAATGGTTGACAGGCCGAGCGTAAAAGGAACCTTGTCCCTCTTGTTGATAATCGCCGGCCGGGCGACCTCGCCGACCCTGCCGGGCAGTATGGTGTTTATGAGAAAGCCCGTCATCATGGGGTGGAATGCCTCGGAAAACGAGAGGTCGACGCTTGTGGACAGGATTATGCGCCATCGGAGCGCGCGCAACACAAAGGTGAAAAGTCCCAAAAAAACGGCCGGGATCAGCCAGACGTATTGTATTGCCCCCATGTAGGCCACAAGGTCTGAAACCGGGACGTTTCTCAACGCAAGATAGAATCCGGCGCATGACAGGACAATGCCTGCGGCAAGAGAGATTAACAGCTTACGATTCAAATGTAATCCTTTGTTTTTTTGTTCTAGAAACGTTCTATGAGCTTGTCTATCAGAAAAGAGCTTTCCCGCATGGCCTGTTCGGAAAAAGACCCGAACCAGTCGGCTGTCCGCGTAAACTCCTCCATGAATCCGTCTTTGTCGTCTGAATCGAGCATGTCGATGTATTTTCCGATGCTTGCAATGTAATCTTTTATGAGGTTGCGGCGTTTTTCCGAAGCGAATATAATTTCCGCATAAAGAGATGCGCTCTGGGCAAAGAGCCTTCCGACCATTGCCAGTTCCAGGCGGTAGATGGGGCTGGAAAATTCCAGGGTCCGTGAAAGACGAACTTTTTTTTCCATGAGAAACCCACCGAATGCAAATGTCGCAAAATGGCGCAGGGCCTGCACGATCCCCATGATATCGTCGTGCTCTTTCGGGTCCGACATCACGATGACCGCGCCCCAGGCCGCAAACTGGTCAATGACCCACTGGCATGCTTTTTGGTCTCTTCCCGGTGTTGTCACTATGATCTGTTTGTCGAGGCTTGAGGTGGTCGGCCCGAAAAGGGGGTGAAGGCCGATTACCGGCCCCTTGTGGGCTTTCAGCATGGCCGCGACAGGCGCCTGCTTGATGCTGGTGACATCGGCGAGCACGGCGTTTTCCGGCAAATACGGCCCGAGCCGGTAAATCGTGTCAAGGGTTGATTCAATGGGTACCGATACAATGGCGAGCCCGACCCCTTCACACAGGGTCTCCACGTCCGGCCATTGTTTGCGGCCCATGAGCCTGACCGTGCAGCCGGCGTCCGTAAATGCCTTTGCAAAGTAGCCGCCCATACCGCCGAATCCGCCCACGATAAGGATTTTCTCTCCCGGTTTGAGCCCCAGGGAGGCCATGTGGCCGGTCTGCACGAGCCGGGATTGACGCATGATAAGCCTGAAGAGTTCCTCGATATGATCAGGATCGATCCCGGCCTGTCTTGCCTGGTCCCGCCGCGCGGATATTATATCCTCTTCCCTTGCCGGGTGATATACCGGCAGGTTGGCGGCTTTTTTCTCGGCCACGACCCTGTTTACGATTTCTTTTCTTGCGGCCAGAAGGTCGACAAGCCGCTGATCGATTTCATCGATCTTGTCCCGGAGGCGTTCGAGTCCCGTACCATTTATCCGTTCTGTTTTATCCATGATTATGTGCGCCTGTTTAGTGTAGGAAATAAAGGGGGAGGATTTACGCGAGAAGCATATCGGCTTCCTGTTGCGACAAGGGGTGGTTGAACAAATGGCCCTGGCCGTAATCACAACCCATTTCCAGCAGGGCTGTCACCTGGTGGGGATCTTCGACCCCTTCGGCAACCACGTCCATGCCCAGCTGGTGGGCCATGTGAATGGTGCTGGCCACGATTTCCCGGCTGCGTGGTTTCCCGTCTATCTGTCGAATGAGAGACTGGTCCAGTTTCAGGGTGTCAAAGGGGTATTTCAAAAGGTAACTCAATGCGCAATATCCGGTTCCAAAGTCGTCCAGGGATGTCTTTACATCAAGATCCTTGACCTGGCCGAGTATGGATTCGGCATGCTCGGGGTTTTCGATCATTGCCGATTCGGTCAGTTCCAGTTTTATACGATGGTTTTCAACCCGGCTTTTTTCCATGGCGTTTAAGAGAATCGGCATGAAATCGGCTTCGGCAAGCTGGTATGCGGAGATGTTGATACTGATGGTAAGCGGGTGGCTCCGGTCAAGCCGTCGTCCCCAATGAGCCGCCTGCCGGCAGGCTTCCTCCATGACCCAGCCGCCGATGGGGAGGATCAGGCCGGTGTCTTCGGCAAGCTGGATGAACTGGTCCGGCGGGATCATGCCCTTTTGAGGGTGCATCCACCTGACCAGGGCTTCAAATCCGATTACACGCCTGTCTTTTAAGCCGACGATGGGCTGGTAATGGAGGATCAACTGATTTGCGTGGATAGCCTTGCGGAGTTCGGGTTCCATGTCAAGCCGCCGCATGGCTTCCTCGTGCATGACCTCGTCATAGAGCCTTATGCCGCCGAGTCGAGCCACCCTTGTGGCCGCGAGTTCGGCATTTCTTAACATCTGGTCCGCGCTCTTGTAGGACGGATCACTGTATACCACGCCTATACTTGTTTTACCGGAAATGTCATGCCCGTTTATACGCATGGACCGGCTCAATGCCTGGTTAATATTATATGCGATCATATCTCCTTTTGCGGATGACTTGAGGTCATAAAGGAGAAGCGCGAACACATTATCTGTAAATCTAGCCAGAAAAGTATCTTCCGAGAGCATGCCCGCAATGGTTTCACACCTGGCGATAAGGTATTCATCTGCGGTTTTCTTTCCCAGGCTGGCGGATACCGTGTCGTATTTGTCAATTTTTATATAAAGGATTGCAAATAGTGACGGAGACCTTAGATATCTATGCGCCTCTTCATCCAGCCTGTGGATAAAAAAATCGCGATTGGGCAGACCGGTATATGGGTCATAATTTTTAAGGTATTGTCTTTCCACGTCCCGCAGATATTTTTTTTCAAGGGTTGCGGAGACCCTGGCCTTCATCATAACCGGGTTAAAGGGCTTGACGAGGTACTCCTCCGCCCCGAGGCTTATGCATTTCACCGCGCTGTCCATATCGTCCAGGGCGGTGATCATGATGACCGGGATGTCTCTTAAGGCAGGATCCGCCTTCATCTGTTCAAGTACGGCATGTCCGTCGATATCGGGCATCATTATATCGAGCAGAACAAGGTCCAGGGGCGTGGTCTTGATCAGCGCCAGGGCATCACGCCCGTTTTCAGCCTCGATAAAATTTAAAAATCCTGCTTTTTCAAGGGACCTTCTGATCAGCATCCGGTTGCCCGAATCATCGTCAACTATCAGTATTTTCGCGGTCTTTATCATAATAAGGTCGTATTTACATGGTGAATGCGCATAATTGAGATTGTCTGCCAGCCTGTGCCAAGGTTATGGAATTGAAGATTTTTGTAAAGGATTTGAGAAGGATAATTGCATAAAAATATAACACATGCAATCATTTTTAATGAAGTCAACGTATAATGCCGAATACCCGTATTATTATCACCGGGCTGATCTTGCTGGTGGTATGAAGGGCGATCTTATCGAAATAACGGCCCGGATGGTTAATTTTGTTGGAAACGTGGAGTATATAGGCGGCCTTGTCGCCGGGGGCTCCGGGTTTTTTTTCGAGCGAATACGTGTAATTTTTTCCTTTATCGGCAAGCGCATTTACAATGTCAAACGGGTTTGCCTCAATCGGGGTTATGGTTATATCGGCGGCTATCTTTTCTCCTGCGTGCCCCATGAGACGGGCGGCCTTTGGCATGATTTTCGCGGCGGATACGATTTCGCCCTCAATTGTGAGCCTGAGTTTGCTGTTTTCAGGATCATTTGTGAATACTGTGGCGCTTTTTTTTATTTTTTGGCCCGCATCCCCGTCCGTTTTGAGCTCTAAAGTAACCTGTCCCGCCTTCCCGGGCGGGATTTGCCTCGTAAAAGAGACGGTAACGCATCCTCAGGCGGAGTAGATGCTGATGATTTTAAGCTCTGCCGTGCCGGTATTTCGTATCGTAAAGGGATGGATTATCTCTGTTCCCGCCACCACCTGTGAGAACCTGTAAACAGGCTGGTCCGCAGATGCAACAGGCGCTGTTGCATCTGCGGCAAAAGCCGGGGAGAAAAGCAGGATCGAAAAAAAGAGCATCATGGTCAAAATGCTTTTACGATGTTTCATTCAATCACCTCGGTTTTTCAAATATCATCCTATAGGTCTCATCATCCAAGACCTGGCGGCAGTTGTCCTTGTATGTTGATTCAACGTCGTTTGCCGTATTCTTTGCGTTTTCAATGGTAATTTCACCGGCATCGAGCTTTTTCCCGATTTCATCCAGTTCCTTTTTCCGCTCCGTGTGGAAAAACTTTATGTCCTCTATCTGGTCTTCACCAAGTTTGTTGTTTACCATTTCAGCCGTTGTATCCGGATTGTCAATTGGAAATCCGAGTTTTTCTTCCGCATTCATGTCGACCCTGGGTGATTTTTCGCTGACCATTCCCGCTTCCAGGCCAGCCTCGGAGCCAAAAATCAGGTCTATTTCATGGCTGGTGAGAATTTCATTGCATTCGCTCACAAAGGCCTGCTGGCTTTCGCGAAATGCGGCCCTGGCCTGTTCGAGGGTCATTTCACCGGCATTGATTTTCTTGCCGATTTCATCTCTTATTTTGATCATTGTCTTGAAATGGGAGTCGACCTCTTCGAGCTTATACCCCTCGATCTGTTTTATGACCTCGTCTGCCGGCATGGACTGGTTAAGAATAAAGCTGTATTGTGGAATGTCGGCCGTCATGATGTCAACATACTCCCCGGCTTTTTCAGGAGGGATTTCAAATACGGCCATGTACTGGTCCCGTGACAGGAGGGTTTGGTAGGTTTTCTGGTGCCATTTCATGAGTTCGGCAATGCCGTCTTTAAATGTCTTTGCATCGATTTTACCTGAAAGGTAGGCATCATTAAGCTGCTCCTTTATGTAGAGGAGGGTCAGGTGATTTTTTACCATTGCCTCTTTTTTTTCAGGCTCGAGATTTTTGAGACTCTCATGTATGTGGTCCATCCATTCCACATGGACTACCGAGGATAAATATTTTTCCCTCTCCTTTAAGAGCTTGTCCATGTCGATGCCCAGAAGGGTTATCAGGGACTCGGGATATGATACAAACGCCGCCTTTTTCGTTTCCGGGGCCATCTCTTTGCCGGCAGTTCCCTTTTTTGTGCCCTTATTTGAGTCCATGGCCTTTGCCAGCGCCGCTATATCCTGGTTGCCGACCCGGTTTCTTTTTTTAACAGGTTTGCGTTTTTTGAGTAAATCCGTTGCGCTCTGCGATCCTGTTTTTTCGCTTGTACGGTTCATCATGTCGCGTTTTGTAGATGTCGAAAGAAACGACCATGCAGCCACGGCCATAATTATAAAAAGTGCGCCGAGACCGATTAAGAGAATCTTGTTTTTCCTGCTCATGATGAATATTATTCCTGAAATGGGTTATGTGTGGAAGGTTCGGTGGAAGACGGGGCAGGCGGCCCTTCGGTGATCCTTTTAAATATTTTGATGCCTTCCGGTCCCTGGCCCGGTATCTCCCAGGTCATGGTGTCGTCTTTTACCGTGTAGGTTACCGAACCTCCTCCGCCTTGTTTTTCACCTTTCGCACATCTGGGACCGTCAAGGGATGTTATGACAAAGTCAAGCCTGTTGCCGGATATGGTATAATGCCCGCTGATCCTGCATCCCGGGGCATCCATGGTCAGGGTGTCTCTGGTGATGATTACATGCGCTCCGGCCTTGGATATATCCTGTTTGCCGGCCATTGTCTGGAGCCATGTTCCGGCAAGCCCCGGATTGTTTTTTACGGTCGCGGCCCCGGAATGCGTGGCTTCATTTTTGCCGTTGCATCCATAAATCAGCGTTGACGCAATAAAGAGTGCCGCAAGAATTGTTTTTATGGTGATGCCGGTTTTCATGAAATTCCCCATAAAAAAACCCCCCTTTGTTTTGGAATTATCCTATCACAAAGAGGGGCTTTTGTCTTTTTTTATTACTATGTCAGGCTGAAAAAAACATTATGGTAGAGACTACCACCACAGCCAGCAGGCGGTCTTGCATGCGACCCATGATCCGGAGGTTCCGTAGGTTCCGTATAATGCGTGTGACAGCCAGTAACCCTTTGCATTGTGTACGGTCTTGCCAGAGGTGTAAAGTCCCCGGTTTGCCTCCATGTGGCAGACCCCGTTTATCCCGTAGATGAAGCGGCATCCCCAGTTGCTGGACGTGCATTTGGAGTCGCCGTAATCGCCGTATCCCCATGTGCCGGAAAGATACGATCCGCCGGATTCCCCGCCTGTCCATGACCAGCAGTAGGTATGCGAACCATTGTTTGCGCAGTGGTAGGTATGATCCAGGTCGACGCCGGTCCATTTAAAGGTTAAATAGCGTTTGGCATACATGTAGTGGGATGCATACGCGGTGCCGCCGATAAATAGGCTGAGAATTACCATGATCAATAATACTTTTTTCATTCTGCTTCCCTCCGGTTTGCATTGGTGTGCTTTTCTATAAATAAGGTTTAAGTTCGTAAACGCTGTTTTATTATGTTTGAATATGCATAAAGTCAGTCAAGAAAACAATCGGGGTAAACCTGAAATTTAACTTCGAAAAACCTGATTTAAGCTTTTTGCGGCACCGTCAGGGTTTTGCCTTGAAAACCGGGCCTTCTGTGGTAGGCTGAAATCCATTTTAACAAAACAGATGCGGAGGTGAAAAAACATGGGATCGAACAGGCGTTTTTACCGTTTTTTAATGGTTTTATGGTGTATGGCGGCCTTGATATCAGCGTTTGCTCCCACATCCCACGCCTTTAAGCGGGAATACAAGATGCAGGTGACCGTGGGGCCAAATTATTACTGGGGCAGGGGGGCTGCGAAATTCGCCGAGCTTGTGAAGCTAAAGACCGCAGGCAGGATAAAGATAAAGCCGTATTATGGGAGCTCCCTGCTTCGTGGAGCCCAGCTCAAGTCGTCCCAACTGGTTTCAATGGGAGTAATTGACTGCGCGCTTGATTCAACAATCAATATTTCTCCTGTCATACCCGAGTGCAATGTTTTTTCTCTCCCATTTTTCATCAATACCTATGATAACCTCGACCGTCTTGAAAACGGAAAAACCGGTTCCTTGATTTTTTCAGCCATGAAAAAAAAGGGGCTCAAGCCCCTGGCATGGGGGGAAAACGGGTTCAGGCAGATTACCTGCTCAAAAAAAGCCATATTATCGCCCGCAGATCTGAAGGGCCTTACGGTGCGGGTGGTCGGCAGCCCGATCTTTATTGATATATTCAGAACCATGGGCGCGGACCCGGTCAATATGAACTGGGGGGACGCTATCACCGCCTTTCAGCAGGGAGTCGTTGACGCGCAGGAAAACCCCGTGGGAATTCTCCTGTCTGCTCAGATCTGGCAGTATCATCGCCGTGTAACCTTCTGGAACTACATGGCCGATCCCCTTATTTTTTACTGGAGCCTCCGCGAATGGCGGACCTTCTCGCCCGGCATACAAAAATCGATCATGGCTGCGGCCGTTGAAGCGGGGCGGTATGAAAAGGCCCTTGTCCGGGCCGGTCTCGATAATGGGGAGTCGCTTTTGATCCTGGAAAAGGAGTTTAATGAAAAGGATGTGATCCCGGACCCGACAGCATATATGAAGGGCAAAAACATGAGAGTAATAGAACTTGATTCTGATAAAAGGGCACAATTTAAACGGGCCGTTGCCCCTGTTTATGAAAAGTGGGAAAAAAAGATCGGAAAAGAGGTGGTAAAAAGCGCAAAACAGGACATGGCAAAATGATGTTGTTTGTATGGGCATCGTATAAACGGGGTTATGCGCATGGATAAAAAAAAGCCGGGAGCCGGCCATGTCATAGCGGCGATACTTCTTTTTTTAATGGCAATAATCGCGTTTGCAAACGTCCTGAGCCGTTATCTTTTTCATTTTTCCTTTGCCGCAACCGAGGAGATCACGATTAACCTGTTTGTTTGGATGACCGTGGTCGGATCGGCAATAGCCTTTGAGCGCGGGGCACAGCTCGGAATGACAACCCTTTACCGGGCCTTTCCGGCCCGGGTGAAAAAATGGGCGGCCCTGTTTTCAGCGGTGGCGAGCGCATTTCTTTTTATCATCGTCGATATATATACCATTGAGGCGATTTACGATGAGATTGTGATGTTCAAGGCGACATCACCGGCCCTTGGCATCCCGGTCTGGATTTATTATGCGGGAGTCCCGGTTCTTTCTCTGTTCGTGTTTGTCGGTATTTACAAAAGCGCCAGGTTGCAATTGACCCAAATAGAATCGGAATCCCGGTAATGGAAATGGCGCTTCTGTTTGTCGTATTTTTCCTGTTAATGCTTGCCGGTGTTCCCATAGGAACCTCGCTCGGGCTTGCGGGGATCGCGGCCGTTTTTTGGTTTGATCTTGGAATCGGCATGGTGGGGATAAACTTTTCATCTTCCATTGCATCATTTCCCTTGCTCGCGGTTCCGTTTTTCATCCTTGCCGGGGTTCTGCTCGACCGGGCGGGGCTTGCCGCAACCATTGCCCGTTTTTTCGAATTGCTCCTTGGACGCGCCACGGGCGGGCTCGCAATGGTCGCGGTATTTACCTGCATGTTCTGGGGTGCGCTTTCCGGCTCTGGGCCCGCCACAACCGCTGCCGTGGGCCTGATTCTTTTAACCCCCATGATCCGGCAGGGATATGGGAAAGAATTTTCAGCGGCCCTGATCGCTAACTCCTCCGATCTTTCCATCATCATACCCCCGAGCATTGCCTTTATCATCTACGGCAATATTACCTCCGTGTCTGTAAGCGCATTATTCGCGGCCGGGATAGTTCCGGGCATATTGATCGGAATCGCCGTGGCCCTGGCAGCCTGGATGGTCTCGAAAAAAAGGGGATATCGGGGATCTGAAAAAAGGGGAAGCGTTCGTGAAATACTCTCCGCCGCAAAGGCCGCTTTCTGGGCATTCATGTCGCCGGTCATTATTTTAGGCGGCATTTACAGCGGGGTGTTCACGCCCACCGAGGCTGCGGTGATGAGCGTTTTTTATTCAATGTTCGTGGCGGTATTTGTCTACAGGTCGGTAACGTTTTCGTCTATGATCGAAATTTTTTCGGAAGCTGCGGTAACAAGTTCCGTGATCATGTTTATCGTGGCCTTTGCCGGTATTTTTTCATGGGCGGCCTCTGTAACCGGTATTATCGACCGTGTTGCCGCCTGGATCATATCGGTTTCCCCGGGGCCTGTTGCCATGATCATACTCGTTGATTTTATGCTTCTCGGCCTGGGAATGTTCATTGATGCCATTTCAATATCATACCTTGTGATGCCGATTCTGATACCTGTGCTTCAATCGTTCGGCATAGATCCGCTCTGGTACGGGGTGATCTTCATCACGGCCCTTGCCATAGGCCAGGCCACGCCGCCGGTGGGCGTAAATCTCTTTACCGCAGCCAACCTGATCAAAGGCGACATCGACGAGGTCGCAAGGGAAGTGATCCCCTTTGTTATGGCCGAGATAGCGGTTCTTGTGATCCTTTCCCTGTTTCCCGCGCTTTCACTCTTTATCCCGAAGCTTGTTGGACTCTACGGGGGATAACAGTTTCCGGTAAAAATCTTCCAGCCGTCAACTGGTAGCCGATTACCTTCTTGCCGTCGACAATGCCGGCTCCGCCTTTGTATGCCCGACCGTCTCGGTTTCCGGTTCCGGTTTTCCGAACTTTACCATGCCGCCCCATCCGGTCTCCAGAGTGTCGGCAAGGAGCTTTTCAAAATATCCTTTTTTTACCCGGCCGTCTTCGTCTGCAACGTCCTGGAGAAGCGGCGCTGCCGCGTAATCGGTATATTTTTCAATCAGCGCAAGGCTTTTGGAGTTGTCGAAGATTTTATTTCCGGTAATGTACGGGATATATCCCTCGAGGATATGGATTCCCTTCATGAGCTTCTTATGCCTTTTCCCATGCGTCAGCAGATACATGGCCCGGTGGTAGTTTTTCTGGGAAAAGAGCATGAGGTTAAACACCCATTTGGGAACAAAACGGACCGGCGGTATGACGTGGGAGGGATCCGGATCATGGTTGACATAGTATTGATATCCGACGTCCCTCATGGCAAGGTTTGTTACGGCATCCGGCCCGCTGGCAAGCCGGATCACCCCCTGGCGGAATTCGTCCCTTGACATTATATCGGAAATTATCCCCGCAACCCAGTCCACGGGCACGATATCAAGCCGGTTTTCCGGCGCGGTCATGAAAGGCAGTTTACCCTTATACCCGAGCATGAGAAATACATAGAAGAGGTTATATGTCTTTGTCCTGCCGGTGGATGCCGATCCCCCTATGATTGTCGGCTCGAATATGACGGTATTATCGTTCAGCTCCTCTATCCTGTCGAGTATGAATCGTTTTGCCTCGGCTTTGGTCCGGGCATATGTATTGTCCGGCCTTGCCGGTTTGAAATTCGGGTAGTCTTCGGGGATTATCCCCTTGTATGCGCCGTAGGCATAGGAGGTGGAGATATAATAAAGGGTCGGAACGCTTTTGCCGCCGGCCTTCCTGTGGTCCCGGATGTCTGCGAAAAGCGAATAAATTTTTTCAGTGAATTCAACATTTGAAACACGGATTTTTTCATAGGGCTGGTCAAAGCGGACGTCCGCAGCACCATGCAGGATTTTTTCGGTATTTTCGACTAACTCAATGTATACTTTTGGATCGATTCCCAGCCGCTTTTCTGTTACATTAATTTCAACGGGAGTTGATCCGGCCGCAAGCTTCTTTTTGAGGCCGGCATCAATATCAAGGGCATCAATAGTCCTGGCAAGCCTTGTTTTTATATCCGTGCCGTTTTTTCCTTTTCTTATTGCAAAGTAGAAAACAGGGTTGGGATCTTTTTTCATCAGGTTTTCCACGATGACTGGAACAACAGTACCCGTAATTCCGGTGATAAAATATTTCATTTGCCATCTCTCCTTTTTTGATGAACCCGTAAATGCGTTGCGGTATAATTTTGATGGCGTCGTAAAAAGTCCCATCTACTGCGTTGTAGCGGGTCGCGAAATACTCGGAATACTATATGTATGCCTCCGCTTTCGCGACA
>JAADHK010000088.1:0-18817 GCA_013151835.1 Deltaproteobacteria bacterium
GCGGCTTTTAACTTTGCCGCCTCGGCTTCCTGCTTCAGCCTTGCTTCTTCAGCTTCTTTCTTTAGTCTCGCCTCTTCGGCTGCTTTCATCCTCGCTTCATCAGCGGCTTTTAACCTTGCCGCCTCGGCATCCTGCTTCAGCCTTGCTTCTTTCTTGAGTCTCGCCTCTTCGGCTGCTTTCATCCTCGCTTCATTAGCGGCTTTTAACCTTGCCGCATTGGCTTCCTGCTTCAGCCTTGCTTCTTTCTTTAGTCTTGCATCCTCGACGGCTTTGTCGATTTCAATAGCTGATTGCGCCGGTTTTGGTTTGGCTATTGTCGTTTCAGCATGAGGAACTTCGACTGAAGTCGGTTTGGCGGGCACATAAGGTTTGGGTGGCGTTACTTTTTTTTCATGGTATTGTTTGAGACTCTGGCGGTATTTTAGCGGAATGGTTGCGGGGTTGTCCGTGTAGTGAGTGATTCCGTTCTTGTCTACGTATTTGTAAATTTCCGCATTCGCATTTACGGTCAGCGCCATAACCGCTATAATGCAAAACATGCACAGAATGCCGGATATTGCCCTCATAAAATCATCCTTAATTATAATGTGACGGGTTTTTGTTGCCAAATTCCGACCCGTCGGGTATCGCCGGTTTTTCAGGTGACAGGTGGTGTTAAAATTGATAACATACTATATAGCCCGGACATGGCGGGTGTCAAGGGACTCGTCAACTGACTTGGCATTTATGACGATATTATCATGAAATCACGGGGATTGACCCGTTTGCCACAGATACGCGCATGAAACAGGCGGATTGGGTTTACGATTAAAACTTCAGGCGGAAAACGTATGCGAAGCAAAGATATCATCCTTTTTACTCTATTGGTTGTTTTCGTTTCCGGGTGTGGGCGGCAAATTCGCGGTATGGGGGAGTTGTTGAAAAAACCGGAGCCGGGCGCCGCCCTTTTTGAATCGGCTGAGAATAAATATTCGTCAGGCCGGTATGATGAGGCATTACGGCTTTATTCCAGCTATATCGATACCTATTCCGAATCAAATCTCGTACCGGCCGCCCTGATGAAAACAGGCATGATTTTGGCCGGGAAAAAAGAATATGACAAGGCCGGGGAAACCTTTGGCCGGCTTATCAGGAAGTATCCCAAAAGCATTTTCTCGGATCAGGCACGCATTCAAATGCTTGAGATAAGCTTTGACCGGGGCCGTTTTAAAGAAGTCCTTTCAATGGCTTTACGGCTTTCATATAAGAGCTTGCCCCGGCCCCTTGCCCTTCGTGCCGATATTATTTCAGGAGATGCGGCCATGGCCCTTAACCGGACCCGGGATGCTTACACGGCCTTTTCAGCCGCTTATGCCCGGGCCCGGGAAAGCGAAAAAAAAGAAGTTACAAAACGCCTGATGGCGGTCCTTTCCAGGATGTCTTTTGATGAAATTGCGGCCGGGATAACAAGCCTTTCCGGCCGGCCTCCGGCCGGGTATCTCATGTACCGGCAGGGGTTAAACGACCTTGCCGCCGGCCGGATCGGCGATGGCCTTGACATGTTAAGGGATTTTGTAAAGCGTTTTCCAGGTCATGAATTTTCGGCCCGGGCTGAAAAAGAAATAACCGACCTCATGAGTGTAACCTATTTTAAAGGCCACGAAATAGGCTGCCTTTTGCCCCTTTCGGGAAAATATCGCGCCATTGGGGAAAAGGCGCTGCGGGGCGCCGAGCTTGCGGTGGCGGAAGCAGGGAAGCGCTATGCCATGAAGCCGCCCCCCGGGATATTCGTTTATGACAGTGCGGCTGATCCGACTACGGCCCGCAAGGCTGTGAAGGCTCTGTCCGATAAGCGTGTGGCCGCTATAATGGGGCCCATCGTTACGGCCGAAGATGCGGCGGATGCGGCCCAGGCTGAAGGTGTTCCCATTATAACCCTCACCCAGAAGCCGGGGATAGCTGAAAAAGGGGACATGGTATTCAGGAATTTTCTCACGCCTGAAATGCAGGTGGAGGGCCAGGTTTCTTATACATCCGAAATCCTGGGCCTGAAAAGGTACGCGATCCTTTATCCCGACGAAGCTTACGGAAAGACATTCATGAACCTGTTCTGGGACGCCGTGATACGCCACGGCGGTGAAATCGTCGGTGTGGAGCCCTACAATCCCCGGCGTACCGATTTTTCCAGACCCATAAAAAAGCTGGTCGGACTCTATTACACCCTTCCTGCGGACCTGAAGAAATCCCCTGTTGAAGATTTTGCAACAGAAGACTTCCTCATGAATGAAACACCGGTGTGCCGGATTTTTTTTGACGGGATTGACCAGCTTGTGAAAGCCGTGGCCGAGCGGCAGCCCCCGCCTGGATGGGAGGAGGACGAATACGGCGCTGCGGCGGCAGGCGGGAGAAAGGAGAATAAAAAGGAGCCGATTATCGATTTTGATGCGGTTTTTATACCCGACGGGCCTAAAAAAGCCGGGCTCATAATACCACAGCTTCGTTATTATGATATCAATGATGTCTTTCTGATGGGAACCAATCTCTGGCATTCGCCCGAACTGATAAAAATCGCAAGGTACCAAATCAAAAAGGCTGTTATACCCGAGGGGTTTTTTGCAAACAGCCGCCGGAAAAACGTGGTCAGTTTTGTCGGAGCCTTTAAAAAGACGTTCGGTTATCAGCCCGGCTTCATAGAAGCGGTCTCCTATGATTCGGCAATGATCCTTTTTGAAACACTCGCAAGGCCTGAAATCGAGTACAGGACTGCCTTAAGAGCCGCCATGATCAATATGCCGGCCTTTGAAGGCGTGACGGGCAAAACAATGTTTGATGAAAACGGGGACGCGAAAAAGTCGATCTATCTTTTGAAAACCAGGAGGGGCAGTTTTCGCGAAATCTCCGTGCCGCAAAGCCCTTAGGGCCCACGCAAAAATAACTTCACATTTTAAGTGCCGATGCATCCCGCCTGGCTGCGTTGCGAAAGCTCGGAATATTCCCGATATTCCTGCACTTTCGCGCCTTGCCAGCCGGGCGCCTCAACACCAAAAATCTGTGAACTTATTCCTGCGCGAGCCCTTAGGAATTCACCAGACTCCCCTGTCCCGTTGCCTCAAGCACTGTCTGCCACAGCTTCCCGCCCGGTCTCAATTGCTTCCGTTTGCCCGAAGTCATGGACATGGGCACATGGACGATACACCCGTTCCATTGCCCTATGATCATGTTGGTCTTGCCCGCCATGCCGGCGTGAACCGAATCGCGGCCGAGAAAGGTGCAGTATACATGGTCGTTGGCATTGGCGGGCAGGCTTCTGACCATATAGCTGGGATCGATATATTTTAGCGTTATTTCAATCCCTTTTGCGTCAAAATATGTCTTGGCCTTCTGCCTTAAAAACAGGCCGATGTCATGGAGCTTCAGGTTGCCGGATGCGTCATATTCCTCCTTGTCGGATGCGAAGAATTTCTGCCCCGCTCCTTCCGCGATAAGGATAACCGCGTGCTTTCGCTGGGAAAGACGTTTTTCAAGTTTGGTTAAAAGGCCGTTTTCGCCTTCAAGGTCAAAATCGATCTCAGGAATCAGCGCGAAATTTACGTCCTGCTGGGCGAGGGCCGCAGTTGCCGCGATGAATCCCGAGTGGCGGCCCATGAGCTTGATCAGTCCGATGCCGTTGGGGTAGCCCTCGGCCTCGGTATGCGCCGCCTTTATGGCCTCGGTGGCAACATCGACGGCAGAGTCGAACCCGAAGGACTTACTGACCATGTAGATATCGTTGTCAATGGTCTTGGGGATTCCGATCACACTGATCTTGAGGTTGCGGTTTTTGATTTTAACGGCGATTTTGCTGGCTGCCATGAGTGTTCCGTCTCCACCGATCATAAAAATGATGCCGATATTCATCCGCTCAAGGCAGTCCACGATTTCATCAATATCCTGGGGCCCTCTTGATGACCCGAGGACAGAACCGCCCATTTCATGGATATTGACCACGTTGTCGGGTGAAAGCTCCATGACGTCGTGGCGGTATTTTGGGACAAACCCCTGGAGTCCGTAGCGGATGCCATAGATATGCTTCACGCCGTAGACATAGTAAAGCTCGAGCACGATGGAGCGGATGATGTTGTTCAACCCGGGGCAAAGGCCTCCGCAGGTCACCAGCGCACACTTGAGTTTGCTCGGATCGAAATATATTTTTTCCCTTGCACCGGCTGTCTCGAACGCGGGCGGTATACTGCCCGCCCGGATCATTTCGGCAACCCGTTCAGGGTTGAGTTCTATCAATACCTTGTCTGCATCCGATTTGAACAGATCCTGTCCCGCTCCCCTCAGCTGACGGGATATGGGTGTCTGGATTTTAGCGGGGCCCAGGGTATCGATTTTGGTGTCCATTGAAGCGGCTCCGGCAGATTCCTTTTTTTTCATCGCAATCCCTCCCTGATGGTAAAATGATTAATACATCAATCAAGATAGCGTCACAACAAGTCGAAAATCAGGTCAATTTTATTATAAAAAGAGGCTCACTGCCCAATTTTAAACTCAAACTCAAGGCTTCGTAAAAAGCTCCGTATGCAAGGCGCGCAAACCAGGAAAGGGCGAAGGCGTACTTTTTGTACGTTGGGCCTTTCCTGGTTTGCGCAACGCCGCAGACGGACTTTTTACGGAGCCGTCAATCAGAGACCGGCGAACTTGAGTGACCCCTTGCCGAGTATATCATGAAGATGAAGAGCGCCCGCTATGATCCCTTTACGCCCGAGGGCCGGCAGGACGGTAATCTGGTTTTCCTCCATGATGTTTAAGGCATCATAGAGGGGCATGTCGACGGATACGGTTTTCGGCTTGCGTATCATCACCGATTCTATCCTAAGGTCGTATATGGACTTGTTTTTGACCACGAGCCTGCGGATATCTCCGTCCGTGAGTATTCCTTCAAGGATGCCGTGCTTATCCTGGATAAAGATAACCCCCAGCTTTTTGGCGTCCATCACTTTAAGGGCAGCCTCCATGCCGGTCCCGGTTTCAATTGTGGGAACCGCGTCCCCGGTGAGCATTATGTCAGACACTGTCAGGGACAGCCTTTGTCCGAGGTTTCCCCCCGGATGGAATTTCTTGAAGTCGGTCGGTGTAAAGTGGCGCTTCTTGATGAGCACAACGGCAAGCGCATCGCCCATGGCGAGTTGCGCGGTCGTGCTGGTCGTGGGGGCGAGATTCATGGGGCAGGCTTCCTTTTCAACGCCCACGTCGATTATAATGTCGCTGTGACGGGCCAGGGTGGAGTCGAAATTGCCTGTAAATGCAATTATTGGGCAGCCCACCTTCCGGATGCTGGGCAGCAGGATATTAAGTTCATCCGTCTCGCCGCTCTTGGAAAGAGCGATAAATACGTCGTTTGCCGAAACAATGCCCAGATCCCCGTGCATGGCCTCGACCGGGTGGAGAAAGATTGCCCGTGTACCGGTGCTGCTTAAGGTGGCGGCTATTTTCCTTGCAACTATTCCGGATTTTCCGATCCCCGCAAGGATTACACGACCTCTTGATTCGTAAATAATATCTACCATGCGGTCAAAGGATGAGTCGATACGTTCGGCCAGTTTCAGTATGCCGTCCGCTTCGATTTTGAGAACTTCGATTGCTTCCTGAATGGACATTATGTTTATTTCCTGTGTGTGGTTTAATGAAAACGGGTTAAAGTGTGCGGCTTTTTATGGAAAAAATCAAGTAAAGAAAAAGGATTGACAATATTTCATATTTTAAGATATAGGTGCTGTTCCAGTTTTATGCCATTATTACGACGTTTGTTTTTATTGTCCGGCCGGTTATGCGGCAGGCCGGTCTTAGATTGTAAAAAGGAGATGTTTAAATGATTTGTGAAACAACACGAAAGGGCGCGGAATGCGCTTTTATGGGTAAAGACGGATGCAGCTATAACGGCGGGACATGCAAGCCGGTCGTGGAAGCGTGCGACAAGTGCGGAAGGGCTTTGAAATATGAAACAGGCATGTACTGCTCGGCCAGTCCCGATCCTGCCGTTAAATGGAAGAACGGGATATGCAACCTTGCAACCCATGTGAGTAACGTAGTGGCTGAGACCAAGGTTAAGGTCAATCCCATCAAGGCGTCAAAGCGGGGCGGTTGATAACGGCTTCATCCCTGATGACTTAATAAGAAAAAGCGGCGAATGTCTGTTTTAAATACATCCGGCGCTTTTTTTACGGAGCCGTCATCCCAGCATCTCCACAAAGGCCTCAATACGCGTCCTCAACTGGCCTTCGGAAAAGCTCCTGGTATCCACGCAATCGACTTCAAGGTTTAAGACAGGAACCCCGATCTCCTTTAATCCTTCACTGATAAGACCGCGCGCGCCGGAACCCTGGCGGCATCCCCAGTTGCATGGATTGATGGCCCCGTCCACCTTGTATTTTTTCGCAAGCTTTTTCAGGTTCTCAATGCGCCGGGAGCCGTCCCCGTTAAATGGGATTGAAATTGCGCGTTCGGCCATGCCCGTGTAAGGGTCGTCCGGGTCAATGGCATCCCAGGTGATGCTGTTGAGTTCGTCTATGACCACAACCGCTCCGAATTGTTTTTCAAGCATATCGACCAGCGGATTTTTAAATTGTATCCGGTTCTGAATCCAGAGCAGGCGGGTTTTTTCGTTGGGCACACCCCCGGTTTTTGTCGCCACCTTTTGTGCAAAGTCGTCTCGAAAAGCCTTTGTCACCGTCACGGCGGCATCGGTCCCTAGAAGAAGCGTGATGACAATGCCGAAATTAGCCAGCATCCTGCTGTTTACCGGGGAAGGCACACTCGACGCCAGTTCATAGACCTCTTCCAGGACGGCCCTTGCCTCGTTGGTTTTTATTACAGCCTCTTTAAGACGCTCTTCGTCCAAAGGCTTTCCCGTATGGGCCGCAACAAATCCGGCCATCTGCCGGATCTGCCCGGCAAGGTATGCGACGCTTGATTTCGACATTTGCCTGGGGATGTTTAAGACAAACAGCTTTTTTTTAAAATGGCGGGCAAGGTTTTCCATGACCGCAACCCCGCCGGAGCAGGGGGTGGTGGTTGCAATAAGACAGTCCGGCTCCGGCATGGCCCCTTTGTTGGCGGCCCCCATGATGCTGCGGTGATATCCGCATATATCACTTGTAAATCCAATATGTTCTGCTTCTTCTAAAAATTCTCCGGCAATGCCTGTGGACGCCAGCATGGCGCCGATGAATTCCACGAAACAGGAGGTGACCCCCATGGCCGACAACAGGTCAAAGGGAGCGACGATCCCGCACCAGGCAACCCCTTCACCGGAATAGAGGCGGTGGCCGAGGCGGGATATCTCAAGCGCGTAAAGTTTCCTCGGAGTTTTTTCCATCGGATCGGCGGCTATTTTTGCCTCAATACCCGACACGATAGTATCAAAATATTGTTTCATCATGATTTTTTCCTCGTTTACATCAGCATTTCGATAAAGGCTTCTATCCTGGTCCTCTGCTGTCCCATTGAGCGCAGGGTGCAGTCTCCTTCAAGGATGAGCAGGGGCATGTTGTTTTTTTTGAAATGCTCTCGTATTCCCGGGAGCCGCTCCAGGTATGGATCGCAGAACTTGATGACATGGCCGATGACGCCGGCGGCGTTTACGGCCCGCGCACGTGAAAGGGTCGTTTTTGCGATCTCTCCGGGCAGGGCCGGGTCAAAGGACCGTGCGCACTGGGGTTTTGTCATTAAATGACTGGTCAGGCGGGAATATACATCCTTTTGCCCGCCGGTCACGGGCGAAAACAGGCGTGATCCCGTGCAGAAATCCGCATCCGCTATCATTGCCCCGCAGGATTCAAACATGTCAAAGGCTTTGGGGTCGGGGAGCACGTTTCCGAACAGGTAAACCGGCACCGCGTCGTGTTTTGGCGCCGGAGTCTTCCCGGGCATTGGTTCAATCTCTTCAAGTGTTGTTGTAAAATCACGGGTTGACGCCTTGTTGTACAGCGCCTGCATGGCCGCGTATCCGCCCGGGATGGCGCCCGACGCAAAGGCCGGGGCCAGTTCGGACAAATGCGCGCAAATCCGGTTGAAGGATGTGATGCTTTTTTCGACGGCCATCGGGTCCATTGGGCTGCCGCTCCAGCTTAAAAGCGTCCGGCCCATTTGCTCTACCTGGCCCTGCACATAGGCATGGGCCATGGCATCAATGCTTGAGGGCAGGTCTATCCATATTATCCGATCGTCTTTCCGAACGTGTTGCCATGCGTCGGCGAGCCTGCGCATGGCATCGCAGGAGTTTACAAAAACAACCCCCGCAAGGTCCGGTACATCCCCGGCCAGGGCGCGATCCAGAATCTTCTTGATGTTGGGGCAGAGGTTGTCATGCAGCAGGTGCCCGGCCCGATCTTCGCAGGCTTCGGAGGGAAGGATGCGATATGGCGCATATCCTGCGGCGTCGATGAGCGCCAGGGGGGTGTAGGCGCACATGAAACCGATTTTTTCCTTGTTCTTCATTACTCTATTCCCTTTTTCGCGTTTATCAATACAGCTTATTTTTTCATGATGATCATATCCTTGCAAAATAAATCGTCAAGCAAAAGTTCGAACCGGTTCGTCGGCTTGACTTTGATTCCGGTTTTCGGATACCGTGACCGAAACCGGATAACGTCCCGGAGGTTTTGGCCGGCGGTTTTGGGGTTAAATTTCAATCATCCCGGAAGGCATGGGGGTAAAGCGTGCAGGCTCATATCCCGCATCTGGAAAAAAAAGGGATTTTCGCACCCGATTACGGCCGGATACTGTTTTATACGATCCTGCTGGGGCTTGCCGCAAGGATCGTATTCTTTTCTCTTTTGCGCCAATATCCGCTCCTCTATGCGCCTACCCTGGATGAAGCGTATTATATCAACCTGGGAAGAACCATTGCGGGCGGATACCTTGCCGGGGAAAAGGGTTTTTTTTATATGGACCCGCTCTACGGCTATTTTCTGGGGGGCATATTTTCTATTTTCGGGGACAACCTCACAATTGTCCGCCTGATACAGATCGGGATCGACTGCGCGAATATTTTACTGGTGTTTTCGATCGCAAAGCGGGTCTTTGACCGGCGTGCGGGCAGTGTTGCGGCGATCCTGTATGCACTCTATCCTGTCGCCTTTTTTTATACACTCACGATTTTAAAAACCACGCTGACGGTCACGGCAACCCTGGTTTATATATGGTTCCTTTTGGTCTCCCGGCAACGGGAAAAGAGCCGTTTCTGGCTCGGCCTGGGGCTGTTTTCCGGCCTGATTACCCTGTTGCGGGCCAATCTTCTTTTACTTCCGGTTTTTTCGATTCTTTTTTATCCTTTCATGGGGCGGGCTTCATGGAGGAAAATAGCAGTAAACTCGGGTTTTCTGGTGGCGGGCTTTTTGCTTGCACTGTCCGCGTTTGCCGTCCGGAACTATGTGGTTACGGGGCATGCCCGCTTTCTTATCACCCAGTCCGGCAGGCTTCTTTATTGCTGTAATAACCCGGAAAATACAACCGGTGTCTACAATGTCCCTGCATTTTCGCGGTCCCGGCCGTCCGAGTCGGAGACGGATTTTCACCGGGAAGCCGAAAAGCGTGCGGGCAGGAGACTGACTCCGGGGGAGGTATCTACGTTCTGGCGGAATGAGACGGTCAGGACCCTTATTTCCCACCCGGGGATCTGGTATCCCCTGATTGTAAACAAGGTGAAATGGATCGTGGCCGACCGCGAGATACCCATGAACCAGTCCTATATATCAGCGGCCGGGTTTGCCGGGATCACCGGATTGCCATTGCCCGGTTTTGCTCTCGTATTTGGACTCGGGGTGCCGGGGCTTATGCTGGGATTGCTCCGGAAGTCTGAATCCGGATGGCTGCTGGTGCCGGTATCCGCAATCCTGGCGACCATGCTGATTTTCTGTGTCTCGTCTCGCTTCCGGATGCCGGCGGTCCCTTTTCTGATGATCGGTTGCGGGATATCGGCCTCCATTGGCGCGGACTGGTTGAAAAATAGACGGATATTACGTCTTACGGCTATCCTCCTGGTCGCCGCTTCCCTTTTTACCCTCTCGATTCTTATTCCTTCACCCGCAAGTAACGGTTTTGTGGAAGTTCAGCTTTCCCAGGCATACCTGCGACTGGGTGAGTTTGGAAAGGCGGCCGAAATTGCCGCAAAGGGGCGTAAGAAATATCCGGACAATATAAAGTTTTACATCCTCCTCGGCCAGGTGGCGGCGTCGGAGAAACGGTTTGCCGAAGCAAGGTATTTTTATCAGAAAGCCCTGGACACCGATCCTGGAAACAGCCTGGTCTGGTACAATCTGGGAATGCTTTACCTCGGCCACGGCATGCCGGACAAGGCCGGCCGTTTTTTTAAAAAATCACTTGCCGTGCACAGGGATCAAAAGGCCGTGCTAAATCTCGGCCGGGCGCTGGAAGCTTCGGGTGACATGGCCTCCGCCATTTCCTGGTATAACGAATATATCCGAAAGGCCCTGCCCACGGACAGGGAGCGGAACCGGCTGATTCGCCGGATAGGGGAAATGGGGGAACGGATGGAGAAAGGAAAATAGGGTGTTGTTTACCCCATAACTTAGCACTTATGGGGGTTTACCCGGCTCCGAGATTATATTTCACTATGCACCAGAGCGCCCATAGCCCGTCTTTCCAGTTGATCTTCTTGCCTTCCTCATAGGTCCGCCCATAGTAGGAGATGGGAACCTCATAAATGCGCAGCCCCTTTTTCGCTATTTTAGCGGTGATTTCAGGCTCGATCCCGAACCGTTTTTCCTTGAGCACAATCCCTTCCAGCGCCTGTTTTGTGAAGACCTTGTAGCAGGTCTCCATGTCCGTGAGGTTTATATTTGTAAACAGGTTGGAAAGAAGGGTTAAAAACCGGTTTCCCACGTAATGCCAGAAATAGAGCACGCGATGGGCGCCGTGTCCGGCGAACCGGGAGCCGTAGACCACATCGGCCCTGCCATCCATAATCGGTTTTAACAGGACCCGATATTCCTCAGGATCGTATTCCAGGTCCGCGTCCTGGATGATTATGATATCGCCGGTGGCGTTTGCAAATCCGGTCTTAAGTGCGCTCCCCTTGCCGGAATTCTGTTTGTGGGAAAAGACACGGACGTCCGGGTAATCTATTTTTGCAAGAACGGATGAGGTCCCGTCGCTTGACCCGTCGTCAACGACGATTATCTCCTTTGTAAATTCCGGGTTGGACTGCCGGACCGTTTCAATGACCCCGGCGATGGTGTCGCGTTCATTATATGCGGGGATTACAATGCTTAAGACCGGGGATTCGTTTTTTGTCATCTGGCGCTCCATCAACTAATGCTTTTGAAGTATTCGATCGTTTTTTGCAATCCCTCATCCAGGGAGGTCCGGGGTTTCCAGCCGAGTTGTCCGGTGGCAAGGGAGATGTCCGGGCGCCGCCGGGTCGGGTCTTCCGCAGGCAGGGGATGATAGACGATTTCTGATTTGGAGCCTGTAAGCTCGATAATTTTTTTCGCGATATCGGATATGGTCATCTCCTTGGTATTGCCCAAGTTGATGGGGCCGGTGACCGAGTCGGGTGATTCCATGAGGGCGATCAGGCCATCGATCAAGTCGTCCACATAGCAGAAGCTACGGGTCTGGGAACCGTCCCCGTAAATGGTGATCGGCCGGTTGGCCAGGGCGCTGACGATGAAGTTTGAGATCACCCGGCCGTCATTAACCTGCATTTTCGGGCCATAGGTGTTGAAAATCCGGGCCACCTTGATTTGAAGCCCGTGCTGTCGGTAATAATCGAAAAAAAGGGTTTCCGCGCACCGTTTCCCCTCGTCATAGCAGGCCCGGATTCCTATGGGGTTGACGTTTCCCCGGTAGGATTCAGTCTGGGGATGCTCCACGGGGTCGCCGTATACTTCCGATGTCGACGCCTGAAGGATTTTGCTTTTAACCCGCTTTGCAAGGCCCAGCATGTTGATGGCGCCGTGTACGCAGGTCTTGGTCGTCTGAACCGGATCATGCTGGTAATAGATGGGGCTCGCCGGACAGGCCAGGTTGTATATCCGGTCCACCTCCAGGTACAGGGGAAAGGTGATGTCATGACGAATAAATTCAAACAACGGATTGGGTAACAAATGTGAAATATTATGTTTTGAGCCTGAATAGCAATTGTCCACGCACAGGATTTCGTTGTCCGCTTCAAGCAGGCGCTCGCATAAATGGCTTCCCAGAAACCCGGCCCCGCCGGTAATTAAAATCCGTTTCATCCATGTTCCCCGCGTTTTTCCCGTCGGCCGGATAACGGAAAATTTTTGCCGGTGCGCCTGACTGGCCATTTCAGGTGAGGTTTAGCCCCCGTATCCCATAAATCGCGGCCCGAGTCAAGATGCGGGCTTCCTCGTTTGACAACCCTAGAATTTTTTCATAATCTATAACCAGAAAATATTTGATCTTTCATGAAAATCTATTCCCCATATCCTCAAAAAATCAGGAGGACAGTCCGATGAATCCGCCACTGGGTTCCACTGTTTTAACACAGCGGAAAGAAAGAGAAATTCCAGAGCCGCTGCCTTCCCTTAATACGCCGACCAAACGGATATCCGCTATTCGGGAAGAGCTGTTGAACACCCGGTATTCCATCTGTCTTGAACGTCCGCTGTTGCTGGAAAAATTTAAAACATCCCCTCAGGGGCGCCGGGCACGATCTTCCCATCCCCTGATACGGCGTGCCCGGGCCATTTCCTATATTCTTTCTCACAGAGCCCCGAAAATATATGATAATGAATTGATCATCGGGAATATGACCTCCAAGCAAGTGGCCGCCAATTACTATCCCGAAGGCGGGTCGATTAATATCATGGAAGACCTTTTCCGGCTGGAAAATCGTCAGGTTCCCATACATCTTACCTTTTGGGAAAAAATACAGCTTGCGAAAATCGGATTTAAAACCAGCCTGAGCAGTGTGGGCGGTAAAACCCTGCTGCGTCCCGGCAGATTTTCCCATTTTCTCGATTTTTTCAGGGCCAAAAGATATTTTATTACCGAAGAAGCCGGGATCGGCCACCAGGTCGGCAATTATATGGATGTGGTGCATAACGGGCTGGTACGTTCCGATATGAAAGCCAAACAATGCCTGGAAACGGGTACCCTCGGAAACGGCGCTCCTCTTTCCGGGGACCAGAAAGCCTTTTTCGAATCCGTGCGTATTGTGATTGAAGGCATCCGTAAAATGGCGGAAAACCTTGCGGATGCCGCCGAAAGAAAGGCAAAGGAGCCGGAGATCACGGACGAGCGCCGCAAGGAACTCCTAAGCTCTGCGGCCGCCTGCAGGCATGTGCCGTATTTCCCGGCCCGGACATTTTTAGAAGGGCTTCAGTCCTGCTGGCTGGTACATGTGGCCCTGAACCTGGAAGATTTTGAACAAGGGATGTCATTTGGCCGTCTGGATCAGATTCTTTACCCTCTGTATTGCCGGGAAATGGAGAACGGGCGCTTGAATGCCGAAAAAGCTGCGGAAATCATGGCCGGTTTTCAGCTTAAAACCTGCGAAACCATGCCGCTGTATTCGGAAAGAATCGATCAGTACTTCAGCGGCAATGCCGTTGCCCAGGGGATTACCGTGGGCGGGACGGGTGCGGACGGCAATGATGCGACCAATGAACTCTCTGCGTTGATTCTCGATGCATTTGCACAGATCCGTACCCGTGAACCGGCTCTGCATGTGCGGGTTCACGAAAATACCCCGGCATGGTTTCTGGAAAAAGCAGTGGAGGTTGTGCAGCTGGGATGCGGAAAACCGTCTTTTTTCGGCGATCCGGCCGTGATCAGGGCCTTGGAAAATGCCGGTATGACCACGGAACATGCCAGGGATTACGCAGTGATCGGGTGCGTGGAAATGGCCAGCCAGGGACGGACCTACAATTCTTCGGACGCCTGTTTGTTTAATCTCCCTCTTTGTCTGGAACTGGCGTTAAATGAGGGCCGCCGATTTTCGGGATGGAATCCGCTTCGCAAAAGATTCGGTGCAGACTCTTTACCTGTGGCGCAGATGCGTTCTTTTGAGGACGTGGTGGCCGCGTTCCGTGTTCAGGTCAATGATGCGGTGGGTGAAATGGTCCGGGTTATTTCCTGGCTGGAAAAGACCTACCGGGTTGTGCGGCCCACCGCCATTAATTCCATTGTTACCGAAGGATGCCTTGATAAGGGGGCCGATGTCACCTGGGGCGGTGGGCTTTATGATCTGACCTCTATTCAGGTGGCAGGTCTGGCCGATGCCGGTGATTCCCTTTATGCCATTAAAAAACTGGTGTTTGAGGAAAAACGGATGTCGTTATCCTCGCTGGTGGAAATTTTGAAAAATAATTTTTCCGGCCATGAATCCCTGCGCCGGGAACTGGTTAATAAATTTTCACATTACGGTAATGGCATCAAAGAAGTGGATACCATGACCCAATTGGCCGCAGATATTTATTCTGATGCCATCCTGTCCCATAAAAATACCCGGGGCGGTCAATATGTGCCGGGTATCTATTCCATGACCTGCCATATTGGATTCGGCCGAAAAACCGGAGCGCTCCCCAGCGGCAGGCCCGCCGGTGCGCGGCTGTCCAACGGCCTGTCTCCCATTGACGGCCTGGACAGGTGCGGCCCCACAGCGGTTCTTCGCTCCGCCGCCTCCCTGGACAGCAGTAAATGGGCAAATTGTTGTGCCCTGAACATGAAATTCGATAAAAAAATTGTCAGCGGAAAAACCGGGCGAAAAGCGCTGTCCGGCATTTTTCGCACCTATTTTGATCAGGGTGGCATGCAGGTACAGGTGAATGTGCTCGATGCCGACACGCTGCGCGCGGCCCGCCGCGATCCCTCCGCCCACCCCGGCCTGGTGGTTCGGGTGGCCGGATACTGCGCCTATTTTAATGATCTTCAGCCCACGGTTCAGGAAGAAATCATAGAGCGGACCGCTCATGGAATCGGGTAATATGGCGCATCCAAAAAATCCGGCGGTTTTTTCCATTCAGCATTTTTGCCTGCACGACGGCCCCGGAGTGCGCAGTATTGTTTTTTTAAAAGGCTGTCCCCTGCGATGTGCCTGGTGTCAGAATCCTGAATCATGGAAAGCGTCCCCGGATATTGCTTTTAAAGCCCATCTTTGTATTGATTGTAAAACCTGTGTCAATGCCTGCCCTCAGGATGCCATTGCCGCGCCCGGTGTTCGGGATGTCCACAAATGTGATTTGTGTTTTACGTGCGTGGAGAATTGCCCGTCCGGTGCAATGACGTGTTTCGGGAAATATTACACACCTGAATCCCTGATGGAAGAACTCCGGCCGGAGTTTCCTTTTTTTGGCAATACAGGCGGCGGCGTGACGTTTTCCGGGGGTGAGCCGACACTTTTTTCAGGTTTTGTCGCAGACTTGGCCAATCGTCTCCATGAAGAAGAAATTCATACGGCTTTAGAGACCTGCGGATATTTTGATCCACAAAAAGATATCCGTTTTTTATCCGATATAGACCTGGTGCTGTTTGATATTAAACTCTATGATGAAGCCGAGCATAGCAAATATTGCGGTAAATCAAACACGGACATTAAAAAAAATCTCACCCGCCTGGCTGCTTTATCCTTTTCCGGTACCGGACCCGGCATATGGCCTCGGCTTCCCCTGATCCCGTCAATTACCGACACACATGAAAATCTGACCGGGTGGGCGGAATTTTTAAACAATATCGGGATTTCTTTTCTGACGCTGGTGCCGTATCACAATATGGGGGGGCCCAAGCGCCAGTGGCTGAACCTGCCCTCCGCGCCTGAATTTCCCACCCTGACCGATGAAAGTCTCCGGGCTTCAATTAACCTGCTTAGGGAAAATGGTATTTCATGCTTTGCGCCAGGCGAGGAAGATTGGGCAAATTCAGGTTTAAAAACATAGTCAGGGATCAGGATAGTGACCTGACCCCTGTTTATTCATTTTTTCATATATCTAACGGTTTTTAAGAAAGCATAATGTGAAGATGTCACGGGCTTTTTAAGGCAAACTTTCCGGTTTTAAGAAAAGCAGCCGTTTTTTTAAGCACGGTCTTGTTTTGCATGATAAAGCAGTGGGTGCTGTGGACCACGGTGAAATCAATCATTTCGTCAAGCCGTGCGCTGGCGACGGAGACCTTGCCGTCGTTTTTTCCGGCAAGCATTCGGGAGAAAAGGGGGTTTAAGCTCCTGTCCCCGGTGATGATGCCGATTTCAGCGTCGACCGGTGCAAGGCGGTTGGGGACGCTGTCGGGTCCTGTGCCGAGTTCGGCTCCCGCAGGGCCGTAAATCCACCGGTACAGCGGGATATGACGCAAGACATCGGCAATCTCGCTTCCGTGGTTGGGCGGGCTGATCATGACGATCCTGCTCCCCTCAGGAAGGCTGTGGCCCTGCAGGTAGCGCCGGACCACGATTCCGCCAAGGGAATGGGTCACGATATGAATTTTTTCGGCCCCGGTCTTTTTGCACTTGTCCACCATGGGCGCAAGGTCGGTTTCTGCAATGACGGAAACGGTTTTGGCGGTCGAGGGATAGCCGTCGTTGATGGTTGTGTATCCGGCCTTTTTCAGGTGCCGTGCAAGCGTGCGCATGGAATGTCTGGTCCTGCCCATGCCGTGGAGGAGGATAACGAATTCTTTTTCCATCATCGATGTTCCCCTCTTAAGTCCTTCACCCGTTTTCTGAGGTCGTTTGCCGAGACGTTTTCCGGTGAGACCGGACTTCCCGCCTGAATGGTGATTTTCGACCAGAATCGGCTCGGAAGACGCCGCAGGGCTGGCCCGCTTTTATGGCTGAAAAAGCTGCCCCACATCCCCCGCAGGGCAACGGGAATCACGGGGACCGGATTTTTTTGAATGATTTTTTCAATACCGGGTTTAAACACATCGATTTCACCGTCTCTTGTCAGTTTTCCCTCGGGAAAGATGCAGACAATTTCGTCTTCCTCAAGGGCCTCGGATATTGACTCAAACGCGGCGTGGTAGGTGGCCGGGTTTTCCCGTTTTGAGGCAATGGGGATCGCCTTTCCGGTTTTGAAGATGAACTTTAAGACCGGAATCCTGAAAATCGGCTCGAACATAACGAACCGGATCGGCCGGCGGCAGGATCCGGCCAGGATCAGCGCGTCCATATAGCTGACATGATTGCAGACAATCACGGCAGGACCTGCGTCCGGTATGGCATCAAGGTTGACATGCCTGACCCGGTACATGGTGTGGGTGATCACCCAGATGAGAAACCGCATGGCGAATTCCGGCACCACCGTGTAGATGTATGCGGCTGCTGCAATGTTCATGATGGCAAGTACTAAAAAGAATTCCGGGATAGTAAGGTTTAAAAACCCGAGAAAGACGATTCCGGCAAGCGCCGATACCACCATGAAGAATGCGTTTAAGATATTGTTGGCCGCGATAACCCGGGCGCGGTATTTTTTTTCGGTCCGGGTCTGGATAAAGGCAAAAAGCGGTACGATGTAAATTCCGCCAAAAATGCCGATCATGAGCAGGTCCACAAGTACCCGTATGCTTCCGGGGCAATGGATGAATGCAGTGATCCCCATGAGCGTATCATAGTGGGTGCCCGGATTGGCGAAAAAGAGGTCGATCCCGAAAAGGCTGATCCCCAGGGAGCCGAGGGGGACAAGGCCCAGCTCCACCTTCCGGCCGGAAAGTCTTTCACACAGCATGGACCCGAAACCGATGCCTGCGGAAAAGACGGTCAAAAGCAGTGTATAAACGTCCTGGGTGCCGAAAAGGACGTTTTTGGTATAGTTGGGAAGCTGGGTCAGATACGCCATGCCCAGAAACCAGAACCAGGAGATGGCGATAATCGATAGAAAAACGGAGTGGATGTTTCTGGCGTAGCCGATCGTCTTTATCGTCTGGGTCAGGGGGTTATAGTCGATGACAAGGTCAGGCGCCGGCGGGCTTGCCTTGGGAATGAACCGGCTTGCCCACCATCCCAGCACCGCGACAAAGCAGACCGCAGCCGCGATCCAGCCGGGCGAGAGTTCCACGGGGTTTAAGAGATTGCCCGCAATCAGCCCGAGGAGTATGGCCACAAAGGTCCCCATCTCCACCAGGGCGTTTCCGCCGACGATTTCATCCGGTTTAAGGTGGTCCGGGATGATGCTGTATTTGATGGGGCCGAAAAAGGCGGACTGGGTTCCCATTAAAAAGAGTAGAAAGATCAGCGCAACCAAGCTTGAAAATGAAAAGGCGAGCGCGCCCAGACCCATGATCATGATCTCGGCGATCTTGATGCGTTGGATCAGCATTGATTTTTCGTATTTGTCGGCCATCTGGCCGGCGGTTGCCGAAAAGAGGAAAAACGGAAGGATAAAGAGCCCCGCCGCAAGGTTTACGGTAATATCGCTTTTTGCGGCAATCAGATTCCCGGCCCCGTAAGCGATCAATATCATAAGGCCGTTTTTGAACAGGTTGTCGTTAAACGCGCCAAAAAACTGGGTCCAGAAAAACGGCGCAAACCGCCGACGGGTCATGAGGCCGAACTGGCCGACGGTTTCCGGGGATGCTTTATCCTCTTTGCTCACGGTTAATCCTTCCTTCCACAGGACCCCTGTTCAGATATTCGGGTATCATCGTCTTGCTGCCGCTCAGGCAGTCCATATCATAGGACGCCGAAGAAGTCGACGACCTTGTTATTCAATAAGTGTTAAAGGAGAACGGGTGAAATGTGCAACGCGCGGATCTTACGGACAAGCTATTGAGGAATTGGGGGCAATTCATATTTGATGGCGTCGTAAAAAGTCCCATCTACTGCGTTGTAGCGGGTCGCGAAATGCTCGGAATACTATATGTATGCCTCCGCTTTCGC
>JAADHK010000088.1:18855-20686 GCA_013151835.1 Deltaproteobacteria bacterium
AGCCATCTTTACCGGGTTGCCTGACTTTTTACGAGATCATCATATTTCATAAACACTCTTACCGCACTATATTGAATTTCATATTAAATCATGATTAATTTTCAATAAGTTTATGGTCATGATAAAATCATACCCGCCTGGCGACTGCCCCGTGCTGTAAAAATGCAATCCCTCAAAGCCCGCACATCAGGAAATCCAGCTCCTTTTCAGCATTGTTTTCATCTGCCGTGGGGATATCGCCAAACCGGGCTGAAAATGCGTGCGCAAAAAAACCGAAGCCCAGAGACAGGATCTCCCCGGTGCTTGCATCGTAAACAGGGACATCACAAATGCCGCAGGAAGGGGAACGGGATTTGAAGATAAAGGCAAAAAGGTGTTCTTTTTCCAGTTCGGCAAGCCTTGAGGCGATCCATGATTCCATCCTGTCCGTAAGGTCGATGCGCGTTTTTACCGTCACCAGGCGGGGGGAGTCGGGATTGCCCTCCAGGTGCATGGGCTCGCGCGGGACGTCAAGCCCGCATTCCACCTCGGGACAGACAGGAACCCAGCATACCTCCGGCCCCGCCGCATCCAGGATTTGCCGCGCGCGCTTGTGACCGCCGTTATAGCGCACGGCTTCTCCAAGAAGGCACCTGCTGATTCCGATCCTGATCCTTTCACATTTCAAGGATTGCTCGCCCTATAGTTCCATCGCGGCCAGGAATCCGCCATGTATGGCGCCATCAATCCTTCCGGGCTTATTGGAGTCTCCAACGACGGTATGAGGTATGGATAATTGCCGAAGGCTTGCTGAAAGGGTATCCAGCGATTTTGATCCCGACGAGAGGATCACGGTGTCAAATTCCGCCTGCCTGGTTTCGCCGTCCTCTTCCCACGCAAGCCCGCCGTCTTTTATTTCAAGCACCCTGGCGCTGGTTTTTATGGTAACCCCGTGTTTTCTCAAATTGTCGAACAATACCCATCTCGTGGATTTCCCAACGTCTTTGCCCGCCTTTTCGAGCATTTCAAAGACGGTTACCCGGCACAGCCCCTTAAACATCAACTCCCGGAGGCGCTCGGGCGTCTCGGCTTCATATTTGAAAAGAAAATAAAGGATTTCCGGAGTGATGGTTCCCCGGGATGCCACAAAAGCTGCGGTTTCCAAGCCCACAGCCCCGCCGCCGATGACCGCTACTTCCCTTCCGAGCGGGGGATTGTTCTTTAAAACCTCCCATGAGGTCATGACGCATTTCTTATCCGAGCCTTTTATGGGCGGAACCAGTGGTTCGGCGCCCTGGGCCACGATTACGTGGTCGGGGGTTTTTTTCTGTATCATGTCAATGTCGACCCCGGTGTTTAAAAAGAGCGGAATCTCGTATTTGCTGATCATGGCCCTGTAGTAACGGATAAATTCGAGCAGTTCCTGCTTGTGGGGAGGGGCTCCGGCCAGATGAAGCTGGCCGCCTATATCGTTTTGCTTTTCATAAATCTCAACCTTGTGGCCGGCCATGGTCGCGCGGACGGCGGCCTCCATGCCCGCAGGACCCGCGCCCACGATCATGATCCGTTTCGGTGTGTCTGTCCTTGTAATTTTTCTCTCTCCCTCAAACCCGGCCATGGGATTTCCGATGCAATACACGGGACGTCCCTGGAAGACCTCGTCGGTGCACCCCTGGGAACACGCGGCGCAGGGCCGTATTTCATCCTTTTTCCCCTCAAAGGCTTTTTGTGGCCATTTCGGGTCGGCGATAAGCACCCGGCCGAGGTTCACCATGTCGGCGCAGCCCGTTTTTATAAGCGATTCCGCCGTGTCCGGGTCTGAAATCCGGTTGGACGCCATGACCGGCACCGA
>JAADHK010000014.1:0-1442 GCA_013151835.1 Deltaproteobacteria bacterium
TCCATATCGGAGACACCGAGGCCCACATGCACGACCCCCTGAATCTCCGGTTTTTTAGGCTTTTCATCCCCCGGACGGATATCTTCCACCAGTTGGATGCGCAACCCGTTGGGATCCAGCAGATAGGCATATTTCCACCTGATTCCGGATGCGAGATCAAGGCTGCAAACC
Organism: Deltaproteobacteria bacterium; assembly: GCA_013151835.1. Taxonomy (GTDB): domain Bacteria; phylum Desulfobacterota; class Desulfobacteria; order Desulfobacterales; family Desulfosalsimonadaceae; genus JAADHK01. Next base: position 172 of record JAADHK010000014.1, read on the forward strand.
GGGGTTAAAAAACCGACGCCCCTGGATTCCAGATATTCCACCACCTTTTCTATGAAGCAAACACCGATGCCGATCTCAAGGACCCCGTAATTACCATATCCGCAATCTTCAGGAAGAGGCCCTATGGGCGTTGACTTGTACTCGACAAACTCGACGGCGCCGCCGCCTTTTACGTTTAAGGCCATCATGACGCGCATGGTTTCGACCTTTCCCAGAACCGGCTCCATTTCTTTTGGCGCAAGGGTGATGTCATTGAGTTTGACCTTAAAGCCGAGAAGGTCTTTATAAAAAGAAAATGTCTTGTCTATGTCCCACACGCCCATGCCGATATGCTGAAACGCATTGATCATTTTTTATTCCTCCCCGTTAACGCCCAACCTGGACTAACCAGAACCAACCAGGATACCAATAAAAAATTCTTTTGCAAAAAAACACAAAAATCAGAGATAAGAAACTAAAAGTGCAAGAAGAGCCTGTCTGGTCTTTGGATCAATATGCCGCCATTTTCCCGGCCCGAGATTTCCGATCCGCACACAGGCTATCCTCACCCTGTGCAGGATTGCAACCCGGTTTCCCAGGGCCTCGGCCATTTTCCGGATCTGGCGGTTCCGGCCCTCCTTTAATACAATGGAAAACCTGCGGGGACCAAGCCGTTTTACACTGGCCTCCCGGGTTTTCCGTCCGTCTATGATGATACCCTTTGCCATGCGGGAAAGATCAGCGCCGGAAACAGGATTTTCAAGTTCCACGTGATATTCCTTTTCGTGGTCGAAAGAGGGATGGGAAAGCCGGTGATGAAGGCGGCCGTCATTTGTCAGGATCAGAAGTCCGGTGGAATCGCGGTCAAGCCTACCCACGGGAAAAACCCTCTGGGGCACGTCCACAAGGTCGGTGACTATCTTCCGGCCCTTCTGTTTGCAGGAGGTGATCACACCGGCCGGCTTGTTTAACATGATATAGACTTTTTTGCCGCCAGCATCTACCGATTTGCCGTCAACCGCAACAAGATCGCTGTCCGGATCTATTTTAACGCCCTGCCTTGTGACAACCTCCCCGTTTACAACAACCCGGCCGGCCGCGATATACGCCTCTCCGGCACGACGTGAGCATATCCCCGCATCGGCAAGATATTTCTGGAGTCTTAGCATAGTCTTCTCATTGGCAATCTTGATGGCGTCGTAAAAGTCGAAAATCAGCTCGATTTTATATGAAAAAAAGGATCACTGCCCCACGTTAAACTCGGTCTCAAGGACTCGTAAAAAGCTTCGTAT
>JAADHK010000014.1:1467-3005 GCA_013151835.1 Deltaproteobacteria bacterium
GGGAAAGGGCGAAGGCGTACTTTTTGTACGTTGAGGCCTTTCCCGGATCGCGCAACGCCGCAGACGGACTTTTTACGAGTCCGTCAATTTTAAGACCGGTAATCCGCGTTGATCCGAATATATTCTTCAGACAGGTCGCAGGTCAGGACCGAGGCAGTGCCGTCTCCCGCATGAAGATCGATTATAATATCGAATTCCGGTTGTTTCAATATCTGCGCGGCACGGGCTTCGGCGGCATCGCCGCACCCCTGACCTGATGCGACCATCTGCGCATCATTAAAGAAAATGTCGACACAATCCGGGTCGAATGCGGCCCCGGACCGGCCCAGGGCCCCCATGATCCGACCCCAGTTGGGGTCCTGTCCGAAAAGGGCGGTTTTCACCAGGTTCGAGTTTGCCACCGTGTCCGCCGCAGCCCGGGCCTCGGTGTCGGAAGCTGCGTTGTTCACGATTATTGTAACGCACTTGGTGGCCCCCTCGCCGTCGGCAACAATCATTTTGGCCAGCCGAAAAAGGATGTCGTCTAAAATGTTTGAAAACACCAAATAATCTTCGCCGGTTTTCACTATTGCTCCGGACGCGCCGTTTGCCATGACGATGACCGTGTCGTTGGTGCTGGTATCCCCGTCCACGGTGATCCGGTTAAAGCTTTTTTCATTTGCCCGGCTCAATGCGGCCTGAAGCCGGTCCGCGTCGATCCCGATATCCGTGCATACAAAACATAGCATTGTAGCCATGTCCGGCCGGATCATGCCGGAGCCTTTAGCCACACCGGTCACGCTAAACGGTACCCCGTCGATTTCTCCGGTCCGGAAAATGAGCTTCGGCACGGTGTCGGTGGTCATGATGGCCGAAGCAAAATCGGGGAATCCGTCCTTTGATAATAGTGAAACGAGGTTCGGGGTCTTTTGGATGATCTTCTCTATAGGAAAGGGATTTCCAATAACCCCGGTGGATGCCACCAGTACTTCGGTTTCCGGAATTTTAAGGGCCCGAGCCACGGCTGCGGCCATTTCAACGGCACAGGCCATGCCTGCATCGCCGTTGCAGCAATTGGCATTCCCGGAATTTGCAATCACGGCCCGGCATGTCCCGGCCCGGACCCGCTCCATATCCAGAAGAACCGGCGCGGCCTTGACCCGATTTTTCGTGAACACGGCCGCGCAGACCGCATCTGTTTCACAATAGATAATCCCGAGGTCCTTTTCCTTGTTTTTCTTGATCCCGGCCGCGATCCCGGCTGCTTTAAACCCCTTGCACATAGTGTCTCCAAATAGTTATGGACTCATTTTCGCCTTTATACTAAACTTACTCTGTTTTTATACATCCAAAATTAACGGAAAACAAGCAATGCCAAAACAAGAAAAAAACTTTGTTCTGACCATTGAATACGACGGTACGGATTTTCACGGCTGGCAGGTGCAGACAGACCTCCGGACGGTACAGGGGGAAATCGAAAAAGCCATTTTTACCATGACCCGCAGGCAGGTGCGCATCAGCGGTTCGGGCCGTACCGATGCCGGGGTTCACGCCAGGGG
>JAADHK010000014.1:3089-17212 GCA_013151835.1 Deltaproteobacteria bacterium
TGATATCGCGATCCTCGACTGCAAAAAGGCGCCGCCCGGTTTTCACGCCCGGTTTGACGTGCGCGACAAGACCTATGAATACAAGATATTAAACCGGCCTCTGCGTTCGGCCCTTTCCCTTCGTTATTGCTGGCATATAAGAAAACCGCTCGACATCGTATCCATGCGTGAAGCCATCTGCCTGCTCGAAGGAACCCATGACTTTTCGGGATTTGAAAACACCGGGAGCCAGCGGGCGCATCCCGTGCGCACGATTTTTGAAGCAAAGGTTTTAACGGCCGATGACAGGGTGGACATCTCACTTACGGCAAACGGGTTTCTTAGGTGCATGGTCAGAAATATCGTGGGCACGCTCGTTGAGGTGGGGCTTGGGAAGCGGAGTGTATCCGGTTTTGCCGAGATACTGGAAAAACGGGACCGGAGCATAGCCGGCACCACTGCCCCGGCCCGTGGACTCTTTCTGATTAACGTGCGGTATCAATAAGACGGAGTAAGGCATCTCTTATAAGGCTTCAGGAATGTTTTATTAACGGCAGATGCGATTTGAGTCCGCTGGACAAATAAAGGAATGGAGAAGATGCCTTTTTCGCCCGGTCGATAAAAAAATAGTATTCCGGAATCCGGGCCAAAAGGAAAATGTTATGGATGAAAGCGGATTCCGAATCCTCCGCAACCGATGGATTCAGCAGGATTTCGGCTATCTTTCGCTCGTTGGCCGGAAAAAGGAGGCTGGACGGGTATGATTTCGATGGATCTGGGGGCTACAGTACGGTGGTTGTTCACGATGTCCCTTCCCTACCGGAAGGCCAATCGACTTTTCGCCGCCTGCCTGCGGGCATCTTCCATCTTTTTTATGAAACTCCGGATATCGCGTTCGTACTTGATTTTGATGTCAACGGATTTAACGCTGTCTCCAAATTCTTTACGCACCTGCTGAGCTATACTGCCACTTGTGAAAAGCGCCTGATCTTTTGCAGACATAACCGCCCTCCTTTTATGAATATCTATCTTTGTATTCTTATTTATACGGTTAGTCAATCTAAAATTCCAGGCCTGACCGTACAAACAGCTCAGCTTTCTCCTGTCTGCTCGATCTGCTAATCTCCGGTCAGGCAATGAGCGCGTTGTTGTACGCCAATGCCTCATCGGCTCAATCTTTACATTCACAGACGGAATGTGAGATGGTGTCATTATGTTGGCTTATGGCATTGTTTTGTCCTGTATTTTTATACAAACAACATTTGAACTCATTGTTATCTCCCGATCTATTACGTCCCAGCCAGTTCTTCCTTAACCCCGATAACCACCTTATAGAGTATGGTCAGGATCAAAAGGCCTGAAGCATAAATCCCTATGGTTATCATGACCTCGGGCATGGTGGGCACATATTCCGTTATTTCATTTAACGGATTGGGGATAAATCCGCCTGCAATCATACCAAGCCCCTTATCGAGCCAAATTCCCATAAAGACGGCCACGCATGCCACGGCCAGAACGGATTCGTTCTCCCGGGCCGAGGGGATCAGAAGAAGCAGTATCCCGGAGACGATCAGCAGGATTGAAAGCCACATAAAGGGCACCAGCGCCCCGTGGCCGTGGAGCCCGAAAAATAGATACTCAAGATGCTCAAGATGTTCCGGGATCTGGCTGTAAATAGCGACAAACACCTCGCAAAGGAAAAAGAACAGGTCTGTAATGGCCGCATAGCAGACGATCTTGGCCAGGGCCTGAATCTGCGCCTGACCGATCTTAAAATTCGTAAATTTACGCACAACCAGGCAGAGCAGAATCAAAAAAGCAGGGCCCGCAGCAAAAGCCCCGGCCAGGAATTTAGGAGCCAGAATTGCAGTAAGCCAGGCGGTTCGGCCCGGAAGCCCACAATAAAGAAAAGCCGTGACGGTATGAATACTTATAGCCCAGGGAATAGAAAGGTAAATCAACGGCTTGACCCATTGAGGCGGGGGCACTGAATTTCGCTCCGCATCGAGTACGTTCCAGCCGATGACGATATTTAAGAAAAGATAGCCGCTTAAAACGATCATATCCCAGAAAAGCATGGAATGGGGCGTGGGATGCAAGAGGACGTTTAATAGCCGCATGGGCTGCCCCAGGTCAACGACGATGAAAAACATGCACATCATGACCGCCGAGACCGCGAGAAACTCCGCAAGCACGGTAATCTTTCCAAACGCCTTGTAATCGTGCAGATAATGGGGGATCGCCACCATCACCCCGCCGGCCGCGACACCGACCAGGAATGTGAATTGGTCGATATAAAACCCCCAGGAAACATCACGGCTCATCCCGGTGATACCGAGGCCGAAATCGAGCTGGCGCATATAAAACATGAACCCGACGGCAATTACCGCCAGCAGGGCCAGCACCCATAACCAGTATGTCTTGCTTCCTTTTATCGCTTTTTCCAGCATGAGCTACCTCATATAATATAAAAAACTGAAGGGTTTGTTCCCAGTTCCGGTTTGCGCCTGATGGTATAATTTTCAGCCAGAAGTTTGCGGATATCTGATTCGGGGTCTTCGAGATCACCGAAAACAAGGGCGCCTTCGGACGCCTCCACGCAGGCCGGCAATTTACCCACAGCCAGGCGCTCGGCGCAGAAATTGCATTTCTCGACGACCCCCTTTGTACGCGTGGGAAAGTCCGGATTCCGGTCATAGATGGCGGGTCTCGGATCTCTGAAATTAAAACTCCTGGAGCCGAACGGGCATGCGGCCATGCAGAACCGGCAGCCGATGCACCGGTGAAAATCCATCATGACGATACCGTCTTCCCGCTTGAAGGTCGCCTGTGTGGGACAGGCGCGCACACAGGGAGGTTTTTCGCAATGATTGCACGTGACCACCACAGGGAGGTCTTCCAGGTTCTCACGGGGAAACTCGTTTTCCCTGCCGGTAAAGGCGTGTTCAAAGCCGGTTTCCCATATCCATTTTATCTCGTGGCGCTTCTCTTGCTTTCCAAATTTTTTTATAAAATCCGGGACGTTATGAAGCTGATGACATGAGACCTGCATTTTTTCGCAGATTTCGTCCGACAGCTTTCGCGTATCAACAGCCATGCCCCATCTCTTTGCTTTTAAGGCATCGGAGTTCTTAAAGAAATCAAGGCCCGGTTTTCGTCCGGATTCGGCGGCGGACAAAACGGATACCCCGTTTATCAAAGAGCCGGCTCCCGCCCCGAGAATTGTAATCCCGGCTACCTTTAGGAATTCCCTCCTGCTCTTTTTCATCACATCTTCTCCTTCGGATATGTATGACAATCCCAGCAATAAGGCGTAACCGACGCATAATTATGGCACCTGTCGCAGAATTGCTCCTTGTTGGAATGGCAATCCAGACAGGTGTTGGAAAGGGATACCTCGTATGTCTTTCCGTCCTTGCCGGTATATTCCCTGAGACCATCCCTGACTGCGGTGTTGCGCCACTGATTCAAAAGGTGCATGTGCTCGGTCCGCATGTATGCCGTATCCTCCACACAGGTCTTTGCGGCCTTTGCCTTTTGCGAAAGCTCCGGTTCGGGCGGTGGCGCGGCCGCCCCGTGGTTGTACCAGATCGGGAAGGTAAAGATCGTAAAAAAGATTATCAGGCCGGCGATGATCATGCCTTTATCATTCATCTGCCTCTCCTTTGTTTCCTTCAGGCGTTTCATCATTCAGGGGTTCGAATCGCAGGTCGGATGTCCGCTCTATTTCGCCGTCCATTACAAGCGCGTTTCCCACCAGCTCATGAACCCCGGTGACCCCGACGTCCGGAACCCAGTAATTCATGAGTGGCGGCAGGGAGGCCCGGTCAATGGCGCAGATGCAGGCCAGCAGGTTGACCCCGAATTTATCATGAACATACTTGACGGCATTTGCCCTGGGAAGGCCTCCGCGCATCCGTAATTCCATTATCTCTTCCGTGTTCAGGCCGGCACCGGAACCGCAGCAGAATGTCTGCTCGCGGATTGTGTTTTCCGGCATTTCATAGAAATTGTTGCATACGTTTTTAATCACATACCTCGGCTCTTCCAGAAGCCCCATTCCACGCGAGGGATTACATCCATCATGAAACGTGACCACCTTGTTATCGTTTCTCGACGGATCTATCTTCAGCTTGTCATGTTTGATCAGGTCGGCCGTAAACTCCATTATATGGACCATCTTTGTGGATGCGGCATTTTCGAATTTAGTGCCCGTAATCGGGGAGACCGGGGCTTCGAGAAAATCGGCGGGTCCGTTTAAAGTGTCCATGTACTGGTGAATAACCCGCCACATATGCCCGCACTCGCCGCCGAGTATCCATTTTACGCCGAGCCTCTTTGCCTCTATGTACATCTTGGCATTCAAGCGCTTGACCATGTCGGCCGAGGTAAAAAGCCCGAAATTACCCCCCTCGGACGCATATGTGCTTAAGGTATAGTCGAGACCGATGTGTTCGAAAAGGAGGAGATAGCCCATCATGGTATAGATACCGGGATCGGCAAAATAATCGCCCGATGGAGTTATAAACAGTATCTCGGCCCCTTTGCGGTTAAAACTCGGATCGATCCTGATCCCTGTTACCTCCTCGATATCATCGCAGTAGAAATCAATCATCTCCTTAAATGCGTGGGGCTGGATGCCAAGGTGGTTGCCGGTGCGGAAACAATTGGCGGCGGGTTCCAATATCCAGTTTATGTTAAGCCCCACAAGGGTCAGAAGTTCCCTGGCCATCATGGTAATCTCGGCGGTATCGATCCCATAGGGGCAGAACACCGAGCAGCGCCGGCATTCCGTGCACTGGTAGAAGTAGGAGAACCATTCCTTGATCACCGCCGGGGTCAGCTTGCGCGCACCGGCGATTTTTCCCAGAATCTTTCCCGCAGTTGTGAAATCATTGCGATAAATCGAGCGGAGCAGTTCTGCGCGCACTACGGGCATATTTTTCGGATCCCCGGTGCCGATAAAAAAATGGCATTTATCGGCGCAGGCCCCGCACCTGACACAGATATCCATAAAGACCTTCAGGGAACGGTATTTTTCAAGCCGCTCCTTGAACCCTTCATGGATAATCTCCTGCCAGTTCTCGGGCAGGGGCCATTCTTCATCCGCAGGCGACCATTCCCTCCCGGGAGTCGGAAGGTCAAGATATTCCAAGCTCTTTTGTTTCGTGGGATAACAGAATTTCCCGGGCGACAGATCCGCCGGAATATTTTCCCACCGTTTTGATGGAAGTGGCGTGTCTGTTTTTTTTATCAGTTCTTCGGGTTTCGGTATGTCGACCATGACTACTCCTTTTCAACAGGCAATCCTGCCTCAATCATCTTTTCCCTGAAATCATCTTCATATTCCTCATAGGTATGCACCTTGACGGGGTGGTTCCAGGGGTTGATATGCCGCACGGCCCGGCTGTTGTTGGCAAGGTTTCGCGTGGGACTCAAAAACACGCCGCCCATGTGCATCAGCTTGCTGTTGGGTATATATGCCAGGAGGATGGAAACAAGAAAGAGATGACTATAAAAAAGCGCCCCGATCCCGTCCTGGACCATGGCCGGATGAAAGGTGGCAAGCCCCATGGTCAGTTCCTTGATTTTAACAACATCAACCTTGGTGAAATACCGCATGAAGATACCGGTTCCGGCAATGCCTATGATGAGAAAAAGCGGAAAATAATCGGCCGGGCGGGAGATATATCTCACCTTGGGCAAAAGGATGCGCCGCAGCAGGAGAAGGGTGGCGGCCACAAGGAGGAGAACCCCGGATATCCGCATCACGGGGAGCCCGATCTGGAGCATTCCGTCAACGCCTTCAAGCATCTTTACAAAACCGGGCACAGGTTCGGTAAAAAACCGTAAATGCCGCAGCACAACCAACAGAAAGCAATAATGGAACATCAATGCAAATGCCCAGAGCCAGAGAACCCACTTGTAGGAAAGACGACCGTTTTCATTCAGGGTTGCCCGGGTGTTTCGAAACAGGGACCGGAACAGGAGCACTTCAAAAAACATTCGAAGAACGACACCGGTTTTTGTGGACGGATTGTCGATTTTCGCCTGCTTTATCCATGGCAGGGATTTTTCCTGCCCGCAGGTTGTGGGAATACGAAAAGGAACCGCAGAGCCCGCCCACCCGAGAACACGGCGGGTAAACCCTATGACAAACAGGACAAGGGCCAGATACGGCACGAATACGCCGAAAAAGCCGTTCAATCCTGCCATTGCAACTCCCGCGTACGCGATCAGCCCGAGAACAACAACCGCAATGAGGGAACTCAAATAATCAGCATTCATTTACCATCACCTCACTTTGCCGCCCAATGCCGTTGATTATAAACGTTCATGGGACGGCGGGTTAACGAAGCCATCCTTTCCGGGATGACCGACCTTATTACAAAACCGCCAATTAAAATCGCAGTTCCGGAGCCAATTCCGGAATCTCGGCCACCAGATCCTTCTTGATGAGCAATTGTCTTACGCTGTTACGAAACTGGGTTGCCCGCAGTTCATAAAGCTTTTTCGTACATGACACATAAATATCAAAGGCCATGAGCATGGCCGTATCGATATTTGAAAGAACCTTTTCGGCATGCTTTTCCATTTCCCGGGTTACCTGTTTTTCACGCTTAAGGCCGCTTTCAACGATTCGCCTGAAATCAGGCAAAAAACAAAGTGCCACAGAGGGGGAAAAATCCTGGACCGCCTGAATGCGGATAATGGGATCAAGCGCTTCGCGGAGCTTTTCTACGTCCGCAACTTCGGCTGTCAGGAGCGTGTAAAGCTCGTTTAAACCCTTTTTGACAACAGAACCGATGGGGTTTGCAAAAGGATCGGAGGTGTTTTTGAAAAACGGGGTAGCTTCAAATGGATACTGCTTGATAAGGACATCAAACCAAAGGCTTACCCATTTGACTTTTTTTTCGGCAAAAAAATCCTGTGCACCCATAAACGACCTTACCTCCATATATTAACGCTAAACAACCCTTCCAAAAATCGCTTGAAAACTCAAAAAATTAAAGATTTCAGAATTATCCAATGCACGTATTTTTGTCAAGAAAAAAAATCCTGTATCGTAGCTTTGCAATGGTCTTGCAACGGATTTGCAGCCGTGCTAAATCGATAAAGATTTTTAGACCACTCAGCAATCCGGAACTAATAATGAAACAATGGAAAATCAAAAATCTGCTGGCATGCGAAAACGCGGCCGGACGAATACGGGTAATGGGCTGGGTCCGCACACGACGGGACTCACGAGGCTTTTCTTTTCTCGAGATAAACGACGGCTCCTGTCTCGCCAACCTCCAGGTTATCGCGGATGACGGACTCGATGGGTATGAACAGGTTAAAAAACTCACCACGGGCTCTGCCGTTGCCGTGGAGGGGGCGCTCGGGCAGTCCCCGGGAAAGGGCCAGAAATGGGAGCTTGCCGCCGACCGGGTGGAAATCCTTCAAACCGCTCCCAATGATTACCCCTTGCAGAAAAAGCGGCACTCCGACGAATTTTTACGCACCATCGCCCATTTGCGACCCCGAACAAACAAGTACGGGGCCGCTTTCAGGATCCGCTCGGCCCTGGCCTTCGCAGTTCATGCGTTTTTCAGGGAAAAAGGCTTTGTCTGCATACATACCCCGATATTAACGGGTTCGGACTGCGAGGGGGCCGGGGCGCTCTTTTCCGCAACGACCCTTGATCCCACGAATTTCAGTCCGGCCGGAAACAAAGACGCCTTTGCCGGCGATTTTTTCGGCCAAAAAGTAAACCTTACGGTTTCAGGCCAGCTTTCCGCAGAAATGTTCGCGTTGTCCCTGGGCAATGTATATACATTCGGCCCGGCGTTTCGAGCCGAAAACTCGAACACCAGAAGACATGCGGCCGAATTCTGGATGGTGGAGCCTGAAATGGCCTTCTGCGACCTTGCCGGCGACATGGACAATGCCGAGGAACTGATAAAATATCTGATATCCCGTGCCATGATTGAATGCAAAGAAGATCTGTCCCTGTTCTTCAAATACGTGGATAAAGACCTTGAAAAAAGACTTGAAACCATACTGGAAAAGGATTTTTTACGCATCTCCTACGAAGAGGCCGTTTGCCTCCTGGAAAAATCCGGGGCTGATTTCAAATATGATATTTCATGGGGAAAGGAGTTGCAGACCGAGCATGAACGGTTTTTAACGGACACCCATTTCAAAGGTCCGGTTATTGTTTACGACTATCCTGCGGATATCAAGCCCTTTTACATGCGGGTTAACGATGACGGCAGGACAGTTGCCGCCATGGATGTGCTTATGCCCGGTATTGGTGAAATCATAGGGGGGAGCCAGCGCGAGGAGCGGCTGGATATCCTGGAATCCAGGATGAAAAAAACGGGGATAGATACGGCCCCGTATTGGTGGTATATTGATTCCCGGCGTTTCGGAAGCATTGTTCATTCCGGCTATGGCCTGGGGTTTGAACGGCTTATCATGCTGGTCACGGGCATCTCAAACATCCGGGACGTAATCGCCTTTCCGAGAACACCCGGAAACATAGCATTCTGACCTTTTACTTCCCGTCCCTTTTAGCCGCCTCGGAATCAAGAAGCCTTTCCGCCTCATCCAGATCAATCACGCTGTCTGCGTGATAACCGACCTCATAGGAGGCATTGTCAAACTGGAAATGGGCCAGCGTGCCCATCTTGCGGCGGACCCGTACGACCTTGTACATCCCGGCGGCAACAAGAATTTCCTGTGCTCTTTTTATATATTTTTCAAAAACATCGTCTTGAATCTCGTAATCCCTAAGATCCGTCAGGCAGGTAAAGCCGGGTTTAAGAAGCGCGCATTCCATCTGGATTTTTTTAACAATCGCAGCCATTTCTTTTTCATCGGCAATCCTGCCGATGGTGATATAAATCCTGTTCTTTTTTGTATCAACCCTTACATTGCTCATTTTCACCCCCCCCTGTATGAAACACTTTTTCCTTGTAATTTATATAAGACTTAATGTAGCCGTTAATAACTCAATATGGACAAACTGGCAATTAAATTTTGATGGCGTCGTAATTTTAACCTGGGAGAAGGATATGAAAAAAAACATTGCAAGGACTCTGGGCATATTAACGGCTGTAATTTTCTGCGCATCGATCATCGCCATGGGAACAGGGGCCTATGCCATGGGAAATAAACAGGCGGCTCCGGTAAAAACCGCGCCCGTGACAAAAGCCGCTCCCTCTCCGACCAGGGCCGTCGCCGGTGAACTCGTGAACCTTCTCTCCTCTCAGCTCGGGGTCACCACGCCCCAGGCAACCGGCGGTGCGGGAGCCATATTCTCGCTGGCCAAGTCAAAAATGAGCGCCCCTGATTTCGGCCAAATCGCTTCGGTCTTGCCGGACATGGGCACGCTCCTTAAGGCCGCGCCTGCAATAACATCGGCGGGTTCCAAGGCGACTTCCCTCATGAAAGGAATGAACACGCTCACAAGCCTCTATCAATCTTTTTCAAAGCTGGGCTTAAGTGCGAATATGGTCAGTAAATTCATGCCCATCATTCTTTCCTTCCTGCAGTCAAAGGGAGGCGATGCGGTCTCTAACCTGCTTTCATCCGCACTGAATCTTCCTGCGGTGCAGACTACCAAGGCCATTACGGACACGCTTTTCAACACCAAATAGGACGACTCCGTAAAAAGGCCGTCGGTTGTGTTACGAATCCGTTAAAAAAGATGATCTCGTAAAAAGTCAGGCACCCCGGTTACGATGGCACAAGTAGAAAGTTCCATATACAAGGCGTAGTGGTGTCGCAAAAACGGAGGCATACATATAGTATTCCGAGTATTTCGCGACCCGCTACAACGCAGTAGATGGGACTTTTTACGACGCCATCAAAAAAGGATAGGCCCTTTTCATCTGTAAAGCCTTGGGACCGGCCCCCCATTTAAGGTATGAACGAAAAGCCCGGGAGAGGTAAGTGTGCCCGGTTTCCGCATCGTCTACACCCAGCCAGAAAAGGCCCGCCAGTTCCGCAATCATCGCCTCGTCATGGATAAATCCGTTTTCAGACGCGGTCTTTACCGCAGAATCAAAAAAAATGGCCGCCTGGCTTGCATCGTTTTGAACAACGGCAACCCCGGCCGAAACTAGCAGGTATTGATGCCTGTAATTTACGGGTGCAAGCTCCGACCATTTTTTCATTTTTTTCATACAGCCGCGAAGACGTTTTTTATCTTTACGGGATATCCGGACCCCACCCCTGAAAGCCGCCGCAACCAGGGCAAGGCTTTGATAAAAACAATACTGGGAAACAAAAACCTGGCCCATGACCGCCTCAAGCATCTTTTCCGCCCGCGCACCCGCATCCAGCGCATCTCCGACCCGGCCGGTCAGGTAAGCCGAAATCATACGGCCGATTTCATAAATACAGAGCCTGTTCAAATCTTTTGCTTCCCGCCATTTTTCTACAATGGCCGCCTTGCCGGCCTTGTCCATGACATTATCTTTTTTTCCGGCCAGGCGAGAAACAAGATCAAACCAGAGCAAAAATTCCTGCTCGCTGTTCTGCTGGTGAATCTTTTCAAGCCCGGGCAGGAAAGATTCAAATTCTTTTATGACCGTTTCAAGGGGGGTTCCCAGGAAAAAAAGCGTGTACATGTAACAGGTGATACCATAGGAGGCAAAAGAATGATCCCCGGATTCAATCCCCGCGAGATATGAATCATGCAGTAATTTCAGCCCCTCCCTCATGGGCCGGGTCCAGTGATGAATCCCGCCCCCGATGAGCATGTATATTTTCGCCTTAAACTCATCCGCCCCATATTTTTCCAGGAGCTTCAACGCAAGGTATTCAAACTCCCGACCCTTTTTATAATCCCCCAGGGCAGCCCCCAGGAGCGCGCCGTAGGCGGCATAAGCAAAAATGGCGTGCCTGGAATTGCCGTTTTTTACGGTATGGATGATCATGTTCAGGATGATCAGGACCAGGTAATTCGGATTGCCCACGTACGCGGGTTCCGTACATCTCATGAGAACCCGGGAAACCGCCAGTTTTTCAGGATCAATCAACTCATCCAGGCCGGCAAGATCGTCAACGGACATTCTAAACAACGCGATCTTTGTCCTGAGAAGCGTCCACAGGATATGAGCCGTGCCCGGCCGTTTCGGAAGGCGGAGCCCGAGGCTCCCCAGGGCTTCCACCCCAATGGCCATGGCCTCGACTGGACGATTACCGCTCGTGTACATGACAATCTTGACTTCCAGTACCCGGACCCTGTCGGCGGGAGTTTTCGCATGGGTCAATACCTGTTGGCAATGGATATCAGCCGCATCCGGATCTCCGGTAAGATAGGAGAGTTCACATAATTCACCGTGAAACAACAGAGAAAGATTATATTCGGCCGACCAAGCTTCATTACCCAACAGCTTCAGGCCTTTTTCCATGTATTTACGGGCAGCTTCGTAGGCCGAGGACGCCTTGGCCTGCTGCCCGGCCTTCAGGTTCAGGTGTGCAAGTTCGATCCGTTCCTCCCGGCTTGTTATGATCGATTCGGCGATGTTTAAGTGATAAACGATTTCAAAAAAATAGGGGCCGACATTTTGTATGTCCCGGCCGGAAAGCAGCATCCTGCCGATCCGGTAATGGATACCGACTCGCCTCTCCCCGTCGGCCATTTCATAAAAGGCGTCCCGTATGCGGTCATGGGCAAACTGCATACCTCCATCGACGGCCACCACAAAGCCTTCTTTTTCAGCTTTTGCAAGCAAAGATTGCATGTCTTCGTTATCCATGCGGCAAACCCGGGCAAGGAACCCGGAATCAATGCCTGACCCGATAAAAGATGCGGCCTGCAGAATATCGGAAACATCGGGAGGCAGTTTTTCCATCCTGTCCGTCATCAGGGCCATAAGGCCGCCGGTCCGGCGCCCTGCGGAAAGAGCGTCCGCTTCAAGGACCCACCTCCCGTCAAAACGGATAAATCCCTCTTCACATAATGACTTGATCGTCTGGATCACGTGTAGCGGGTTTCCGCCCGTGGATTTATGGACAACCCCGGCAAATTTCTTAACCTGGCCTGTCGGAAGAAACAGGGTATCGGCGATCATGCGGCGTGTATGATCCTGTGACATAGGCGGCACGTCGATAATGACAGGATCAAGGCCCGCTGTCTTCAAGGCGGCCGTAATCCCTGCAAGCATCATGGGTTCGCTGTCGGCAAACGGCCTGACCGTACCGATCAACATGATGTGAGGGATGGGATATTCCAGAACAAGCGTCCGTATAAGCCTTATGCTTGCCGGGTCCATCCATTGAAGATCATCTAAAAAGATCACCAGAAGCCCGGAGGTTTCGGCCAGGACACCGATGAATTTATATATCGCAAGGTTAAACCGGAGCTCTCTTTCCGACGGCGAAAGACCTGTAATTGGCGGGGCATTCCCCGTGATCAGCGAAATCTCGGGAATGGCGTCGATCAGGAGGGCAAGATTCGGTCCGAGGGCATGTTTAAGTTTTTTACTCCACTCGGCAACCCGACCACCTTCTTCGGCCAGGAGCCGCCGCGCAATCGATTTGCCGGCGTCCGTGAGCGGGGCATAAGGCACCCCCTGTCTTAACCGGTCAAACCTTCCGGATATAAAAAAACCTTTTTTCCTGCGGACCGGAAAGATAATCTCCTCAACAATGCGGCTCTTCCCGATCCCCGAAGGCCCGCTTATAAAAACGATCTCCAGGCTCCCTTTTTCTACCCGGTCCAGGGCAGCAAGCAGGGTTTGCACCTCTTTTTCACGGCCGTATAAGATGGGTGGTATCGTCAACGCTTCAGGTATATCCCCGTCCCCTATCCTGAAATCATTGACCTTGCCTTCATAGCGCACTTGGTTGAAGACCTTTTTAAGATCATTTAACAGGCCGAAGGTGCTCTGGTACCTGTCCTCCGGGCTTATTGCCATCAGCTTCATGACGATGTCCGAAAGGACCGGCGGGATTTGCCGTTTTATTTCATTGGGAGGGACAGGCAGTCTGTTAAGCGCAGGTTGAATGGCATCTGAAATATCCGCCGGGTCGAAGGGAGGGCAACCGGTAAGTATGGCATAGAAAACAGCGCCCAGGCAATACAGGTCTGACCTGAAATCAGGAAAGCCGGCTTTCTGCTCCGGAGGCATACAAAAAAAAGCGCTGCGGGAAACTCTCGGCTTTTCGTCACCGTCTTTACCGGACATCCTGTTGTGTGCGGAAAAAAGACCAACGAATGTCAGCGCCCGATCCACGGGATCCCAGACCATGACTTCGGGGCTTATCTCCCCGTGGATAATGCCGTTTCTATGTAAATGGCCCAGAATCTCGGCAGCGGCAATGCCGAACATCAGCATGGTCGATACCGGGTCCCCGTAAAGTCTGTCAGCTTCCCCTTTTTTTTCATCGGCCGGGTGGACTCTACGGATTACATCGGCCATAAGCCGGCCGGAAAAATTCCTGCATACCATGATCGATCCGGAATCGGTTGTTTCAATGCGCAAGGGGGAAAGCAGCCCATGTATTTTCAGGCTGTAAAGCAGGTCGTATTCCTGATGAATTCTTTTGGTACCGGCCTTTTTAAAAAAAGAGGCCTTCGTCTTCCGAAGGATCACCGGCCTGCTTTCTCCCAGATCAGAGGCGGCATAAAAGGAAAAATGCTCGGTTTCAAGCAACAGGCTTTTCACCCGAAATCCAGGCAAAAGATCTGGTATCTTTTTTTCCATGTAAGAATGATCCCGGCTGTATCGTTTTCCGAATCTTTACGCTCATTAAAGGCAGATATCTTATGTATCCGGACCCGAGGAATACGGAGCAACGCTGGTTTGCTGCAACAGGGATTATACTAAACAATATTTACTTAAAAATCAATCCTGACGGCTCGTAAAAATCAAAGTTTACGATATTGCGCGATCTGGCGGGATATAGCCACAAGCCCTCCTTTTTCGTCCCAAATCTCGCCGTCCTCCTCGATAAGTCCGCAATTGATGAAATTGGTTTTAAACCCGCACAAAAGCCGCCTGCATCCTTCGGGAATATTCCTGATGCTCACGCTCATTTCAAGGGTAGGCACCCAGGCAACCATGCCCTGGCTTGCAAACACTGCGGGCGGAAAGGCATCCACCATAAGGAGAATGGCGTAAAGGTCCACCGGCCGCTCGTCCTTA